>JAFAKX010000160.1 GCA_019234945.1 Silvibacterium sp.
ACGGCAGGATCGGCCACAGAACCCTCCTCAATCGACACCCGCAGTCTACCGCCGGAGCCCACCCGACTGAAGTGACAGTTGTCAGCAAAATCCGGTGACAGAGCGAAAAGGCGAGTGCCCCACGTCCGGATTCACGGACGCGGGATGCCTGTCAGCGCCCTCCGGCGTCCTCAAGCGTCTAACGAATGGATATCTTAGAGAAAGTATGCGTGTACGTGTTCTCGTTTTCGGCGTCCTGAAGGATGTCATCCATGGCGATTCCAGCCAGCTCGATCTGCCCGGCGGCGCAACCGTTCAGACGCTGCTCGATCATTACCGCGGACTCGCCGGCAACCACGCCGCTCTCTGGTCTTCCATCGCCGTTGCCGTTAACCGCCAATACGCAACCCCGGCGGACCCTTTGTCCGACGGCGACGAAGTCGCCCTCCTGCCGCCCGTGAGCGGTGGGGGCCCCGATTCAAATATTGGGGACTCCGGCCCGCGCGTCTCCATGGTCCACGACCGCATCGACGCACACACGACCGTCACGACCCTCGAACGTCCCGAAGACGGAGCGCTCGTCATCTTCGACGGAATGGTACGCAATCACTCGCGCGGTCGTCGCACCCTGTATCTCGTCTACGAGGCATACGAGGAGATGGCCCTCGAGCAGATGCGGGCGCTCCGCACCAAAGCGCTCGCCGATTTCGCCATCCGCGATGTGGCCATGGTTCACCGCCTCGGCAAAATCGAAATAGGCGAGTCGAGCGTGCTCATCGCCGTCGCATCGGCACACCGCGCCGCTGCCTTCGACGCCTGCCGCTGGCTCATCGATACCCTGAAGAAAACCATTCCTATCTGGAAGAAGGAGTACTTCGAAGACGGAGCCGTCTGGGCCGACGGCGAACCCTTTCCGGCGGAGATCAAGCGGTGAAGCTTTGCCGGTTTGTCGCTCTGCTTGCTGTCGCCGCTCCGGCGGCGCTCTGGTCGCAGATCTCGGCGCCTCCCATCCAGGTCAATGTCCGCCTGGTCAATGTCTTCGTCAACGTTACGGACGCGACCGGTGCGCCCGTTCCCGGCCTCACTCAGGATGACTTTTCGCTCAACGAAGACGGCCACCCGCAGAAGATCTCCTACTTTGAGCGCGACACCGGAATGCCGCTGTCCATCGTGCTGGCCATCGACACCAGCGGCAGCACGCACAAGGACCTCAGCGTCGAGCAGGCTGCCGCGCACAAGTTTGTCCACGCGCTCATGCGCCCGGTCGATCAGCTCGACCTGATGGACTTCAACTCCGACGTGCGCGAGGTCGTGCCGTTCACCAGTAGCGTCCATCGCATCGACGCCGGCCTCGAGAATCTCTCGCATGGGCCCGCGACTGCGCTCTACGACGCAATTTATCTCGCCTCGCAATCGCTCGCGCTGCGACGCGGACGCAAGGTCCTGGTGGTCATCTCCGATGGCGGCAATACGGTTAAGGGGGTCGACTACGCGCAGGCGCTTGAGCAGGCGCGCCGCGGCGAGGTAATGATCTACAGCGTCATTGACCTGCCGGTTGTCGCCGACGCCGGACGCGAAACCGGCGGCGAGCACGCGCTCATGACGCTCTCGCAGGAAACCGGCGGCAAATACTACTACGCCGAAGACGGAAACCTCGAACAGGCCTTCCGAAAGGTGTCCGAAGACCTGCGCACGCAATACCTGATCGGCTACTACCCCGCGCACCGCATAACCGACTCATCCTTCCGAACCATCTCCGTCACGTTGACTCACGGCGCAACAGGGAACAGCGCATTTGTCCTACGCCACCGGACGGGCTATTACTCCAACGCGGGCCAGTAGGCGTATTCACCTTCCACAGCTTCAGGTATCGGCCGCTCGGCCGCTGTAAAAGTACCTGGTTTATCGGCGATGATGCAAACGGATTGGGGAGGCTGTTCAAGGGCTTTCGTGACGAGGCAAGGGCTTCCAAAAGATCGAGTCAACCAACTAGATGGTTGACATAGCCTTCTGCCTGGAGGTATTAATCAGAGCGAAGGAGGGTATTGCTATATGGATGATCGCAGAGCGCTTCGTATCACGTTGTGGCTGATCGCTGCGGCTCTTTTGCTCGAGTCGGTTCTGGGCAGCTTGGGCAGAACTCTCGTTGAAATGCCGTCCTGGCGTCACTTGGGGGTTGAAGCGTGGGCAGCGTTCAGCCGCGGGGCCGATCTCGGTATGGGGAAAGTGATTTATCCGATCGCGGGAATCGGGGGAACGGTCCTACTTTTTGGGGCGGCTGTTGCCTATCGTCTCAGTCCACATCGGCAGTCGGCGGTTGCGATCCCGGTTTACGGCGCCGCCTTGATGTCGGTGTGCATTTTGTTGACCACAACGCAGGCGGCTCCAAAGATGCTGAGTTTGCAAAGGATTGGGGCAGATCCGGCGTTGCTACAGCGGGCCTTCGACGGATTCTACAAATGGGACTCGATTCGAGCTGTTTTTGGAGCGCTCGCCGGATGCGCAGCGATCTGGGCCCTCGCGGCAGTAGCTTCGGCAGTATCGAGTCGAGGAGCGCATACCCCAGCCGCAGGGGATCCTTTGCAGGACGACTACAGCAAATCCTGAGATGTTGTATCCCGAAACCGCAATATCCAAGTTGACGCGACCATCAGGGCACGGCAACCTTGAACAACACTCAAAAGGACACACCTTCTCAGGATTTGCTCTAGACTACCCGACATTTGGGCGATTCCGGCGTGGGATTGGATCGTTCAGCGTTTCAACCAACTAGATGGTTGACACAATCCGCTTGTGCCTGCTTCAATTCCTGTGGGAGGTGAACCCCATGAGCAAGAGACGCTGGGTATTGGTAGGAGCGGCGGCGCTTGGTTGGTTCAATGCAGGGGTGGTTTGGTTGATCCAGTTCTCCTGTTATCCTCTCTGGCCGTACGTGGGCCGGAGCGATTTCTGGAATTATCATGGCATTTGGTGCCACAGCACCTGGGGAGTCGTTCTCGTGCCAAGTGTCGTGGCCTTGGCCGGGGCGATTCTGCTGCTGAAGCTCGCTCCGCAGGAGCTTCCGCGTTGGAGCCTGTCGCTGGGTCTTGGCATTGAGATAGCCGTCCAGCTTGTGAGCTTAATTTGGCTCTCGCCGCTGGACCGCAGCGTGGCGAGTGTGACGGGTGGACTGAATCTCCCCGCGTACGAGAGACTGATGGTCGCGAATTGGTTCCGGATAGCCCTCGTCATGGCGTATGCCGTACTCACGTACTGGATGCTCGCAAAGAGCTTATGGACGGGCGTGAGGATCACCGGGGGGCAATGGCTGCTGCTCGTTACATCGGCTCTCGGGCTCTACGCGGTGGGTAATGTCTGGCTCGTGCAATTGGTGTGTTACCGGCTGTGGGCTCACGTGGGGCAAGGCGAAGCCTTCAACTATCACATCGCCTGGTGGCACAGTATCTGGGGTATCCTTTTTGTACCCTCCGGAATTCTCGTAACGGGCGCCGTAGCATTGCTCTGGATGCGTCCCTCCAATTTGAAGGTGCGTTTCGTCTGGATCGGGCTTGGCTTGCTGACGCTCACTTCGGTCGGAACAGCCATATGGTGGGCCCCGCTGATGGCACGGCTGGTGAGCTCCGACGGAACGATGTTGCTTCGTGATTACCGGCTGCTAATGAGCACTCATTGGATTCGCGTCGCGCTCGTCACCGCCTATGGCGTCGCCTATTTTCACATGCTGATGAAGAGTGCGAACACGTTGCGGCCGGAAGCATCGTGAGGGTTTCAGTGCAGCCCATGCGAAATGCAAAGCTTGCCGCGCCGGAGCGGCGCCGGCAAATCGTCTCGATCGCGATGGAGCAGATTTCGAGTAGGGGGTTCGAGGGCCTCCGCTTCCAGCAGGTCGCCAGACAGGCAGGCATCAACAATGCCACGCTCTACTACCACTTTCCCACCAAGGAGGCGCTTATTCAGGGAGTGGTCGCCCATCTCACAGAGGAGTTGAGGAAACGCAGGCGCCGTGCCGACGATTCGCCGTTGACCGCGCGAGAGGAACTGCGCTTTGAATTCGACGACATTCGCGCGCTCTTACGAGCGCAGCCACAGCTGTTCATCGTCCTCATTGAACTGTCGCTAAGGGGCTTGCGGGACCCGGCCATCGGCAAGATGGAAAAGCGGCGCGACGGGTTTTGGTGCGAGCATCTGTCCAGCATCATCCGGCGGGGAATGGAACAGGGCATATTCCGACGGGATCTCGCCTTGGAGCCCGCCGTGACCGCGCTGATGGCCCAGTTCAAGGGGATCGGTTACCACGCTGTGCTGGGCAGGCGGAAGCGGCGCGAGGTGGACGGGACGATTGCCGAGATTGCACGTCAGGTCGAACATTGGCTTGTATGCGGTACTGCGTGAGGTCGACTGCGGTTTTGCTGGTGGCGGTGGCGCTGCCGCACGTTGCCGACGCGGCGCCCCGGAAACGGCTTGTGCCTGTGGCTCTAGGTCTCCGAGATATTGAATGCAGTTAACGCGGAAGCGGACATCGTTGGGCTGGCTATCGCCGAATTTCTGCCGTGGAGCATGATTGAGTTTGCCAAGTCCCTCGACACGCTCCCCTTGCTGGGCAGCAAGTCACGTCAGCCGCAGTCGTTCTAATCCCTAATCCCTAATCCCTATCCCTAATCCCTGCTTCACTGCGGCGGCGGAGGATTCTGCTGCTTTGTGTCGTCCTTCTTGCCGAACAGCTTCGCGAAGAATCCGTGCTTCTTCTTCGGCTGCTCCTGCTGCGGAGCCGGCTGGGTCTGTGCCGTCGCCAGGGTCTGCTGTGTCGCGGGCTGCGTGGGCTGCAGCGCCGGAGCCGTCTGCGTTATCGGCACCTGCGCCGGGGTAGACGGCTTTTCGCCCAGCCCGAAGATCCTCTGGAACAGATTCCGCTGGTCGCCGTTAGCGTGATCGCACGTGTCGGTCGGCTGCGTTCCATCGAGAAACGCGGCGTAATACCCATTATCCGGACACGCCGCATCGGCCAGCAGGTTCGTCGCCTTGTCCAGCCGCACCTGCACGATGCCCGGCGGAGGCACAAAGTCCTTGGTGTCCGAATACTGCGGCAGCGCGACGGCGCGCTTCATGAAATCGGCCCAGATGGGAGCAGCGGCGTGAGCGCCTTCGATCTTGATGTCGCTATAGTCGTCGTTCCCGACCCACACGATGCAGAGCAGGTTGCTTGTGAATCCTGCAAACCACGCATCGTGCGACGTGCCCGTCTTGCCCGCAGCCGGCGCGGTGAATCCCATGCTACGTACGACCGATCCCGTACCGCCGTTCAGCACGTTCTGCATCAGGCTCAGTGTCAGATACGCGGCCCGCGGATCGAGCACCGGCTTGGTGATGGGCGTGTAGTCGTTCATCACGTCGCCATTCGGGTTCCGCACCGATGCCAGCATCCACGGATCAATCTTCACGCCGTTGTCGGCAAACACCGTGTACGCGCCCGACATTTCGAGCGGTGTCGCATCGTACGATCCGATCGCCATCGCCGGTGTTCCGCGCGCCGACTTGATTCCCGCATCGCGGGCCAGCGAAGCCACATTGTTGTAGCCCACCATCTCGGCCAGCGAAATCGTCGCGTTGTTCAGCGAGTGCATCAGCGCCTCGCGCGCCGTTACCGCGCCGCGATATTCGTCCTTGAAGTTGTGCGGCGAATAGGTCTGCCCGCCTGCGAACGTGAACGTCGTCTCCTCGTCGTTCAGGATCGTCACCGGCGTGAACGTCGCGCTGGCTCCGGAAGAATTCGTAAGCTGCGACCCTGCCAGGCTGGTGTTGAAGGCAGCCGCATACACAAACGGCTTGAAAATCGACCCTGTCGGCCGGTGCGACACTGCATGGTTGAACTGGCTCGCTCCGTAGTTCCGGCCGCCGACCAACGCCAGCACCTGCCCGGTGTGCGGATTCAGCGCGACCAGCGCTACCTGCGGATAAATAATCGGAGAGTCGTCGCCAGCCTTCACCCGCCGCGCATGAAGAGCCTCGACCTGCCTGTCGACATTCTTCATGCTCTCTTCGACAGCCGCGGACGCCTCGGCCTGCAATTGAGGATCGAGCGAGGTATAAATCCGCAGCCCCTGCTGGTTGTACTCGTCCCCGCCCAGGCGCTGCGCCAGCTGTTCACGCACCAGGTCGACAAAGTACGGAGCCTCGCCCGCATCCACCGCGCCCGGAACCACGTTCAGCGGCGAAGCCTTCGCCTGTTCGGCCTGGTCCTTGGTGATCGCCCCGATCTCCACCATCGAGTCGAGCACCAGGTTGCGCCGCGTCATCGCGCGCTCAGGATGCCGCAGGGGATTCAGCCGGCTCGGGCTCTGGATCAGACCCGCCAGCAGGGCGGACTCGGGCAACGTGAGCTGCCGGACATCCTTGCCGAAGTACGCCTTCGCGGCCTCGCCGAATCCGTTGATCGAGAAGCTGCCGCGCTGTCCAAGCGGAACCTGGTTCGCGTACATCTCGAAGATCTTCGGTTTCGTAAAGCGATGCTCGAGCTGGAACGTGATGACGATCTCGAGAAACTTGCGTTTGAACCGTTTCGCCGGGGTCAGGAAGAACCCGCGTGCCAGCTGCATGGTCAGCGTCGAGCCGCCTTCCATGTACGTGTGCTTGTGGCTCAGGTCGTTGCGTGCCGCTCCCAGGAGCCGGATGTAATCGACGCCGCCGTGCGTAAAAAATCGCCGGTCCTCGATCGCCACCACGGCGTTGACCAGGTTGTGCGGAATCTCGTCATACGTCACCAGCCGGCGCTTCGAGCGGTTCTGGTCCGAAAGATCCGTGATCAGCAGCGGCTCCAGCTCATATGCTGCGAGCTGCTGGCCTTGGTCGCCGGTAATCTCGCTGATCGCTCCCTTGTCGAACGTGATGGTCGCGCCGTCGGGGGCATGAAACGACTGCGGCCCGGGATGCACCGTGAGGCTTTCGGGCCCCTCGGAGAACGTACCCATCGGCGAGGCCTTGCCCTCACCCTGGACCGTGTAGCCGGCCGTTCGCAATTCCTGTGCAATATAGTGAGCCGAGAATTTTTGCCCCGGCCGCAGTTCCGACGGAGCCGCATAGATCTTCGCCGTCGCCGCGAACAGCGGCTTCTCAAGCCTCTGATCGACGATCCGGCTGTACTTGAAGTAGTAGAACCCGAAGACACAGGCGAAGAGAACGAAGCAGGCAGCGACAGCCAGCCCTGCTCCCAGCAGCAACTTGCGGCCCAGGCTGCCCCTAAACACAGCTGGAGCGGCGAATTTGATCTTTACCGGCAAACGAAGAACTCGACTCTCATTCTAAATGGTGGACCTTCTAAATAAGGGAACGGCGATCATCGCGTTCAGGGAAACTAAGCATCGCCAGACTCGGTCCCAGGGATAGGGTTCAGGACCGCTCTATTACAGACGTTCAGATGCAGAATTTGGCGCGTGCGCTCACCGCTCACTCATTGCCGCTTTGGGTTCCACCAAAAATTGTCATCCTGAGCGGAGTCTGGCGCGCTTGCGCCAGACGGAGTCGAAGGACCTGCTTTTGAAATAAGTCTCGGCTATCACTGAGCTCTGAGCTCTGCGCTCTGTGCCCTGAGCTTCTCCGCAACCTCTCCAACCGTCACATCCTCACTCGACGCCGTCGCCCGCGCCACCAGTTCGACCTTCCCCTCCGTCGTCTTCTTGCCTACATTCACGCGGTACGGAATCCCGATCAGGTCCGCATCCTTGAACTTCACCCCGGCGCGCTCGTCGCGATCGTCGAGCAGCACGTCGAATCCAGCCGCCTCGAGCGACGCCGCGATCTCCTCGCCCGCCGCGAGCAGCTTCGGGTCGGAGATATTCGTCACCGTCACCACCACATCAAACGGAGCGATCGCCCGGGGCAGCCAGAATCCGTTCGCGTCGTTATTCTGCTCAATCGACGCTGTCAGGATGCGCTCGATCCCGATCCCATAGCAGCCCATGATCGGCGTCACTTCCTTGCCGTTCGGATCGAGCACGCGCGCGCCCATGCTATTCGTGTATCGCCGCCCCAGCTTGAAGATGTGTCCGATCTCCACCGCCTTGCCGATCTTC
>JAFAKX010000032.1 GCA_019234945.1 Silvibacterium sp.
AAGGTCGCCTCGCGGAAGCCAAATCGGCGCGTGTCTTCGTCTACGACCCTGCCCAGCTCATTCAGGCGTACCCGAACGTGATAAAGCTCGGGATGCTGGACGTCCCAGAGGCGAATTGCGCCGAGATTGCTCAGTGTGACTGTCTGCGTCGCAGGCTGGCCCGGTGTAGGCGCCTGAGCGGTGACTTTCTGGGAGGCCTTGCTGATGACGCGATCGCCATCGAGCAGTTCGACCTCCAGCGTGCGCGGTCTGTTCCATTCCGATGCGGGGCCATCGAGATAGCAGCGAACCTCGAGGGTGCGCTGGTCGCTGAGGACGTCCTTCGGCATCGCGAAGATGTTCTCAATATAGGTGGAGGGTACGACGCGCAGCCAGACTTCGCGGTAAATGCCACCAAACGTAAGATAGTCGACCTCGAACCCGAAGGGAGGAATGTCGGGTCGCTCGGTCGAATCAACATCAACGGCGAGCAGATTGTTTCCGTCCCAGTTGATGTGCGGGGTAAGCTCGAATGAGAACGGCGTGTACCCACCCTTGTACTCGCCGAGTTTCTGGCCATTGATCCAGACCGTCGAAGCCGTCATAACGCCTTCGAAGTCGACAAAGACGCGCTGGCCTTTTGCTTCCGCCGGTAATTTGAACGGACGGCGATAGAGTGAGATGAACTCGTAGGATTTGTCATCGAAGCTGTGCCAGGGTAGCCTGCGGTTGGTGTGTGGGATCACCACCCGATCGAAGCTGGAGTCGTCGAACTCGATGGCATGGCCGCCATCGACCACTTTTGGGCTGAAACGCCAGTTCCGATTGATGGGCAACATCGAACGCGCCTGTCGCGTGGCATCTAACTGAGTGCTGCGTGTCATTGCCAGCGATCCGGGCGCCAGCGCAGCGCCTGCGAGTAGACTTCCGGATTGCAACAAAAAGTCCCGTCGATCCATTTCTTGCCTCAGAGATTTCCTTGTGTTGAGAAATCGCGTGGCAGCCCTCGTCAGCGGGCTTGCGCGAAAGTAACCGATTACACTCCGCTATTGACCTTATTTGTGCGCACGATTCGCTGTCAATCATCCCCCTATCCTTGTTGGTGTTTCTCAGGTAATTTGCGATGCATGCAAGTTCTCACCACACAAATCCTGCTTTTTGTTGCAGCGATCGTCCCTGCCGCTTCGACTTTCTCGCAGCCGGCGCAACGGGCACGCGGTCTCGGAGTCCCTTTCGACGGCACCCCCGGACTTCTCGACGCGATCACAGACGTCCCCGGCGTCGAAGTCGGCCAGACCACGCTGATCTCAGGCGACGGCCCATTAAAGGTCGGTGAAGGGCCGGTAAGGACTGGAGTCACGGTGATCTTTCCCCGCGGCAAGGAAAACCACGATCCCGTCTATGCAGGATGGTTCGCGCAAAACGGCAACGGCGAGATGACGGGAACCACCTGGGTCGAGGAGTCGGGATTCCTCGAGAGTCCAATCGGCATCACGAACACACACAGCGTAGGCGTGGCGCGCGATGCGATCATCGCCTGGAGCGTGAAACATAGCGCGATGAAGCAGGACTGGTCGCTACCCGTTGTCGCCGAGACGTGGGATGGGTATCTGAACGACATTAACGGCTTTCATGTAAAGCCCGAGCATGTGTTCTCTGCCCTTGAGGGCGCGCGCGGCGGCCCGGTGGAAGAGGGTGCGGTCGGGGGTGGGACGGGAATGGTTTGCTATGGCTTCAAAGGCGGCATCGGAACAGCGTCGCGCGTGCTCACGAAGGAGCAGGGCGGATACACAGTGGGGGTGCTCGTCCAGTGCAATTGCGGGCGTCGGCCTCAGCTGACGATTGCAGGCGCGCCAGTTGGCAAGCTGATTCCACAGAGCGTCCCTTACTCGATGTTCAAGGATGGCAAGGGCGGCGAGACGGAGGGCGATAAGGGTTCGATCATCATTGTTGTTGCAACCGATGCGCCGCTGCTGCCGCATCAATTGAAGCGCATCGCGCGGCGTGCAACCATGGGCCTTGCTCGTACGGGTTCAACTTCCGGCAATGGCTCTGGCGATATTTTCATCGCATTCTCAACCGCCAATCCGCATGCGGATGCTGAGCCCGGTCCGAATACCGTGCTTGCTGTTTCAAATGAGCGCATCAATCCACTGTTTGACGCGACAGTCGAAGCCACTGAGGAGGCGATCGTGAATGCCTTGGTGGCCGCAAACACGATGACCGGTATCGATGGCCACGCCGTCATCGGTCTGCCACATGATGAGCTCCAGAAAGCGCTGAAACAATACAACCGGTGAGCTTCAGTTCCCACTCCAGTAAAATAAGGACATTCATCTTCGGGAAACACTGATGCCGACGCAATTCCAAAACGCTCTAACTGCCATGCTGGAGACCGCTGCCTGGAAGGCAGGACTTATCGTGATTTCGGCTGAGGCCGGGACGGATTTCAACCGGCACGCCACTGCTCGATTTCGGCTTGGACTGGCTCCGGGTGCGACTTCCGAGAGAACGCTGCAACTCGAATTGAGTGAGGCCTTCGATTTTCAAAAGCCCGAACTGCTGCCAGGGATGACGACTCATTTGCGCGACGCCGCAAAGCGGCTGCGGAATCCAAGGCCTGATGCCTATGTGACGCTTGCCGGGCTGCCAGTAAGCTTTTCCGGCTTTCAATGGCCGTTCCACCGGTCAACATCGGGCGCCGACACCTACATTGTTCACGGCGAAGTGCATCTCGAGGACGGCCAGGGATCGCCGCTCCACGCCAAAACTTCGGCCAGTATGACCGTGACTTTCGCCGAAGTCGTTGCAGCACCGGAACAGCCGTATGCGGAGGGCTTTATCTACAATGCAATTCGCAAAACGCTTGATCAGGGCCAACTCGAATTGCTCAAAAGCGGCAATCGGCAGCCCGTTCCGGTGACGACCCGGTATTACTCGCGCTGGCAGAAAAAATTCTTCTTCTCTGACACCACAGATGAGAGCCGTATGGATTTCCTGGCTGTCAAGGTATACTGGCTCTCGGGAGTGCTTGGCGGGAACCAGCCCGTGTGGATCGACGATCCGAGGGACGCGCAGTATCTGAATACCACTCCAGAGGAACTGGCCCGAATGGCTGCCGATCTTTCCAGGCAAGGGCTGCTCAGCCTGGGCGGCGACCTGGCATCCGCAACCCCTATGCTTCTAGGACGTGCCGAGGAGTACCAGGCCAGGCTCGGTAGGGCGTTGGCCGCGACCAAGCCGGAATTTAACGAAGAGATGCGGCACGGGCATACGAATATGTAAGAGTCGTTCTTGCCGGCTTGCATGATCTGGGCGAGCGAAGCGTCAGCGGTGGCTGAACACAGCCGGAGGCTAACGGCAAGAAGCTAAGAGCTAGCTATCTTCGTTCCGCAGCGGCCGCAGAAGTTCGCGCTCGCGGGGACTGGGGCACCGCAATTCGGGCAACTCTGGGCAGCGGTAACAATACCGGGGGCCACAGGCGCTGCGGGTGCAGGTGCCGGCGAAATCTGGGAGGCAAAGTAAGTAGCCAACGCCAGATTGTATTGGCGGACTCGGCCGGGCATAAAGAAGCACTCCACGATGCTGATGATGGTAGGTATCCCCGTCCAGCAGAAGATGATGTACAGGATGCCCAGACCATTCTTCCGCAGATAGAAATGGTGAGCTCCAAAAGTTCCCAGGAACAGGGCAAGAAGAACCCCTACAACCTCGTCTTTCTGCCAGGCAGACATTTGCGCCTGGAAGTATGCGCGCTGCTGGTCGGTCCAGCCGGCGGTCATTGTGGGGCTTGCGACGGTCATTTGTCTCCTTTGAGCCTGTTCGGCGGGCCTTGGTGGCCCGGAACGGGCGCAAACGAAAGAATACGTAAATTGTGCATAGTCTGTTCATCTTTCTGGCCAATTGTTTTGGGATCGCGCTATGGTGGTTCGTTCGAGAACTGCATCTACAAATAATGAACTGACGACCCATGAACTCCGCTTCCACAACCAGATCGCGCCGGGGCCTGCTGACCAGTGAGCCGGTGATCCTGCTTGCCCTGGTGCTGCTGGGGCTTTATTACGCCCGGGAGGTTCTCATCCCGCTGGCTATGGCGCTGACGCTCAACTTCCTGCTGACGCCAGCGGTGATGTTTTTCGAGCGTCTTCGTCTGAGGAGGATCTCGTCCGTAGTTCTGGTTGTCTTCATGGCTTCAGCAGTTGCGGGCGCGGTCGGCTTTATCGTTGCCCGGCAATTGATCGGGGTGGTCAACGATCTTCCGAATTACCGGGAGAACATCAGCCACAAGCTGTCGGCACTGAACATGCCGACTACCGGTCCCTTCAGCAAGACTGTTACCAGCATCCGCGAAATCGAGAAGACCATCGTGAAAAACGATGCTGTCACACAGCAGGCTGAGACCGCGGCATCTGCAGCTGGAAGACGGGCTCGCGAAGTGGGGCAGCTGAGGACGGATGTGAATCCCGAGCCAGTTGTGATCGTGCCTCCTTCGGAATCAACGGGGCATTATTTGAGCGAATTGCTCAAACCAGTGCTAAGGCCTCTGGCCACTTTGGGCATGGTAGTCATATTCACCATTTACATGCTGCTGAAGCGCGAAGATATGCGGAACCGGTTGCTTTTGCTTGCCGGAGTGGGGCGGCTGAATCTCATGACCCAGGCGCTCAACGATGCGGCGGATCGCATCAGCAAGTACCTGGTGATGAATGCGCTGGTGAATGCAAGCTATGGTGTGATCTTCGCGATCGGACTCTTCCTGCTACATGTGCCGAACGCAACATTGTGGGGAGCTCTGCTTGCGCTGCTAAGAATGGTTCCCTACGCCGGAACGATGATCGCCGGTTTTGCGACAATCGGCTACACCCTGGCGGTCTTCGACGGGTGGTCCCATGCTCTTTGGGTGTTCCTGCTGTTTGCAGTGCTCGAGGTAGCGGTAAGCAATTTCATCGAGCCGCACCTATATGGAAGCCACACCGGCATTTCAGCACTCGCCCTGGTCACGATGGCTATTGTATGGACGCTGCTTTGGGGATGGGCGGGGCTGGTTGTATCAACTCCTCTGACGGTCTGCTTGATCGTCTTTGGGCGCTACGTACCCCAGATGTCCTTCCTGCATATCCTGCTCGGCGAGGAGGCCGAGCTTGCTCCTGAAGCGCATTTTTACGAGCGGTTGCTGGCTACCGATCAGACGGAAGCTCATAATATTGCGGACCGGTTTCTGGAAAGCCACACGTTGGTGGATCTCTATGATGACGTCGTCATGCGCGCGCTCATCATGACGGAACAGGACCGGCACAAGGGCGTTCTGGACGATGTGCGCAGCTCGTATCTTTTCCAGAGTGCGACGGAGCTGATCGCGGAACTCACGGATTACAAATCGCCACTAACACTGGAGCCGCCATGCGATCCGGAGGTGACCCCGAGCCGTACCTATCCGGTGGTGTGCGTGCCAGCCAGCGACCAGGCTGATGAAATAGCAGCGACCATGCTGGCGCAACTCCTCGAGCGGTGCGGACACAAGACGCTTCTGCTGCCGGGATCGGCGCTGTCTTCGGAAATTTTGTCTCGTCTGGGCGAAGAGGCGGGAACGATTCTGTGCGTATCGGCGGTCCCCCCGTTTGCCTTTGCCCATGCACGGACGCTCGCGATACGACTCCGCCAGAGCCTGCCGGGAAACCGTCTCCTGATCGGTTTGTGGAACACGGCGGGCGACAAGGAGGTCCTTCGCGAGCGCTTTGGACAGGCTCGTCCGGACTTTGTGGTCGCATCGCTGCAGGAAGCCATGGCGCGGATCAGAGAGTGGGAACAACTGGGTGAAGGAAGTCCCTGGGTCCAGCCGGCGATGGAAGCCGAAACTCGCTGAGCCCGAATCTTGCTTTTTTTCTGTCCACTGAATCAGGAAGAGGTCGGCCCATAAGTGGCATCCAACTTAGGCATAAATGGCATGTTCAGCAGCACGCCGGGGGGCTACCTTGCCCTTGTCGCTGGAAATGCCGGCTACAGGAGGTAAAGGTGCAGGTTCTGTGCGTACCCACCGAAGAGTGCGGCCAAATTGTGTGTGCGGTTTGCGGAACGCAGTACAAGTTGTATTTTGAAAGGCCATCGCGGGAAGACCGCGAAGAGGCCATTGCACTGGTTCTACAGGCGCTCGCTAGGCACCATGAAGCGGACGAAGGGGCCGCGGCTCATCCGCAAAGGCCCTTCAATGTACCGGAGTGGTCGGGAAGGCCGGAATTGTCAGCTGCCGCGTTACTGGGCGGCGCGCCGCTGCGTTTTTGAAAACGGACATGAGCTGAGAGGCGGTTCCGGCCTCTCAGACGTGCATAACCTCGGCTTCCTTCCGCTGGCTCATCTCTTCCATGCGCCGGATTTCGTCGTCGGTCAGCTTCTGCATCTCTTCAAGAGCGCGCTTTTCCTCATCGCCGGAGATTTTCTTTTCCTTGGCGGCTTTTTTGATGGCCTCGTTGCCGTCGCGGCGGATGTTGCGTATTGCCGTGCGGTGCTCTTCGAGCACGCGGTTCAGATGTTTTACGACGTCGCGCCGTCGTTCCTCGGTCATCGGAGGCACAGGCACACGAACGACCTTGCCGTCGTTCTGCGGATTGAAGCCGAGATCGGACGTGCGGATCGCCTTTTCGATTTCGCCGATAATGCTGGCATCCCACGGCTGGATGACGATCATGTTGGCGTCAGGCGTGGAGAGCTGGCCGACCTGGCTCAGTGGGGTGGGCGTGCCGTAGTAGTCAACTTTGATCTGATCGAGCATCTGGATGGACGCGCGGCCGGTACGGGTGGAAGCGAGATTGGCCTGGAAATCGTGCACTGCTTTCTCCATGCGCGATTTGAGCTGCTGGAAGTTTTCTTTCAGCGCGGGAATGCCCGCCATTACCGAAATTGCCATGGCTTTATCGTCCTTCTGCTGCGTTGTTCAAGCTTTGTATTGTAATGGGCGAGCCAGTCCTAAACCAACATTCGCACACCGCCGGCAGCGTCGGCCTGCTCGTGCGCGTGATACGAGGAACGGACGAGCGGTCCGGACTCGACATGGCGGAAGCCCATCTTCAGGGCTTCGTGCTTCATGAAGGCAAACTCATCGGGAGTGTAGTAGCGGGCCATCGGCAGATGGTCGCGTGAGGGCCGCAGGTATTGACCGATCGTTAGTACGTCGACACCGACGTTAGCGAGGTCACGATAGACGTCGAGGAGCTCATGCATCTCTTCGCCAAGGCCAACCATGACTCCAGACTTCGTCACCACACTCGAATCGAGCTGCTTGGAAAATTCAAGCAGACGCAACGTTCGTTCGTAGCGCGCTCCGGAGCGCACCGCGCGGTAAAGGCGCGGCACCGATTCAGTGTTGTGATTAAGAATTTCAGGGTGCGCAGCGACGACAATGCGGATGGCGTCCTCATTGCCCTGGAAGTCGGGGATGAGGACTTCGACCTGGCACCCGGGGGCTTGACGCCTGATCTCGTCGATGACCATGGCGAAGGCGCGGGCACCGCCAACGATGTCGTCGTCGCGGTTGACGCTGGTGATGACGGCAAACTTGAGGCCGAGCGCAGCGACGGCTTCGGCAACCCGGCGCGGCTCGTCGAAATCGATGGCATCGGGGCGGCCCTTTGGCACGGCGCAGAATCCGCAGCGGCGCGTGCAGGTGTTGCCGAGCATCATGAAGGTCGCAGTGTGGTGGTTCCAGCACTCTCCGATGTTGGGGCAGTGGGCCGATTCGCACACGGTATGCAGGTTCAGGTCGCGGGCGAGTTTCTTAAGGTTGTGGTAATTCTCGCCAACGGGAGCGCGGGCCTTTAGCCATTCGGGCTTCGAAACGGGGCGCTTTGGAGAGAGGTCGATCTGGATGAGTCCGGCAGCAGCCATGAAGCTTCAATTGTAAATGGCATGGGTGAACAATCCGACTCGGTCAGAATGGCGCCGTTTGTGCCGGCGTTAGACACCCAATTTGGGGCCCCGATGACTTGGTCCAGCAATCATTTTGCGAACAGATCGACAAGGTTGGTGAGTTTCAGCAACTCGGTCACGCGGGGCGACAGGTTGATGAGTTCGAGCTTAACCAATCCCTTGTTGAGGGCCGATACCTTGAGGCCGACCAATGCACCCAATCCCGAGCTGTCGAGGTGTTCCATATCCTTGCAGTCGATGACAATCTTTCGGCCTCCGGCTTCGATGAGGGGCTTGACCAGTTTCTTGATTTCTTCTGTGTTACCGCTCACCAGCCGACCGTGGCACCTGATGGTTACCATCGGCAAATCAGCAAATTGACCTTTCGACTCCTCAACATCAAAACGAATTCCCGGCCCTGCAGCCATAGTTGTGGAATCTCCTTTTGATTCAGCGGGACAAGAGTACTCCCAATTACAAAACGATGAATGAATTTTCCGTGAATGGCTTGAAGAGGTTAACCCAACCATTCGCACGCCCTTGACTTCACCGGCAGCGTTAAAGTGTCAACCCCCTGATTCCCGGCCTTCGCCGCAACGCACTCATTCCAAAGGTGAAATCCCCTCCGCCCTTTGGCGGACTATTTCCAGCAACTCGATAAAATAAAACTAGGCAGTTTCTCTGGCCTGCCGGCCCGCGCCCCCGCCTTCACTAGTTTGAGGTCCGGTAAAAACCAATATAGAGAATGACTTAGATTGCAAACCAATGGAATGAATGGATTACAGCCGAAGCCTCCCTCCATCGCCATAACCGCTGGCTGAAGAATGGGTTACAGCTTCTTCCAATGGAATGAATGGATTACAGCCGAAGCCTTCTTCTGTCGCCATAACCCTGCCTAAAGAATGGGTTACAGCTTTCATCCAATGGAATCAATGGATTACAATCCACAGCCGGCAACAGCCATGGATTGAATGGATTACAAACCATACGGAAACCCGGGGGAGGGGACCCCCATTCACAGTTACGCCCAGAATCGCAAAACCTGAGCCCACCGGCATTTCACTTCACCCGCTCCAGCACTTCCGGTCGCGCCAGGTAGAGGAAGATCACTAGGTTGACCATCACCATCACGACCAATGGCAGTTGGTGGAAGCGGAAGAGCACATAAACGCCGTAGCACATGGAGAGGAACGCGGCGGCGAGCGTAAGCGCCCATCCCCAGCGGCGCAGCTTGAGCAGGCCATTCGCGGCGATGGCATAGAAGGCGCACAGGATCATCACCGACGGCGGCAGGTTGTGCGTAATGACTCCGATGAGACCGATGCCGCAGAGGAGCAGGTTCCAGATGCAGACGGCAGCCATGCCGGGAAGAAGGCCGGTGGACTTCGCCTCCGGGGCGCCAGACTTCGGGTTGGTGTCTTGGGGGTTGGTCATAGCGTATGCAGATAAGCAAGCAGATCCTCAAGCTGCTGGTCACTAAGAGAATTGCCGAAGCTGGGCATCATGTTTCGCCCGCGCAGGATGACGGAGGAGATGCGCTCGTCATTTGCGGGGGCGCCGCTTGGCAGATATTTCTCCTTATAGAGAGCCTGGAGACCCGGGCCGTGCAGGGAGCGGTCACTGTTCGCGTAATGGCAACGAGCGCAATGCGCAACGTAGACCTGGTGTCCCGAGGCTTCCTGTGGAGTGAGTTCGTTCAGCGGCTTTGAGGGCGGCAGCGGAGGACCGCATGCTGTGAGCGCCGGTATGGTCAAAACAGCGAGAACCAGTTTGCGAATGTGCCTCAAAGATCGATGATATCGGATCGACTCTAGAGCCCCATTTCACAGATGTCCGGTAGGCGAAGCCTTGGCAGAATTACTTCCGGATTGCCAACAACACATCCGCTACGCAGGCAATGAGCGCATCGAATTCTCCGGAATCATTGAAGCGAAAACCTGCTTCTTTAGCGTGGTGTACGGCTATTCCCTGCTAGATTTCCTGCTGTGGAAATCACTCTTGATCCTCATCATACTTGGAGAGGGATCGCTCCTGAGGCGGTTGGTCGGTTCATCTCAAATG
This sequence comes from Silvibacterium sp., assembly GCA_019234945.1. Classification (GTDB taxonomy): domain Bacteria; phylum Acidobacteriota; class Terriglobia; order Terriglobales; family Acidobacteriaceae; genus Silvibacterium. Next base: position 9,940 of record JAFAKX010000032.1, read on the forward strand.
CCAACAAAGAACAGCTCGGCGGAGTACCACCTGATTGAAGCGAACAGCATGGAGGAAGTCGCCAAGATCGCGAGGTACTCTGACACTAATCTCGCGGGAGGACATTCGGAAAAGTCGTTACCGCGCATGCGTTTGTTTGACGGCCAAAACAGGTTGTCACAATTGCAGAAGAGGGAGCGATGTATCGATACAAAGACGGAAGACTAAAAAACAAATGTGCTCTTGTGATGGGGGCGACGAGCGGAATCGGCCAAACTTGCGCCGAGATGTTTGCACAGCAGGGTGCCCGCGTCATAGTGACAGGTCGTCGAGTGGTTGAAGGTGAAGCTGTGGCACGGAACATAGTTGCCGCGGGAGGGGATGCGGCTTTCCAGCAATGCGATGTGACCAAGCCAGAGTCGGTTGCAGAAACCGTCCGGCTGGCTGTCGACCGTCTGGGAAGGCTCGATATCCTGCTTAATAACGCTGGAGGCTCGAGCAGCGCCGACGGCCTCGTGACAACCGGCTCTCTGGACGAATTCTGGGAAAAAATGCGTGTTGATTGCTTCGGCACATTTCTCACCCTTCGCTTCGCTATTCCCGAGATGGTCAAGTCGGGAGGAGGATCTGTCATCAACATGGTTTCGATAGCGGGTTTCGGGAATTTGACCGGCGGACGATCTGCGTACGCTTCCTCGAAGGCGGCCGTTATGAATTTGACGCGAAGCACAGCGCACGCTTTTGCAAAAGATCGAGTTCGGGTCAACGCCATCGCGCCTGCTGGCGTTGGTACCGAGCGAATCAGGAAGATGTTGATGGATCGACCGGAGGCCAAAGCTGCAATTGCGGCTCAGCAGTTCGGTCTGATCGAACCCGAGGATATTGCGCACGCAGCAGTCTTCCTGGCATCGGAGGAGTCTCGCATGATAACCGGCCACGTACTTCCCGTGGATGCGGGGGCATTCGCTGACTGATCAGAACGGCGCTGGCGAGTTTGTTCACCGCGGAAATGACCATGCTGCAATCGACATGTGTTCCGGCGGTGAGGCGTCTAGACTACAACTCCACTCACAATGGTGATAGGCCACGACTGAAAGAACTGCCCTGCATCTTCAAGGAAGCCTAGTTCCTGAAGCCATGTGTCAACCTCTTCCTGCGTCACCTTCTCCCGCTCGATGGCTGAACGCAGAGCGCCACTGCTCACATGCAAACAAAACTCGTATGGAGTAGACAGAGCACAGAGAGAAACCGTGACATCTTTCAGTCCCGCAGATGTCAACAAATGCGGCAGCTCACGGCCCGATGCTGGGTGAACGCACTCATCCGCAATGAGGCCCGTCACCGAAAGATCGGACCGGCGATTCTGTCTCAGGAATCGATCCCGATACGTCTCGCTCGTCCAGTCGGCAGCTATCGTCTTAGGAAGCTCATACCCATGATGAGCCGCATGACAATGTCGTGGAATAAAAATGGCTGCCAATTGTTGTGTTACTGGAGCCGATTAGAAGGCAAGAAATCCGTCTTGGTCGTTCCAACGAATGAGCCTTTGCTGCAACAGTTCGAAGATTGGAATTCAGATGTTGTATTCGAGTTGGGAGACGGGCCTGACGTTCGGCTCTGGATGCAGATAGTTTCCGGCGGAAATGTGTGATCGTTTTCAAACTGTGTAAACGCAATTGATGTCGAAAGGGTAAGCATGGCGTCTCTGGAAATCCAACCCGTAAACCTGGGCGGCCTGCTGCGTCGTTCAGCCACAAGAAGTCCGCGAAAGCCTGCGCTGATCTGCAATAAAGAGGTAGTTTCGTACGACGACCTGGATCGATCAACCGATGCTCTGGCACGCTGGTTGATTCGGGAGGGTCTGCAGCCCGGCGACCGCGTAGCGATTCACTGGTGCAATTCCATCGAGATAGTGAGCCTCTACTTCGCGTGTTTCAAGGCCGGCCTCATCGCTGTGCCGGTGAACAACCGTATGAAGGCTCCCGAGATCGCCTACGTCCTGGCACATTCCGGAGCGAAGCTGTGTTTCAGCCAACCGGAGCTAGCGCCCCTTTGTTCGGGAGTGAGGGTGGGTTGCCCAAATCTTCAGCGCATCTACACAGCCCTTCCATTGATTGACAATGAACAATTGACTAACGTCACGTTGCCCGACGTCACTCCTGATCGTGCAGCCGCGATCCTTTATACGTCAGGCACCACGGCACGGCCCAAGGGAGTTGTGCATACCCACATATCGCTCACAGCTGCCAGTGGGTTGATGTCCTCTCTGGGGCTGGATGAGACCCACGTTATGTTGGGGGCAACACAGTTGGTTCACATCGCGGCGTTGAGCTGCGTACTCCTGCCGGGAATATTCAACGGCGCAACTGTGGTTCTGATCCCTGCGTTCGACGCGGGTCAGTTTCTGGATCTGATTGAACACTGGCGGTGCTCATACATTGTGTTGCTGCCGGTCATGCTGCGGTTCGTGGTCGAAGAACAGGGTCGCTGGCCGCGCGACGTAAGCTCTATGCGCCTTTGCATCGCGGGTGGGGACACCGTGCCTGTTGCTTTGCAGGAGCGCTTTTGCTCGCTCTTTGGAACTGCGGTTCGCGAGATGTTTGCAATGACAGAAACCCTTCCCATTGCCTGCATTCGCGATGCCGCCCTCCGGAACGGCTCGATAGGCCCCGCTTTGGAGATTGTCGATACTCGAGTAGCTGACATGACAGGCAAGGTCGTAGCCGACGGCATGATCGGCGAACTGCAGGTTCAGAGCCCTGCAAACTGCGTGGGATATTGGGATGACCCAGGAGCTATCGCCGCTACCTTTGACGACGGCTGGCTGCGTACCGGCGACCTGGTGAGGCGCGATGCCAACGGTTTCTTCTGGTTCGAAGGACGCGCGAAGCAGATCATCATCCGCGGCGGCTCCAACATCGCGCCTCAAGAGGTAGAAGACGCCTTGTATCACCATCCTGCTGTCCTAGAGGCGGGTGTGATCGGCATGCCCGACCCGGTACATGGCGAAAAGGTGATCGCATTCGTGGCCCTGCGGGACGAATTTACAGCCACCGAACAGGAGCTACGGAACTTTGTTCGCAGCCGCATTGCCGACTACAAAATTCCGGAACATATTGCGTTCCTGCCAGTGCTTCCCAAAGGGCTGACCGGAAAAGTACATCGCGCCGCTTTGAAGGATCTTGCCCTGGCTACTTCGGAGATGAACGGAAGGTAAGGCATGCGATTCGAGAATTCCTACAGCAAGAATGATCCTGCTGCACGTGTCCCAGATTGGTATGACTACAGCCACCTCGCAGGCGGCACTGTACACCAGCACGACGAAGAACCCAATGCAGCACAGTTTGACCGAATGCTCACAGATTATGACATCGTGCTGCTCCGATTCGGCATGCACATCTTATGCCAGGACTAGGCGATTCGGCCGGCGCCGTTTTTGATTTTGGCGAATCACAATCCGATGAGTAATGAGATGTCGCTCGTCGGAAGTGATGTACTGGACGCATTACCGGCAACACGGAAATTATCTGCGCCGCGTGCAAACCGGCTTGAGCGCATTTATGAGAGGTGTTCTAATCAGCCGCGGCGATCGCAGCGACGATTTTGTCCAGAGCCACACGGGCGGCATCGCCTGATGGGTTGTGGTCATTGCAGAGGATGGAGAACACCAGGGTCCGGCCGCTTGCGGAGACGAGGTATCCGCTGAGGGCGCTGACTTCCGCAAGCGTGCCGGTCTTCGCGAAGACCCTGCCCTTGTGGGCTGGATCAGAGAAGCGCCCGGAGAGCGTGCCGTCGATTCCGCCGATGGGAAGACTCGCGCGCCAGGTGGCTCCCCAGGGTTGGTGGTTGGCGTAGGTGAGCAGGCGAGTCATGGCGCGCGGTGTCACCATGTCCTGGGCTGAAAGCCCTGACCCGTCGTAGAGCACGATGTCGCCGGGATCGACTCCTGCTCCGATCAGGAACTGGCGAACGACCCGAACTCCCTGGGCGAGCGAGCCGTCACCACCTTCGAGCCGACCGAGCAGGCGAAGGAAGAGCTCGGCGTGGAGGTTCTGGCTGACTTTGTTGGTGACGGCGATGTCCTGCTCGAAGGGCGGCGAGACGTGCGTGGCGAGAGTGCGGAATCCCGCCGTGGGCGGCTGGAAGGTGCTCAGCGCGAGTGGATGGATCGCGACAGGCTGCTCGACCTCGAGGCGAAAATCCTGGGCATCGGTCGACAGCCGGTGTTGTACGCGAGCTGTGCCTTTCACGGGGATGCCTTTGGCCAGGAGCATCTGACGGAGGGCAACGGCAGCATATTCGGCCGGGTCTTCGATGGCAAGCGCGACATGCAGCCCGTTCTGATTCGTCGTGCCGTAAACGCGGACGTTTTTCGAGCCGAAGGCGCGGTCGATGCCGGGGCTGGGCGGCTGATTTCCGGGCAGTACAGTCAGCGAGCTTTCCAGTGTGTAGTAGGGCGTGTCGGGGTTCCAGGGCGAAGGCTGGCCGTTTGGGGGAAGGTTGAGGTAAACGACATTGTCATTGATGGTGAGCGCTGAGGCGGGTGCGCCGTAACCCCACTCGAGGTCGTCCCAAACCCAACCCGATCCGTAGCGTTCCCATGAGAACCAGGTGTCATCACCGACGATGTCTCCGTCGATGGACTTGATGCCTGTCGCGGCGATCTGGTCGGCGATGCTTTGCAGAGCCATCAGGGGCGGGTTGGGGCGCTCGGTTTTTTGCTGGAATGGGTAGCTGCGGCCGGACATGGTGGGATCGCCCGAGCCCAGCAGGACTATGTTGCCGTGAAGCTGTCCTGCGGAATCAACAGTGCCGTTCGTGACGGCGTTCGTTGTCCATGTCGCGTTCGGTGGCAGCAGCGCGAACGCGGCGGCTGTGGTGAGCAGCTTGGCATTGGATGCCGGTTGGAAGAATTGGGCGTCGTTGAGGGCGTAAAGGGGCGATCCGTCGAGATCGACGACAGAGATGCCCCAATGGGCGCGGGAGACTGCTGGGTCCGCCAGGATTGCGTTGATTGCGGCAGCAAGCGATGCGGGTTTTGCTTTGTGCTTTGCGGGCGGCCGATGCTGCGCGGCAGCGGTTATGGCTGCAAGCAAGAAAACGGAAACGAGCGGAGCGTGCCGTGGCTGAACTTTCATCCCCTTGCGCGGAGTTTAGCATTGAAGGGCAATGGCTTTTCGACGTCGCGATGAGTTTGTCTGGCGCCTTCGCACACGCAGCCTGCAGCTTGGCAGTCGCACACTGGTGATGGGCGTATTGAATGTGACTCCCGATTCGTTTTCGGACGGTGACCTGTATCTCGATCCCGAAGCTGCGAAAGCTCGGACGTTGGGAATGTTCGACGAGGGCGCGGATATCGTGGACATTGGGGGAGAATCGACGCGGCCTGGCCGATATGAGGCGGTGAGTGCTGAAGAAGAGCGACGGCGGGTGCTCCCGGTAATAAAAGCGGTCCTGAAGGCAAAGCCGGATGGAGTGTTGTCGATCGACACGTACAAGGCGTCCACCGCCGAGGCCGCAGTCGATGCCGGTGCGGAGATCGTGAACGACATCAGCGCACTTAAGTGGGACCCGGAGATGGCCCGGAGATGCAGGCGGTTGAAATGCGGCGTAGCGCTAATGCATACACGGGGCAAACCGGCGGAATGGCGGACGCTCCCACGGCTTGCGCCGGATGAGGTGGTTCCCCTGGTAAAGCAGGCGCTCGCGGAGAGTCTGCGGATTGCAGATGAGGCCGGGATTGAGCGCGACCGGGTGGTCCTGGATCCGGGTTATGGATTCGGGAAGTCGTTCGACGAGAACTATCCTCTGCTGGCGCGCCAGGAAGAACTGCGCGAACTGGGCAGGCCGATTCTGGCGGGCGTCTCACGGAAGTCTTTTCTTGGACGAAGGCTGGCCGAGTTTTACGACGGAAAGGACGCGCCGATTACGCAGCGCGGCAATGCAACGATCGCAGCGACAGTGGCAGCGATTCTGGCAGGCGCGCATATCGTGCGGGTTCACGATGTGCGTCAAGCGGCAGAAGCGGCACGCATCGCGGATGCGATTCTCGGAGCTGTCTGATTGGGGCTATCTGATTGGGCGACTTGATTGGCCGGCGAATCTGGTGTCCCGTATGATGGCGGCACCATGAGAAAGAGTGCTCTTGCTCTGCTTGCTACCTTCTTGTTTGCCGGAATTCTAACTAATCCGAAAAATTCCGCTCTGTCCGCACAGGAAAGAAGACATACGACCACCCAAAGCGGGGGAGTCTATCCGATTCAGGAAGGCTATGTCGATGCGCACGGCGTACTCATCTATTACACGACCTTTGGGCGGGGAGAGCCGCTGGTCATTGTGCATGGAGGGCCGGGCGCGTCGCACGACTATTTCCTGCCCTACCTGTTGCCGCTGGCGCGCACGAACAAGCTGGTGTTTATCGATGAGCGCGGATCAGGACGGTCGGAAAAACTCGCGGACGTAAAGCAGTACACAGTCGAGAACATGGCTGCTGATGTCGAGGCCGTGCGCGTGGCGCTTGGTCTTGGAAAGATCAGCCTGCTTGGACATTCCTATGGCGGCGTGCTGGCGCAGGCGTATGCACTTAAATATCAGGAGCACCTCTCGCACCTGGTACTGGCGAGTACATTCGCGAGCACGAAGGAGATGAACCAGGTGCTGCAGCGGATCAAGAACCAGATGCCTAAAGATAAGCTGGCTTTGACGAATGCTTTTGAAAAGGCCGGGCTGTTTGATAAGGGCGCCATCTGGGAGCATGGGCGGTATCCCTCGCAGTATGCAACGCTCGCGTGGGGCGATGGCTATTTTCCCAAGCTGTACGGAGCGCGGCCCGATCCGAATTATGATCCGCAGGCGCAGAACACATCGACGGCGTGGGATCTCTATCGCGAGATGTGGGGATCGCATGGAGAGTTTGTCATCGACGGCAATCTTTCGAACGTGGAATACGTGAACAGGCTCCCGGAGATCAAGGTTGCAACACTGATTCTTGTGGGTGACCACGATGAGTGCGATCCATCGCTCTCTAAAGAGATCAATGCCAAGATCAAGGGATCGAAGCTGGTGATTCTCCCAAACAGCGGGCACATGGCCTTTGTGGATCAGCCAGTTATGTGGAACAAGAGCGTGGCGGAGTTTGTGAATGGGATCTCAGCAGCTGCCGTTGAAGGCGTGAGACGGAGATAAGCTCAGGGCTGTGCGCCGTCCGGTTTCACCGATCCGCAGTGGTGCGGTACTGAAACAGAAAGGCGCGATTTGCTCGCGCCTTCGTTACAGATTTGGGATCGGGCTAGGATACGGCAGTGTTGTTCGCCAGAGCAGCCTTGGCCTGTTCGACGAGGCGCGTGAAACCCGGCGCGTCGTTCACGGCGATGTCGGCGAGAATCTTGCGGTCAAGTTCCACACCAGCAGCCTTGAGGCCGTGGATGAGCTGCGAATAGCTGATGTTGTTGAGCTTAGCGGCGGCGTTGATGCGCACGATCCACAGGGAGCGGAACTGCCGCTTCTTCTGCTTGCGGCCGACGTAGGCGAACTTGAGTCCGCGCTCGACGGCTTCCTGAGCTGCCTGGTAGAGCTTCGATTTTGTGAGGAAGTATCCACTCGCGCGCTTCAGAATTTTTTTGCGGCGGTCAGATCGTTTTGTTCCGCGTTTTACACGGGGCATGGCTGTTTCTCCTTTGGTGTTTCGTTATGCGGCTGGAGGCAGGATGCGCTTGTTGCGCTGACCTCTTCACTCGCTTGCTTCCTGATCGCTCGGCTTATATGCCGGGGGCCTTTGCGGCCCTTTTCAGGCGTAGGGAATCATGCGCGCAACCTTCGCGTGGTCGGCGTCGGAGACCAGAGCGCTATGAGCCAGCTTGCGCTTGGTCTTCGTCTCCTTCGACGTGAGGATATGGCGCATCTTGGACTGGCCGCGCAATATTTTGCCCGTGCCGGTCTTCTTGAAGCGCTTGGCTGCGCCCTTGTGTGTCTTGAGTTTGGGCATGGTTTTCCTGCTTGGAATCTGCGTCTTTACAGCATCTCTAAGTATACGGCAATCCGCAGGCCTTGGCCAGAATGAAGTCCCAACTCCGGCTCCCAATCGTTGCGGCGGCGATTCTGACGTGAGTAACGGAGACTAAAAAAAATAGCTCCGCCGCTTTATGGCTTCGCGTGCTATGCTGGCCACCGCGGATAGACCCGCTAAGTAACGCAATTGAAAGGGGGATCGGGCTCATGGGCGTGAATAACCTCACTTACAGCAAGAGCGGTTTGGCACTCACCGAGCTTTTTGAAGGAGACGTCCTCACCGCTTATCAAGACCAGAAGGGCGTGTGGACCATCGGATACGGCCATACGGCGGGGGTGCAGCCCGGTCAAAAAATCACCCAGTTGCAAGCCGAGACATTTCTGCTGGGCGATGTCGGTACTGCGGTGAACTGCGTCAACGAGGCGGTCGAGGTCACTTTGACGCAGGCTCAGTTCGACGCCCTCGTTGACTTCACCTTTAACCTGGGAGCGGGGAATTTCGAGGGTTCCACGCTTTTGAAGGACATCAATGCCGGAGACTTTCCTGCCGCCATTGCCCAGTTCAAACTGTGGGATCATTGCGGCGGGGTGGTGAATGCCGGGCTTCTGAGACGCAGGAATGCCGAGGCGGCTGAGTTCGCCGGAAGCACATCCTCTTCTTCCACTCCAGCCAACAAATCGTAAATGGCCACTTCGATCGACGCGAGCGCACCGGGGGGACCTGAGGGCATTATCCTCGCACGCCTCGACGACCAGGCCCGATGGTACGGACGCAAAAGCAAGAGAGCGCAGCGGCTTTACAAGACAATCAAGGTCGTTGAAATCGTGGCGGCGGCGCTGATCCCCTTTCTCACCGGGCGCGCGTTCGACCATAAAGACGCGGTCATCGGCGGGCTAGGCGTGGTGATCACCGTGCTCGAAGGCATTCTGCAGCTGAACCAATATCAGCAGATCTGGACGACTTACCGGGCGACCTCCGAAGCCCTTACGCACGAGAAGTATCTCTTCCTGGCTTTGGCGGGCCCGTATGCCACAGCGGGAATAGATCCGCCGGTACTGTTGGCTGAGCGGATCGAGGCCATCATGTCGCAGGAAAACACGAAGTGGGTCTCGCTGCAGGAACAGCGCGAAAAGAAGCAGGCACCGGATTCGAAGGGCGCTTAAGGCTGTTGGCGCTCGAAAGTGTACTGGAAGTCGCTGGTCCTGGGGCTCGAATTTGGGTCCGGCGAAAAAGTATTGCGAACGGTGACGCGCAGATTTTCGCCCGCCGGTTCGATCGTAATATCCACGACTCTGTTCTCGTTTGTGTCGCGAGGAGTGAAACGCGGCTTCCACTGGCTGGTGCCACGGCCGTCCTGCAGAACCAAGGGGTGCGTTGCCCAGGGACACTGGCCCTGAGGGCATTGACCGACCGGCTGGACATTATAAGTGGGGCCGGAGCCGCTGATGCGCAGCATAATGAGCGAGTCTGCGTTGCCGACCGGTGAGGTATTGCGCCAGGCGCCCTCCAGGATAATGGTCTGCCCTGTGCCGGATGCGCCGGAAGAGCTGGTTGCCACTCGGCCCGGTTCAGGCTTGCGGCCCGCAATGAAGTAGGCGATGACCCCGAGGAACAGGACGACGGCGATCCCTGCCACGATGAGCGTCGTGCGTGATTTCGCCGCCGAAGGAGCAGAGGATGGATCAGTCGAAACTGGCGGCGGAAGCTGAACCGGCACCGCCGCGTGGACCGGCTGGGTTTCGGTCGCCGGGCTGGTGGTGACGTATTGCTTCAGCGCATCGACCAGCAGATTCACATCGGAGTCCCAGCGGGCATGGGATATCTCGACGCTGTTGCGATAGGCGAGGTCCTTGATGTTGTCGGGCAGCTGGTCGGGATGCGGCATCCGCGCTTCATGGACCAGCACCGGAATAACGGCGATGTTGCGCGCCAGCGCTGAGGCAACTTCGAGGCGGACAAAGTCAACGGGATCGTCGAGCCGGCGCTTGCCATCAGAGCCGGTGATATTGGCCCATTGGGGCCCCAACAGCGCAAGGAAGACGCCGCAGCCGGCAACGTTGTCGTCGATGGCTTTGCGGAAATCGAGGCCCGGTGCGATTCCGGCGACGTCCATAAAAACCGCATTTTTGCCGTAGACGCGAACGAGGTCGTCGTAGAGCCTTCCTGCTTCGCCTTCAGAGTCGTCACGCCGGTAGCTGATGAAGATAGAGTGCCGCACCCGAGTTGTTTCCTCCAGCGCTGCAGAAGCAAATGAACGTGTTGATCTTGCAGCCGTCGTCAGGATAGGCGGAGACGCGCGGTTCGGCAATGCTTAACGAGTGACTCGATTCTCAAGTCTGAAAAGACCGGGAAGCGAGGCCACAATTCACCGCAGTTCATCATGAGCGGCGCACTCACAACTGAGCATCGCGTTTTTCACCACGAAGGACACAGAAGGCACAGCAGCAGAAGCAATTGCTTCACCGCCAAGACGCAAAGGGACGCCAAGAGACGCAAGGAACCAACTGTCCGAGAATCCGGACGTGGGCACCCAGCAGATTCGCCACAAAAGGGAAAGAGGCTGCCTAGCGGCAGCCTCTTTCATTGGAGGAATCGAGCTTACTCGGTTACGGTGTCCACAAACGCCTTCAGCTTGCGTGAGCGCGAGGGATGGCGTAGCTTTCGTAGCGCTTTCGCCTCGATTTGGCGGATGCGCTCGCGGGTGACCTGGAAGCTCTGGCCAACCTCTTCGAGCGTGTGCTCGGAGCCGTCTTCGAGGCCGAAGCGCATCTTGATGACGCGCTCTTCGCGGGGCGTAAGCGTGCGCAGCACCTGCGAAGTGTACTCCTTCAGGTTCACGCTGATCACGGCGTCGGAAGGCGAGACCGCCTGGCGGTCTTCGATGAAGTCGCCGAGGTGCGAATCTTCCTCTTCGCCGATCGGAGTCTCAAGAGAGATGGGCTCCTGTGCGATCTTAAGGACCTTGCGGACCTTCGCGACGGGGATATCCATGCGGCGCGCGATCTCCTCCGAGGTAGGCTCACGGCCGAGCTCCTGCACCAGTTGGCGCGAGGTGCGGATGAGCTTGTTGATGGTCTCGATCATGTGCACCGGGATACGGATTGTTCTTGCCTGGTCGGCAATAGCGCGCGTAATCGCCTGACGGATCCACCAGGTGGCGTAGGTCGAGAATTTGTAACCGCGGCGGTATTCAAATTTGTCGACCGCCTTCATGAGGCCGATGTTGCCTTCCTGAATCAGGTCGAGGAACTGCAGGCCGCGATTCGTGTATTTTTTCGCGATTGAGACCACGAGGCGCAGGTTGGCTTCGATGAGCTCACGCTTCGCGTGCTCGGCGTCCATGTCGCCCTGGATCATCTCGCGCTGCGTGCGCTTGAGGTCGGCGATCGAAACACCGGCATCCTGCTCGAGCTTTTCGAGGTCGATCCGGCAATTCTTCTGCTGGCGGCGGTACTCCTTCTTCAGCTCTTCGCTCTTCGACTGGTCGTACTTCTGGTCGAGGGTGCGGATCTGTCGCTCGAGTGTTCGCATTACGTCGACGGTCTTGTTGACCTTGTCGAGGAGCCGCTTGCGCTCCTGATTGGTGTATTTGAGCTCGCGCACGATGCGCGATACCAGCACCTTTTCCCGGGCGATGGCCCAACGCGTCTTGCGGTATTCGCGCGCCTTTGCCTTGGGGTTGATGGTCGCCAGCTTTTCCTCGAGCGCCGCAGCCTTTTTCTGGTGCTTCACAAGCGCGTCGACCCGGGCGACAGTCTGGCGCACGCGCGCCTGCAGTACCTCTTCGGTGATCTCTTCTTCGTCGAAGATGACCACTTCCTTGATGTTGCGCACGCCGCGCTTCAGGTCTTCGCCGAGCGCAATGATTTCGCGGATCACGATGGAGGAGCGCGAAATCGCCTTCATCACGCGCATCTGGCCGCGCTCGATGCGCTTGGCGATTTCAACCTCGCCCTCGCGAGTCAGCAGCGGCACAGTTCCCATCTCGCGCAGGTACATGCGGACGGGGTCGTTGGTTTTTTCGAGGGTACCCGGCGTCAGGTCGAGTTCTACGTCCTCGCCCTCTTCGCCCTCGGTCTCAAAGGCATCTCCGCCCAGCTTGGGGCCACCCTCGAGCAGGTCAATTCCCTGGGTACCGATGGTGGTGATAAGATCATCGAGATCGTCGGGCGACTGCATGTCACCTGGGAGCAGGTCGTTGATCTCACCGTAGGTCAGGTAACCCTTTTCCTTGCCCGTATCGATCAGTTTCTGAATGTCGTCTTCGTATTTATCTTCAATAGCCAAGCGCGTCTCGTCTCCCGCGTCGAATGTGTTCGGATCTGTCTGTCTGCCTGGGTTGGACGAAGTGCGGTCGGGGCCATTGAGGCATTATCCCAAAGCGAAGCTATGTCGCTGGGCGAAAGGCGCACGTCCACCGAAGACTTACAGAATATCACGCCGGGGCGCCAAGCTCATCAATAAATCAGCGCTCCCGAGCCGGATTTTCAGTTGATTTCTGGCCAGATCCTCAATCACTTAGATGGGGCACGTGGCCGTTTCGTTTCAGATTCTCCAAGTTCAGCGGCTGCTTGCCTATTGGTGGGATATCGCAAAAACCAGGAACCCGATCACACCAAAGACCACCATAAGCACGCCGAGCAAAAGCCCCCCGATAATCAGGTTGGCCATCCGTTGCTGTTCGGGGCGGGGATGTGTGATGCCAAACGTGGCTATGAAGGTCTCGGTGAGCCAGGAGAGAATTTTCAAGGGAGTTTCTGCCTAAGATCAGAATACGTCATCTACACCGAGCTCGTAATTTGCTTTGAACCAATAAGTTGGGCCAGTTAATCGAGTTCACGGAGTCGGCGGGCCGTCTCCTGTATCTGCCGAGTCAGCGTCAGGACCCCTTCTGTATCTCCATTGCGCTCGGCGGTTTGCAGTTCGGCGCGAAGCTGCCATTGCTGCTGCTCGAGTGAGCTTCGCCGGATGGTCGAGATGGCCTCATCCACATTCGAAGGGTCTGGATCAGCGCCGTGGACCGAGACAAAGACGCCGGCGAGGAGCTGGCGATAGGCGGGATCGGCGAGCGATTGCAGAGGGTCGGAGCCATCTGGACGCGTGTGGAGCTGTTTAAGGATTTCTTGCACATCGGCGCGCATTCTGGCGAAGTCGGACTCATGTTCACGGTAAGCGGCTTCGGCCACGCGGAAAACCTCACTGTTTTGAGGCGACGAAAACGCCTGCAGCAGGATTTGTTCGGCGCGGGTGAGCGAGGAGGATTGGGCGGAGATCGAATCGCGGCGTTTGGTCGCTGCTTCTCTCAGTTCCTGGCGGAGGAGCACTGAGTCGATGCCGAGCTTCTGGGCGGCATCCGAGGCGAACTCGTCGCGGGCGATGCGGCTGGGCATCCGCCGGATGTGCGGCAGCAGAAAGTTGAGTGCCTTGATCTTGGCTTCCGGTGTGTGGGGCGGAAAGAGCTGGCGGGCGCGGTCGAGGAGGTAGTCCTGGTGGCGGCGGGCTCCGCGCAGGGCGGCGGCGTATTCCTTTGAGCCGCGCTCGCGGATGTAGCGGTCAGGGTCGAGGCCACCTTCGAGAGCGACCACCTTTACCTCGAATCCCTCTTCGGTGAGTAGGGCGATGGATTTCTCGGCAGCGTTGGCTCCGGCGGTGTCAGGGTCGAAGTTGACGATGGTGCGAGTGGTGTAGCGGCTCAGCAGACGAACCTGGGCTTCGGTGAAGGCAGTTCCGCTGGTGGCAAGCACGTTGGTAAATCCGGCGAGAGAAGCCGAGATGCAGTCCATCTGGCCTTCGACGAGGATCGCGAAATTGGCTTCGCGGATGGGCTGGCGCGCTTTGTCGAGGTTGAAGAGGACGTTGCCCTTGGTGTAGAGCGGCGTTTCGGGCGAGTTGAGGTACTTCGGGCCGGCCTTTTCGCCGCTTTCGAGGGCCCGGGCGGTGAAGGCAATGATTCGGCCAGACTCGTTAGCGATCGGGAAGGTGATGCGCTTTCGGAAGCGTGAGTAGAGCGGCCCGGGCGAGCCATCCTCCTGCGGTTTGAAGGAGAAGAGCCCGGAGGCGCGCAGCGTCTCGATGTCGGCAACGGATTGGAGGCGATCGCGCAGGGCGTGGAAGGACTCGGGCGCATAGCCGATGCGGAATTTGGCGATGCCCTCGTCGGTCAGGCCGCGGCCGGTGAGGTATTCGCGGGCCAGCGCGCCTTCGGGCGACCGAAGCTGCTGCTCGAACCACGCGGTAGCGATCTCGTGCAGTTCGATCAGCTTGCCGCGCTGGCGACCTTCGGCGGCTTCTTCGGGAGACGAGAACTCCCGCTTCGGCAGTGGGATGCCGCACTTGATGGCGACGGTTTTGACCGCTTCGGGAAAGCTGACGTTCTCGATCTTCTTGATGAAGGAAAAGACGTCTCCGGTCTCGTGACAGCCGAAGCAGTAGTAGAACTGCCGACTGACGTTGACTGAGAACGACGGAGTTTTTTCCGAGTGGAACGGACAAAGTCCGGTGTAGTTCTGCGCTCCGGCCTTCTTGAGGCGGACGTATTCGCCGACGATTTTGAGGATGTCCGCCTGTTGTTTTACGGTCTGGGCGAAGTTGTCAGGCATGCCTAGCGTTCCTGATCCCGGACGCTATTTCCGCTTCCAGCGAACGCCGTCCTTGGAGTCCTCGATGACGATGCCCTTCTCTGCCAGTTCGTTGCGGATCTGGTCGGCGAGGGCGAAGTTGCGGGCGCGCTTGGCCTGGGTTCGTTTGTCGACCAGAGCCTGAATCTTTTCGTCGCTGAGGTCGCGCTGGGCGAGGAGTTCAGGGGCGGCCTGGTCGAGGCGACCTTCGCGCTCGGCCCAGTCGAGGGCGAAACGGGTCCACTCGGCATCGTGATCTTCAAGGACGGCAAAAACCTTATCGAACCGGCTGAGAACTTCAAGAATTTGCGGGACGTTCTCTGCGCCGAGGGTGCCGGCATCCATGGCGGCGTTGGCGGCGCGGACGAGGTCGAAGATGGCGGCCCGGGCCTCGGCGGTGTTGAGGTCGTTCGCGAGGGCTTCGCAGAAGGCATGGCCGGCGCGGACAGTCTCGGCGGCGAGGTCGGCGTTCGGCGCGGACACGGTGGGGGCGGTGCGAACCCGCTGGTGGAAGGTGCGCAGGCGGTCGATGGCGCCAGTCTCGGCAGCGAGTCCCTCGAAGGTGAAGTTGAGCTGCTGGCGGTAGGGGACGGAGATAAGCAGCATCCGGATGGCCGAGGCCTTATATCCCTTGAGCAGCAGGTCGCGGAGGGTGTAGAAGTTGCCCTCGGACTTCGACATCTTCCGACCTTCGACGAGCAGGAAGCGGACGTGGAACCAGTGGCGAGCGAACGTGGTGTGCGAGGCTGACTCGGACTGGGCGATTTCGTTTTCATGGTGGGGGAACATCAGGTCCTCTCCCCCGGCGTGGAGGTCGAACTCGTCCCCGAGGTATTCGGTGGCCATGGCGGAGCACTCGATGTGCCAGCCGGGTCGGCCGGGGCCCAGCTCGGTCTGCCAGTGGTACTCACCATCCTTGGGGGACTTCCAGAGGGCGAAGTCGCGGGCGGAGTCCTTGTCGTACTCGTCGACGTCGACGCGGGCGCCGTCGGTGATGCCGGTGAAGTCCTTCCTAGAGAGCTTCCCGTAGCCCGGGAAGGCGGCGATGCGGAAGTACCACGAACCATCGTCGGTGCGATAGGCACAGTTCTGCTCGGCCAGCTTCTCGATAAGGGCGACCATCGACGGAATGTGCTCGGTGGCGCGGGCGATGATCTCGGGCTTCTCGACCTGGAGAGCATCGAGGTCTTCAAAGAAGGCCTTCTCGTAGCGGGGGGTGTATACGCCGATGGGGACCCCGGCTGCGGCGGCGTTGCGGATGATCTTGTCGTCGACGTCGGTGATGTTCATGACGTGGCGGGTGGCCATGCCCTGGAGGCGGAGGAAGCGACGGAGAACGTCGACCTGGAGGAAGGTGCGAAAGTTCCCGATGTGGCCGTAGTCGTAAACGGTGGGCCCGCAGGCGTACATGCGGACGGCCCGGCCGTCGACGGGGGCGAGTTCTTCGACGCGTCCGGAGAGGGTATTGAAGAGTCGGATGGTCATTCTTGCAGCTATTTCCCTGCCGATTCTATCCGGTTCCCGTTTGGGGCGTCACGGAGAATGGCCGGCGCCCCCTCCCCCTCCCCCAGTTTCGAGGCTCATTTTGTAATCCATTCATTGTGATGGGTTTGCCGGGCTGCCGTTGTAATCCATTCATTCTATTAGCAGGAGTTGTAAGCCATTCTCGGGACGAGAGTTATTTCTAGAAGAGTGACGCTGTGTTGTAAGCCATTCATTTCATTGGTGCAGTGTGTAATCCATTGTTGGCGTTGGGTTTAGTGGGAGGGGCGAAGTCGAGATGGGGGGGCGCCTCCATTACGAGTATTTGATCAAGCCTATGGAGCGCCGCTTCGAAGATGGCGTACGCGTGGAGGGGTGGCATGTACTTGCCGCGAAGCTCAAAGACTGTGTTGTAGAGGGTGAGGGCGACCTCGAAGAGGTTCATGCGCGGGACCATACCGACGATCTGGCAGGAGGCGGCGGTCAGTGCGCGCCGATTCTGGTCAGCGTGGTTTCGGCAGAAGGGTTTTCCCCGGAGGGCAAACTGGGTGCATTGCGAGCCGGTGGGAAGGATCTGGGCGCAAAGGCGGACTTTCGACATAAGGGACGGCTCCTTTTGGAAGTAGGGCAAATAAAAGTCGGAAGACGCACAAATAAAAAGCCCGCCGAAGCGGGCCAGAGGAGGTTCTAGTTCTATTTTATCGGGTTGAGGGAAATGTTCGGCCAAGTCGACGGGAGTCGATTTGCTCTTTGGAATGAGGGAGTTGCCGCGCGGCAAGTTTGGAATGGGTCTTGACAACGAAGATGGTCTGGGTAGTGCGTGGCGCGAGAAGTCGAATATAAATATCAATTCGGACAACTCGGTGTTGCATTTGTCGCAGTATTATTTCCACCTTGCGACGATTTGCGTCAAATCCCGGCCATCTGGCTCTCGCCTGCCTGGCATTTGCTGTTTCAGGGCTACCGGGGCCAGCGTTCGCTCAGTTCACTGACCCTCGCAATTACGAGAACTCTCCGGTGGGAGTGAACCAACTTGAACTGACTTATGCTTATGTGCGCTCCAACGCGTCGATTGATCCGTCGATTGTGATTGCTGGCGCAGAACTTAACCTGAACCAGGGAACCGTCGGCTACACACGCTACTTCGGTCTTTTCCATCGAATGGCCTGGATCAAGCCGAGCGTTCCGATTGCCACACTTAACGGCTCGATTTCTGGCACAAAGGTCAACGGATCGACTGCTGGCGCAGGCGACTCCAGTTACGAAGTGGCCATGTTGCTCAAGGGAGGTCCCGCCCTTAGTGTCGAGGAGTTTACGAATTACAAGCCAACAACAACGCTGGGCGTGAGCCTTGGCGTAACCGCACCAACAGGCCTTTACAGCGCTGACAAGATTCTGAATCTTGGCTCGGATCGATGGTCGTTCAAGCCTGAAATCGCAGTTTCGTATCCATTTGGACCGGAGCAGAAGTGGGCACTTGATGCCTATGCGAACGCGTACTTCTACACAGACAATAATTCGTATCGCCGCGCGGGAATCCTACGACAAGAGGCGCTGCCCGGGTTCGAAGAACACATCAGCTATTCATTCCGCGACAATCTTGTAGGCTCTCTGGATGCGCGCTACTCTTTTCGCGGCGATACATATGTCAACAGTATTGATCAGAACAATGCTCAAAAGAATTTCATTCTGGGCGGCGAGTTAATCCTCTCTCTAAATGAGAGGAACTCGCTTAGTGTGATATTCGCTAAAGCACTCGTTCACCAAAATGGTCCCTCCGTCACGGGCGTCAGTGTGAAGTACGACTACGTCTGGGGTGGGGGCTACAGGTGAGTGTGGGGGAAGTCTCTCTCCGTCAGGCATGCAGGCGTTTTTGTTATGGCTTACCTATCCATGAGTACTGCCAGGCGAGGGCAACGTTCTGGTAATTACCACCGAATCGCACGTATGTGCCACCGCTGTAACTGATCTTCAGTGACTGGTGCTTCGAAAGGCGGAAAGCCGCTGTTCCCCCGAGGCGCGAACTGGTCTGACGGGTGTCAGGATTCCGTATGCCGTTTACGGTGGTAACGCCGCCCCACCAGAAATTTCCGTCCAGCGAGGCCCACGTGCCGCGGCCGAAATCGCGACTCAGATGTCCTTCGAACGAGCCGATCGGTTCCTCGGTCTGCGGTGCCGGACCCGGAATGTGAAAGTCCGCCGAGTTTGTTGTGTAGAACCATGCACCGCCATAACCGTCGACGATCCAGGTTCCCCAAGATCTGGAGTAGCCGAATTCGGGCTTGAAAGCCCACCTGTTAATGCCCCAGTTAATCAACTGAGTGGGACTGTATTGCCCAGTCGGAGCGATCACTCTCAGGCTTGCGCCTAAGATGGTCTTTTGCTTCCACTTCAAGAATTGATCCACCGGCATGGCCGGGCCGCCCTTCAGGTTCACAGAGAAGCGCACACCAAGATCGACCAGGCCCGAGCGGTATGCTGAACCGCCTTTTCCAAGAGCTGCCGCGTTAAAGGTTCCTACTCCATACGGCAGCGAGGCGGTGATGTTAGCCGAGCGCCCTAAGACGCTGAGGGAATGGTAATAGCTGACAATCGGGACGTTGTACGTGCCAGTCGCGGTTAAGGGAATGGTACCGGTGAAGTTAAGCCCCCCATCATAAAAGGACCACACCAGGGTAACCGCGTTGCTGCGTAGGGGAGTGATGAGATAGGCGCGCGGCGCCAGATCCTGCGCTGAAACGAAATGGGAGAGGGCGATGGCTAATATCGCCAGCCATCGCGATCTTCTGAGAAGGAGCACGACGGATGATTGTTTTGCAGCAGTCCCACACTGGATGCTCAGAACACGACCTTGATGATGCGCAGGATAAGCTCTTCAAAGGAGAAAATCGTTAGCAGGAGAGGCACAAGGGGGGCTGCGGTGGCCGCGGCCAATCGTGAGATGTCATCAAGGCCGAAGGGGACAGAACGCATTTCGCGCACCATCGCATAGCTGTTGCCGAGATCGGCAAGCGACTGGATATCGGCGGCTCCTAGAAGTTCCTCGAAAGGGCCAGGATTATCGACTATCCATTTTTGCTCAAAGCTATCGACGTAACGCTGGGCGAGCAGTCCGTAGTCGGCCAATCCCTTTCTTTTCGCGCGAGCCATCTGGGGAGTAAACATCAAGAGCGGCGCGAGAATGGCGAAGACGAAGACGACAACAAAGCCTCCGGCCTGTAGCTTGAATGACACCAACTTTTCACCGTGATAAAGGACTCGACTGGCCAGCACACCGGCGAGCATTACACCCTGAGCGAAAAGGATAGGACTGAAAGCGTAGGCGCTCTTGCCAAGGAAGGCGAGACCGGCGGAGCGATCAGGGTGAGTGGGAACGAGGTGAAGTTCGATTCTGGAGACCTGCCAGAGAAAGCGGAACCAAATGAAGAGCCTCAGGTACCAGCGGAGAAGTATGAACTGCACAAGGGGGATGCTCACGAACACATACCAGAAGCCGGCGGGAGTCAGGTGCCAGCGTCCGCCGGGCATGGCATACCAGGTCGCAGTGTTAATCTCCACCCGGGTGTGCCAAACCCAGAGGCCGACGACATACACAAAGAGCAATAGCCCGCACTCCACGGGGATGGAATCACGTACCCGCTTGGCTGAGTCGAGTGCGATGTCAAACCTGGGGAGGCTTTTGGGTGGAACGATCTGGCGCCGGATGAAACCGCGCACAACGGGACGCAGACGGAGATGAACAACCAGCTCAGCTGCGATGAGGATTGGGAGCGCAATGAGGAGTCGCACCTGCACTTCGACGTCATGCAGGAAGGAAAGCCTAGCAACGTTCCCGGCCAGGGACCCGATACTGGCGAGAAGCAACAAGGGCAGCCACGCGAAGAGCGTGATGACGATCATTCTTCGCCTCAGGTGTTCCAGGTGATCTCCCTCGAGATGCGCTTTCCGGAGCATCTGGAAGAGCGGGCCGCCGAGCACTAACGAGAAATCATGTCCTTCCTCGACTGAAGCGAGTTCTGTCACCATATAAACCTACCTAGCGGACGCCGGTGACCGCCCGGGGGGACGAGAGGGACACGTTGTCCGCCGTAAAGCTTACGGCGGTGCGCCCTGCGCTCATTGGCCGCTCGCGAAGGAACCCTAATAAAACGTGGACTTAAGTTAAAGCTCTGGCACGGTTCTTGTCGGCTGTCAGAATTGACAGTCTCCCAATCCGGGCTCTTGCGCTAAGGTGATGCTGCACGAGCGCTACAATATCACCGGATTCCATAAAGCCCTGGCGATTCGCCATGCGATGCCCGGCTGGCATCACCGACCACGTTTGCTGGATGGAGCAAATCGCGGCGAATGCAGCGGTCATTCCCTAGAAGCGCGGCCCTTACACCAGCGAAGGAATATGAGATGGACACGAATGCAGCGAGAAATGAAGTAAAAGTGATGGTTGTGATGGACCTAGCCGCAATCTGCAAGAAGCTGGCTGAGAATTCGATTGTTCCGGACGATATGCGTGCCGAGGCGCGTGAATTTGTCGCGGAATTCGACTCACTTCTGCCAGTGCGTGGCAAAGCCAATCCGTCTGAGAAAGCGCAGGCCGAGGCGCTGTTGATTAAGATGGCGCGATTTTTAACGCGAGTGGTCGAAATTCAGTCGTGGCCCGCAGACTCGCGGAGCCTGCGAGCATAGTGTTATGGAGGCACCATCCAGAATTGATCATCTTCCGCCCCTCAGAGCTCTAACGCTGAGGTGAAGCAGCACCAGTGTTGCGCTCATTCGAGGATCGGGATGACAGAGAGCAAATCCCCTCGATGAGATTCGCATTCTGATCGGGGCGCTTCCAGCTTTGAAAGAAGCTCAAGCGGGCTGAGAGGTTAGGATGGGCAAGCAGGAATCCCTGGTTCGCGAGGAACTGAGGACACCGCGATCTGCCGCTATTGCTGGGATGATTTTTGGCGTGTTGCTGATCACCAGTCAGTCGCTGGTGTGGATTTCCATTCCCGTCAATTCCGCAGCAAAGGATGTGATCAGTCACTCAAGGGCCGTCTCACTAGCTGTGAACTTGCTGCCCTTTGCGGGTATCGCTTTTCTCTGGTTCATTGCCGTGGTGCGTAATCGCCTGGGAGCACTAGAGGATCGCTTTTTCGCCACGATTTTCATCGGAAGCGGGTTGATATATATCGCGATGATCTTTACAGCGGCTGCATTGGCAGGTGGCCTTATCCGGGTTTTGCTTAATGCACCAGAAACTCTCATGCGGACCGGAGCGTATGCAGTCGGGCGCGCCGAAGTCTACCAAACGATGAACGTATACGGAAGCAAGATGGCTGGCGTCTTCATGTTCTCTACCTCTACGATCTTGCTGCGAACCTTAATCGCTCCGCGCTGGATCGCCTTCGTCGGTTACGCTTTGGGAACGATACTCCTGCTGAGTATTGGAATCACTTTATGGGTTTCACTCGTCTTTCCACTGTGGGTATTTCTGGTGAGTGCTGCCATACTGCTTGAAGACCCATCCAGAGCAAAGTGACTGTTCACATCCCATGTCCGCCTGAAGATCTCGATGGTAATAGCAGGGCTTAGCATGTCCCCAGCATGATAGGTTCTGAAATTACGCCAAGGCGACTTTGCGGCAACCCAGGCTTTCGCGCACTTATTCGTGCACTTATTCCCGCACTTTGGGGGCGCGAAGAAGTGTGGAATTACGTGACCGTATCGGGATGATTTGCTTCTTCCGCTGCCGTAGGCAGTGTGAAGTGGAATGTCGCGCCGTGTCCCCCGTTCACTGTTGCCCATATACGGCCGCCGTGCGCCTCAACAATCGACTTGCTGATCGACAGGCCCATGCCGCTGCCTTGCGGTTTCGTTGTAAAGAAAGCTTCAAATAATTGGTTGGCCGTTCCGGGCGGCAGCCCGGGGCCTGTGTCGTTTATAGAGATTTGAATCTTGCCGTGTGCGCTTAATTGCGATTCGACCGTAAGCACGCCACCTGTGTCGCTCATCGCTTCGATGCCATTCAACATCAGGTTCATGAGCACCTGCTGAAGTTGAACTCGATCTGCCACCGTCATTGGAAGGTCGTCCTTGAGATCGGTGCGGATCGATACTCCGTGTCTTCTGGCTTCGCTTCGCAGCATCCCGGTCATTTCATCGACGACCTCATTCATCGCGACTAACTCTCGTTTGGGAGGCGCCTTCTTGTACAACGATCGCAGACGCTCGATGATTTCCGACGCAAGAGTGGCCGCTTCGATGATTTTTTCTGTCCGCTCGCGAACTTTCGTCAGATCGGGCGGGTCGTGCTGAAGCCATCTCAAAGATGCCTGGGCATTCAGGGCTGAGGCCGTGATGGGCTGTAGAAGTTCGTGCGAGATGGAGGCAACCAGTTCTCCCATCGAGTTGACCCGGTTAATATGGGTAAGATTTGCCTGGAGCTGTTGCGCTCGGTGGCGGTCTTCAATATCCGTCGCAGCGCCACACCATTTCAAGATCTTCCCACGCTTGTCCCGCAGTGGCACGGCGCGTATCAGGAACCAGCGATATGCTCCGTCCGCGACGCGACGAACGCGTAACTCGTGCTCGAGAGGTTCTCCCGAAACCAGCGACGCACGCCACTTTTCAACAACTCGAGTGAGATCGTCGGGATGAACTGCAGCCTGCCAACCTGATCCCGACGTCTGTTCTACAGTCAATCCCGTAAATTCAACCCAACCCCTGTTCGCGAACGTGCAATAGCCGTCGGACCGAGCGACTAATGCCATCGCCGGCATAGTTTCGATCGCTTCCCGAAACCTCTGTTCCTCGCTCGCTAACCGCACCATTCGGTAGCGGAAAAAGGCTGCAACGATCGCTGCCGATGCCAGCATAGCCGTGAGCAGAAACCACCGCGTCTGCCAGAACACTAGTCTGCCCTTCACCACCGCGACCGCAGCTACGCCGTGACCCGTGGACGGGAGAACGTCAGTGCTCGCCGGAGGCTGGTAATTCGCATCCACGAGGAGCGCGGCGTATTCTATCCCGAAATGCGTCAAGTTCCGCCACTTTGAATCGGGTTGGATAGCAGTGAAAGGCTGATCAGCGAGCGGCTGCACCCACCAGGGTCCCCAGTGTGCAAATAACACAATGCGTTGTCCCGGACGGCCGCGAATCACCCGGCCCTCGATTATGTCTGTTCGATCGGGACCGCCCAGGCTTGCGAGTGGAACTCTCGTGAACTCGATGGCCGGTCCGGACCGGTCCTGATTTTTGCGACACGCAAGCGTCGTGCAGAACAGCACGACAAGGCTGACCACCCACCCAACTCGCCATATCTGTCGTGACGGGACACAATTCCTGGGTCGCCGCAAAGCGGTCGAAGTGCTGAGTTCATCGCCCGGGATCGCAAAATTTGTTGCCACCTGGAATTCCTGAAACCCGAACAAATTGGTCGCTTTCGAAAATAGCAGACACCTTTACCGGTTGACACCGACAGTCGGCGGGCGCCATTCTTCGGCCGTTCCACACAGACGCTGGGCGGACGCTGGGCAGACACTGGCCAGCAGCCTGGCCGGCGCAGACACTGCCGGCTTCAATCCGCTACATCATATGGGGGGGCCGACGCTCGACTCAGCTTGCAGCGTAGCTCGAATTCTAGAAGCTAATAAGTTGGCGTGGCTAGGCATACCAGTCTGACTTAGTCGGATCGGATCGAATCTTCATACCAAAACACGGGTCGTGAATGGGCTCCGGGCGGATGTGATGCGTGGTTCCCGAGATGCTATTCGGCTCGCAGCGCCTCTATGGGATCGACTGTGGCGGCGCGGCGCGCGGGGAGCAGGCAGGCGATGGCTCCGACGGCCAGAAGCACGCAAACCGCAGCGCTGACGATGACGGGATTGTACGTGCTGACCTGGAATAAGAGGCTTCCCACGATGCGCGCGCTTGCAGCAACAACTCCGATCCCGACAAATGCACCGATGAGGACAGGCGCGAGCCCCTCGCGCAGCACAAGGCTACAGATGTTTGCCCTTTGCGCGCCGAGTGCGAGGCGAACACCGATCTCGCGCTGGCGCTGGACGACAGAATAAGTGACGACGCCGTAGACGCCCAGTCCGGCGAGCAGCAGCGCACTGCCGGCGAAGAGCAGCAGCAGATCCATCTCGAAACGGCGGCCCGCGACCGAGTCCGCAATGATGCCGCCGAGAGCGCGCACTGTCGGCACGGATACATCAGCGTCTACGCTCCAGATTGTCTTGCGAATCGCATCCGCGACGGTTGCCGGGTCCTGCCGGGTGCGCACGACAAGCCCGCCGGTCATGTCGGTGCGATACCAGTAGGGCATGTAGACCATCATCGGATCGGGCCTCGCCAGCGAGATTGTCCGCGCATCGCGGACCACGCCGATGACTGTGAACGGCGCCTCGTCGGTTAATCCGGCGCGGCGGAATTGGAGGCCGATCGGGTTCATGCCCGGCCAGAGGGTGCGAGCGGTCAGGTCCGAAACGAGAGCGTAGTGTTTGCCTTCGTCGCTTGCGGACAGGAAACGCCCAGCCAACAATGGCAGATGGATGGCTTCAAGGTAGCCGGGGCTGATCCAGCGGAAGTGCTCGGTGGGAATCTGCATGACGGGCCGCGCATCGCCGGTAACGCGGATCGAGTCGATCCACGTGTCGCCCGCCAGGGGCAATTGGCTCACCACGCCGGCGGACTCGATTCCGGGAAGCTGATGCAGGCGGGCGAGAAGCTCTCGATAGAACGGCGTGCGCGACTTGTTGTCGGGGTAGGACTTTGTGGGCAGGTTGATGACGGCGGTTATCGCATGGTCCGTCTGGAAGCCGCGGTCGGTATGCATGAGCCGAACGAGACTCGCTGTCAGCAGACCGGTCATGAGCACCAGGGCGACACTGACGGCGACCTCGACTGCGACCATAATTCTGCGGAATCGTTTGCTGCTGCGCGATTCGCTCGCAAGTCTCGACTCGCTGTGCAGCACTTCGTGGGGCTGTGTGGCGGAAGTGATCCAGGCCGGAACTGCGCCGGCCAGCAGCGCTGCCGCGACGGCGAGCAGGGGTGCACACACGGCACCTGCCCAATCGAGATGCAGCGACCCGCGGAAATCGAGCTGCGGCGGAAGGTAGTGCTGCATCAGCGGCACAAGGAAAGCGGCGAGCAAAACGCCAAGGATGCCTCCCGCAACTGCGAGCAGGGTGGTCTCGCGCATGGACATGCGCAGCATTTCGCGGCGGGGCGCTCCAAGCGCCGCGGCTATGGCCATCTGCTGCCTGCGGCCCACGGCCCGCGCCAGCAGCAGATTCGCAATGTTGATGCAGCCCACCAGGAGCAGTCCTGCTACGGCCGCGAGCAGGATAAGGAGAGGCATACGGTTATTGCCGACCAGCACCTGCTGGAATGGGGTGAGCACGGCAGAGAGCGTGCCTTTTTCTTCTGCGGAAAGACCTGCTGAAATCGTGTGCTGCAGGGCGTTTATTTCTGCATCTGCCTGTGAAACTGAAACTCCGGGCTTGAGCCGGGCGAGTCCGAAATAATCAAAATCTCCCATTGCCTCCTCGAGCCGGTCTTTCGAAAGGGCCAGAGGAACGATGGCTTCGACTGGTTTGCCGCGGTCTTTGTCGGGTCCGGCGATGGTTTCGACTACGGGCAGATGAAAAGACTGCGGCATGACGCCGATCACGGTGTAGGGGAATCCGTTGAGCGAGATGGTTCTGCCGAGAATGCCGGGATCGCTCTGAAACTGCTGTCGCCAGAGCTGATTTGTCAGCAGGACGACGTGCTCGTGGCCCGTTTGAGCCTCCTGTTCGGTGAAGGCGCGGCCGAGCTGCGGACCGATGTTCAGCACAGCGAAGATGCCGGGCGTTGCGCTCAGCACGTCGGTCTGCAAGGGACGGCCGCCTATGCCGAGAGGCATGGAGGCTTCTTCCATGAGGGCCATCGACTGCATGCTGTGGCTGTTCTGCTGCCAATTGAAGAAGTGGTTCGCATTCATCGGCAGGCGGGGATAAATATCACGAAACTCCGCAACCTGCTCTTCCAAGACGATCAGTTGATCGGGGTGGGCATAGGGCAGCGGCCGGAGCAGAACGTCATAGACAAGGGTGAAGATCGCCGTAGTTGCGCCGATGCCCAGGGTGAGCGTCAGGATTGCGGTAACGGCGAAGCCGGGGACCTTTCGCAACTGGCGGAAGGCATGGCGGACATCCTGAAGCAACACGTGAAGAAGATCCATAGACGAGACCTCGATCCGCTCGCAGCGCGCAGAGGTTCGGAAGACAAATGAACTGTATTCTCCATACGCATACTCGCCTGAAGCGGTTCCCTGCGGATTTTCGGCCTGGAAATTATTACAACGGCGCTCAACAGCCTCTTCCCATAGGCATTCGAGTGGAGTACTATGCTTCGCATAGACATTCGAGGGGAGCGCGCGGACTGTGGTTGCGAAAAGGGTTCCGGAAGCGGGAGATGTTCTTCAGGGCACGCTGGACATGCTGATCCTGCGAACGCTGGTGATGGGACCGGCGCATGGGCACACGATTGCGCACGCCATCGAGAGTACGTCGGAAAACGCCCTGGAAATCGAGCAGGGATCGCTCTATCCCGCGCTGCATCGGCTCGAGGATCGTGGTCTCGTTTCCTCGGAGTGGGGCGTGAGCGAGAACAATCGCAAGGCGAAGTTTTACCAGCTTACCGGCAAGGGGCGGAAGGAACTGAACGCAGCTACGGGGCGCTGGCGGCGGATGACCCGTGCCATCTCTCTCATTCTTGGAGAATCGTTCGACTAACGGCAGGAGGGTACGCAGATGAACTTGCGGCGCTTCAGGGATCGCGGCAGGAAAGATGAAGACCTGGCGGAGGAGATCGCATCCCACCTTGCCCACGAAGAGGATGACAATGCTGCGCGCGGCCTTACTCCGGAAGAAGCGCGCCGGCAGGCCCGCGTGAGCTTTGGAAATCCGCGTGTCGTGCGCGAGCGGGTGTGGCGCTATCGTTCGCTCCCATGGATTGAAGATGCGTGGCGCGATCTGCGCTTCGCGCTGCGTGGACTTCGTAAGACGCCGGGTTTCACGATCATTGCCATTCTGGTGATTGCAGTCGGGATCGGTGTAAACACGGCCGTGTTTTCGGTGATCAATACGGTGCTGCTCAAACCGCTTACGTATCCTGATCCGCAGGCGCTGGTCGAGCTGAGGAATACCAGCGCGCAAGGGTCATTCCCCGGTGCGAACATACCGAAGTTCAACATCTGGCATCAGCAGACCGGCATTTTTCAGCAGGTCGCGGCGTATGACTCGGGCGGCGCGGGGATGAATATCACAGGCGGCGATCATCCCGAGCAGGTGCAGGGCATGCATGTATCTGCGGATTACTTTGCGATGTTCGGAGCCCCGGTCGTTACGGGGCGCACCTTCAGCGCAGAGGAAGACAGTCCGCATGGCGGCCGCGTTACGGTTCTGAGCTATGGGCTGTGGAAGAGCCGCTTTGGGGCGAATCCGAATGTGGTGGGATCAACGATTCAGCTCGATGGCGAGCCGTATCTGATTGTTGGCGTAATCGGCCGCAATTTTGTAACCGATGTCCCGGTGGATCTGTGGGTGCCGTTCCAGTTTGATCTGAACTCACAGGATATGGCGCATTACTTCACCGTGGCTGCCCGGCTGCGGCCTGATGTCACGCTGCCACAGGTGAATGCGCAACTCCGGCTTGCGGCGGACCAGTACCGCCGGGCCTATGGCCAAAACTCACTTCCGCCGGGTGGCGGATTTGGCGTCGTCTCGCTCCAGGAGTCGACGATTGGCGATACGCGGTTTCCCCTTCTGGTGCTGCTGGGAGCGGTGGGGTTTGTGCTGCTGATTGCCTGTGCCAATGTTGCCAACCTGCTGTTGGCAAGAGCGTCGGCGAGAAAACGTGAGTTCGCTACGCGGGCCGCACTGGGCGCGGGACGTGGGCAGATCATCCGCCAACTTTTGATCGAGAGCCTCACGCTGTCGCTCTCCGGTGGAGTGCTTGGGCTCATTGTGGGATTTCTCGGGGTTCGCGTATTGCTGAGCGTCAATCCGGGCAATATTCCACGCATCGGCGAGGACGGCTCGGCCGTTTCGCTCGACCTGAATGTGCTGCTCTTTACGCTTGGCGTCTCGATTCTGACCGGCATTCTTTTCGGACTTGTGCCAGCGATCAGCGCGTCCCGGCCCAATCTGATTGCGACGCTGAATGAGAACGGAAGCCGTGCGGGCCTTGGCTTTCGCAGCGGCAAGTTCCGCTCTGCTCTGGTCGTTGGTGAAATAGGAAGCGCCCTCGTGCTCGTCATTGGCGCAGCCCTGCTTATTCGCACGTTCATGAAGTTGCAGGCCGTCGATCTGGGGTTCGCGACGCACAACGTAATCAGCATGGCGATGTCGGTCAGTGGCGATCGATTCCAGAAGACAGCGCCGGTGACCCAAGTGATCCACGACGGCACGGAGCGTGTGCTGGCGGTTCCGGGAGTGCTTGGGGTCGGCGTAACGAATTGTTTGCCGATGGCGGGCGGCTTTGGCATGGTGTTCGATGTGGTCGGGCGCGCCAAAGGCAATTCGCCATTTACCGGCGGTGCAGGCTTTTATTCCATCTCCTGGCGCTACTTCGACGCTCTCAAGATTCCACTGCTGCGAGGGCGTGAATTCACCGAACAGGACGATGCGGCTGCGCCCGAAGTGGTCATTATCAATGAGGCCATGGCGCGGCGGTTCTGGCCGAAAGGTGATCCGCTGAAGGATCGGATTCAGATCGGGCCCGGTGCGGGTCCGGCATTTGCCGAAGGGCCGCGGCAGGTTATGGGCATCGTCGGGGATACGCACGATGGGGGGCCTAACCGCGATCCGATTCCGATCATGTACATCCCTCTGCCGCAGATGCCGGACCTGGAGACGGCGCTGAACTCCGGGGTCGCACCGCTGTGGTGGATCGTCCGCAGCCAGGTGGATCCACGGACGCTGGTTACGCCGATCACGGCCGCGCTGCGCGATGCCAGCGGAGGCCTGCCGGTCGCGCATATTCGCACCATGGATGAAATAGAAGCGCGGAACACTGCGCGGCAGCGGTTCAACATGCTGCTCCTGACTGTCTTCGGATCTGCCGGCTTGCTGATGGCAGCGATCGGGATCTACGGTGTGATGTCGTATTCCGTGCAGCAACGCACTCAGGAACTAGGCGTTCGCATGGCGCTTGGGGCGCAGGCGTCGAATCTTCGAAATATGGTGATCCGTCAGGGAATGGTATTCACGCTCATCGGTGTGGGGGTAGGGGTCGGCGGCGCTTTCTGGCTCACGCGCTTCCTGGCCGGCTTTCTCTTCGGCGTGAAGACTTGGGATCCAATCGCTTTTGTGGCGACGCCTCTGCTGTTGAGCGTGGTCGCGTTATGCGCTATCTGGATTCCTGCGAAGAAGGCGACGCGCGTCGATCCAATGGCGGCGCTTCGGCTTGAGTAGTTGCTCCCCTTGACAATCGACAAGAGGAAAAACTATTGTTTTGTCGGACGTCGAGGGGAAACGATGCCGCAGCCTGCTGATCTGCTCCAGGGCACACTCGACATGCTGATTCTGAAAGCCGTTGCGAATGAGCCGCAGCACGGCTGGGCTATTGCGCAGCGCATTCAACAGGTCTCGGACAACGTGCTGCAGATTGGGCAAGGCTCGCTTTATCCGGCACTGCACCGGCTGGAATACAAGGGCTGGATTCGCGCGCAGTGGGGATCATCAGAGAACAACCGCAAGGCGCGCTTCTATTCACTGACGGCCGCCGGCCGCAGGCAGCTCAACGCCGAACTCGAAAACTGGAGCCGGCTCAGCGGCGCGGTGAACCTGGTCTTGCAGGAAATCTAGGAGAACAGAATGTGGAGCGACCGGCTTTCGCGGATGCGGTTTCTGTTTGGAGGCAGATCGCGTGCCGAGGTGGACGAAGAGCTTGAGTTTCACATCGACCGCCAGATCGACGCGAACGTTGCCGCGGGGATGACGGAAGTTGAGGCGCGCCGCCAGGCAGCGATCGAGTTTGGCGGCCGCGAACGGGTGCGTGAGCAATGCCGGGAACAGCGGCCGTCATGGTCCTTGGAACTGCTGCTGCGCGACCTGCGATTCGCTTTGCGCGGGCTGCTGCGTAATCCGGGGCTAGCGAGCGCGGCTGTCCTCACGCTGGCTGTGGCCATTTGCGCGAACAGCACTATCTTCAGCCTGTTGAGCCAGGCTCTGCTGCGCGCACTTCCGGTCGATGATCCGTCGCGATTGGTTGTGCTGAATTTTGCCGGGTCGCATCCGGGACACCGGCATTCGGAAGGCGGCAGCAGCGAGGGCCACACGTACGAGTTTTCGTATCCGATGTATCGCGACCTGCGCGAAAAGAACTTGGTGCTCAGCGGGCTTGTAGCATCGGCTCCAGTAACGGCAGGCGTGACGTGGAACAACCGCTCCGAAGCCGTTTCGGTAGAGATGGTCAGCGGCGATTATTTTCAGACACTTGGTGTGCGGCCCGCTGTGGGGCGCCTGTTTGCTGCGAGCGACGAAACGGCGCCGGGCGCGAATCCAGTGGCGGTGCTGAATTTCGATTATTGGAGGACGCATCTGGCGGAAGCGCCGGTTGTCGGCAAGAATCTGCTGATCAACGGCACGCCGTTCGCGATTGCGGGTGTAGCTGCGCCCGGCTTTCAGAGTGTAGTGTGGGGGCGCATGCCGCAGGTTTACGTGCCTATCACGATGCAGCGCACGGTCGAGCCGGAATGGGATTATCTCAATGATCGGAAGTCTTACTGGATCACGATTGCGGGGCGGCTGCGGCCAGAGGTGACGCTCGCCCAGGCGGCGGCTTCTCTTAACACGCTTTTTCTTTCGGTGCGCGCGGCGGAATTCACGGCGCTCGCCGATCAGTCGGCGAAGACGCGGCAGGAGTTCATTGATCATGCGCACCTGAACGTTGAGGCGGGCGCGAGAGGATTCTCGCCGCTGCGAGACGATGTGCAGGCCCCGTTGATCATCATCATGGGCATGGTTCTGATGGTGGTTGCGATTGCCATCGTGAATGTGGCGAGCTTACTGCTGGTGCGGGCGGCGAATCGCGTGCGCGAATTCAGCGTGCGTTATGCGCTCGGCGCGACGAGCGGGCAGATCGTGCGGCAGCTTCTATGCGAAGGCCTGCTGCTCGGCGTGCTTGGGGCCGGCCTGGGGCTGGCTCTGGCGCCAGCAACGTTGTCTCTGTTGATTGGCTGGATGGCACAGGATTCTCCCAATCCGCAGGCGTTTACGGCAATGCTCGATTGGCGAGTCTTTGCTTTCACGGCGGTCGCAGTGATTGTGGGAAGTCTAGTGTTCAGCCTCGCGCCTGCGGTTCAGTTCTGGAATCCACGCCTCGC
Organism: Silvibacterium sp.; assembly: GCA_019234945.1. GTDB lineage: Bacteria > Acidobacteriota > Terriglobia > Terriglobales > Acidobacteriaceae > Silvibacterium. The sequence goes on from JAFAKX010000032.1 coordinate 41,390, forward strand.
CGAAGCATTGAAGCAGCAGGCGGGAACGGCGATGGGCGGTTCTCTCAGATTCAGGAAGACCTGCGTGGCTCTGCAGATCGGCTTCAGTCTGCTGTTGATTGTCGGCGCGGGCATGTTCGTGTGCACGATCCGGAATCTGCGCAGCGTCAATCCGGGGTTCGAGACTGAGCACCTTTTGTCATTCGAGCTGGCGCCGGCGATGGCGGGGTATCCGGCGGCTGGCGTTGCTCCGGTGGAGCAGCACGTACTAGAAAGGCTCGGAGCTCTGCCGGGCATTCGCTCCGTGGGGGCGACCAACGATGAGGATCTGAGCGGCAACAATCGTGCAGGCGACGTTGACGTGAGCGGCTACAAACCTAAGCGCGACGAGGAGTTCGACGTGGAACTGCCCTGGGTCAGCACCGGATACCTTGAGACACTCGGCATTCCGCTCATCGCCGGTCGTACCTTCAATGCCTCGGATACGGCGACTTCGCAGAAGGTCTCGGTGGTGAATGAGAGCTTCGCGAAGCACTACTTTGCCAGTCCCCAGGCTGCGTTGGGTCGCCATGTGGGCCGCTCGGGCAACGCCAACCGTGCCGCACTCGACACCGTGATTGTGGGCGTTGTCCGCGATGTGAAACACACCACCGTACACGACCCGGCAAACCCGACCTGCTATATGTTGTACTTGCAAATGGGCAAGCCCATTGGGCTCGCATATTACGTGCGCACCTGGCAGGCGCCGCAGTCGGCGGAAAACAGCATTCGTGCTGCCGTGGCGAACATCGATTCGAAGCTCATTGTGAGCGATGTGAAGACGATGACGCAGGCGATCGACGACAGCATCACATCGCAGCGTACGATGGCTCTGCTGGCGGCAATCTTCGGCGGAATCGCAGCGCTGCTGGCGGGGATTGGACTGTATGGCATCCTGGCGTACTCGACGGCGCAGCGCACGAGGGAGATCGGCATTCGCATGGCTCTAGGCGCGCACCGCGCCACGGTCGTGGGCCTGATTCTTCGCGAGACGCTGATCCTTACGGGATGGGCTGTTGCCGTCACGCTGCCAGTTGCTTTGTTTGCTGCGCGTGCCGTGCGAAGCGAGCTTTTCGGGGTGTCTTTTGTCCATCCCAGTGTTTATGTAATCGGCATTGTGACAATTGGGCTGGTCGCAGCGCTGGCGGGGTTTGTGCCCGCGCGGCGTGCCGCGAGTGTTGATCCGGCGCGAGCGCTGCGAACGGAGTGAGCCAAAGATCGCAGAGCGTCTCAGTGTCGTGGCTGCCGGTTTTCCCGACTGACCGACGTGATTTGCACATCGCTGTCGCGAGCGACCGTCATTTCCAACCCGAGAGCGGTATAGAGTCCACTGAAACCATCACCGAGAATTCGCTGAAGCTGATCGCTCCCGCCGTTGGATATGCGAATGCGACAGCACTCACGCGAGTCTTCATGCAAAAGCTGGGAGTGTCGCCCTCCGAGTGGCTTGCCCGGGCTCAGGAACAGAGGAGCTGAACGCATATCTCAGCGGCGCTGTTTTCTTAGATAGGATTCGATCTTCCGTTTGTTCGCGTGATGAGCCCAGTCAGCGGGAATGGCTTCCCAGAGCAGATCTTTGATGTCGAGGTTTGCTCCGCGTTCGACGAGGAGTTGCACGACGCTGAGGCGTCCCGCGAGTGCGGCCTGATGAAGAGGTGTCGAATGGCTGTGGGCTCCGGGTGGGTTGTAGCGATTTGGGTCTTCTCCACGATCGAGCAGGGCGCGCAGTGCGTCGGCATTACCGTATTGAGCGGCCAGGGCCATCGCCAGATGACGTTGGCTGGCGCTGGATGCGGGAAGAAGCGCGAGGAATTCGTCTGTCCTTCCCAGCGCCGCAAGTACGGGCAGATCAGGAGTGGCACCGAGGCGGATGAGTGCGTGAGCGGCGTCCAGTTCGCCGTGCAGAATGGCCGGCTGAAGCGCAGCGTTGGGATCGGCGCCGTAGATGCAGAGGGTCTCGATCAGGGGTATCTGAACCTTGCATTCGCGAGGCACGCGGCCGGTTCCGACCAGTTGCAGCGCAGAGTCTCGGGCTGATTGTTCGGGGCCTGCGTTGAGGATGATTGTCGCTACCTCCACGACGTTGGCTGGAAGAACGCCGCGGCGAACAGGGTTTTCTGCGATGAATTCAAGCAGAGTGGGGTTGCGGAAGTAGTTCTCTCCTTCGAAGAGAACCCGCTGGCGGATGAGGCTGGGGTTTTTCTTGAGCAGGAGCGACAGGCCCGAAGTATCGCCGGAATCGATCAGATCGACGGCGTGGCGGAAGAGCGGGTCTTCGATTCTCTGGTGGTGCGGATGGGCGAGGGCGTCGCGGGAATCGGGTTTTTCGATGTGGCGCTTGAGGCGCGTCCAGCTTGCGAAGCCGTATTCGCGCGCGATGGCTAGCTGTGCATCGCTGAGGCTGAGGCGAGTCGCGAAGATCTGCTTGTCGGTTGCGTCGCGGAAGTCGGGATGGAATTCGCGAATGCGTTGTGCGGTAGCAAGGTCTCTTTGGGAGTGCCGGGTGAGGAGGTCTTTGGCCTGATGCTTGAGGTGGTCGAGACTCGGGTTTTCAGGGAGGCGTTTTGTCGGCATGCAGAACTTCCTTTCGTGTGCCCGAGGTCCGCGTGAAACGGGCTGAAAGTCAGTTCGGTTCAGGTTGAGGTTCTAACTGGGTGGACTTCTGTCCTTTCCGCGGACCGGAGGCGTCCCACGAGCCGTGGACAGAGTACCGGGAAGCAGTAAACCTGATCAAGACTTCGTCCGCGGTCCCCTGGAAACCCCGGAATTGATAAAGCTGCCATTTCTGCTCAGCGTGTGCGCAGGCGAGGTGGGGCCTGGCGGGGGACGTGTGGGCAATCGGCCGATGATAGCAGCCGGAGGATGGGGCTCCCGATGGCTATGTGGTGTCAGCCAGCGCACCGGAGCGGCTAGAGGCCGGGTCGAGCATCACGCCAGACCGGGCGGCCTCGTGGTGCTGCTTGAGGCGTTGATCGGCCATTTCGAGCACGTAAGAGAGCGGCATGCCGCATGCCCAGTGATGAGTGGCGGTGAGGTCAAGGGTCGGGTGCTGTTCGCGGTTGCTGCCCTCGGGTTGTGACGCGGCGGTGCTCATCGCGAAACCGTCCTTTTTGTGACAGCGGGGCAGCGCTGGCTGGATCGACTACAGGAGAATGATCCCACAGGTTGCGGACAGCCCCGGTCCGCGAATTGTGGCAGACTTGAGCCATGCTCGAAACCTCGGCCAGGCTGCTTCGGTTACTGTCGCTATTTCAGGCGCGACGGTACTGGACCGGTGCGGAGCTGGTGGAAAGGTTGGAGGTGACGTCGCGGACACTGCGGCGTGATGTGGACCGGTTGCGGCACCTGGGGTATCCGGTTCACTCGACGTCGGGGACATCGGGCGGGTATCAGCTGGGCGCGGGGGCGACGCTGCCTCCGCTGCTGCTGGATGACGATGAGGCCGTTGCGGTCGCTGTGGGGCTGAGGACCGCGGCCAGCGGCGGGGTGGCCGGCATCGAGGAATCGTCGGTGCGGGCGCTGGCGAAGTTGGAACAAGTGCTTCCGTCGCGCCTGCGGCGCAGGATTTCGGCGCTGCACTCGATCATTGTCCCGGTGACGAATGGCGGGCCGAAGGTCGATGCGTCCGTGTTGTCGCTGATTGCCGGGGCATGCCGCGACTGCGATGGACTGAAGTTCGGGTACCGCGGGAAGGATGGAGCAGCGAGCACGCGCCAGGTTGAGCCCCACCGGCTGGTGAACTTCGGGCGACGCTGGTATCTGGTGGCGTGGGATGCGGGCAGGGAGGACTGGCGGACATTCAGGGTGGATCGGATCGAGAAGCCGGCGCTGTCGGGGCGGCGGTTTCTGCCGCGCAAGCTGCCGGCCGAGGACATTGCGGCCTATGTGACCCGCGGAATCGCGTATGAGCAGTATCCTTGCCGGGCGAGCGTGGTGCTGCATGCGTCGGTGGAGCGGATGGCGGAGCTGGTTCCGTGCTCGATGGGAACGCTGGAGGCGATCGACGAGAGCCGCTGCATGGTGCACATTGGCGCGCACTCGATGGAGATGCTGGCGGCGTATATCGGCATGTTCGGCGTGGATTTTGAGGTGACGGATCCTCCGGAGCTGGTGGAGCAGGTGAGACGGCTGGCGGAGCGGTTTGAGCGGGGGGCGAAAGCCGGAGAGCGGGAATTAGTGATTAGCCATTAGCGATGAGGAAACAATCACTGCAAAGACGCCGCTTTTTGGCCGCGAAGACGCAAAGCACGCCAAGTCTCACGTCCAAAGGCACAAACCGGCCCTTAGGTGAGTGCAGCGCCAGGGGAAAGTAATTCACCACTAACGACACAAAGAGCACAGAGTGTTTTCGGCGCGAAGGCGGGGCACCCCGATTTGCCCCTATTCGTTTCGAAGAGCCTGAACCGGTGCGATAGAAGCTGCGCGGAGCGCGGGCAGAAAGGCTGCAAAGAGTCCGACGAGCAGGAGCGAAACGACCGAGAGGGCAAGGGACTCGATTGCTCCCGAGCCGAACGCGGCGAAGGACTGGCGCAGCAGGCGATTGGCGACGAGCGAGAGCACGGCTCCGATCGCGAGCCCGGTGAAGACCCACAGGAAGGCGCTCCGGAGCACGAGGAGGACGACGTCGGAGCGCTTTGCGCCGACGGCCATGCGAACCCCGACTTCGACGGTGCGCTGGGTGGTGACGTAGCTGATGAGTCCGTAGATGCCGACAACGGCGAGCAGCAGCGCGAGCCCGGCGAAGGCGGCAAGCATATCCACGATGAGACGGCGTCCGGCGAGCGAGTCGGAGACGAGGGAGTCTAGTGGCTGAGTCTCGAACACTGTTTGTGTGCTGTCGGCGGCATTCACGGCGCGGCGCATGGCAGGAGCGAGAGCGCTGGGATCACCGTCAGTGCGGACGAGGAAATCGGTCCGATTATCGGGGGTTTGCGCATAGGCGTAATAGCGCATGCCATCGCTCGTGTCCTGTTCGAGGGAATTGTTGCGCACGGTCGCGACCACGCCGATGATGACCTCGGGTTTGGGTCCTCCGCCAGTAATGTGCTGGCCAAGGGGGCTCTGGTTGGGCCAGAACTTGTGGGCGAGGCGGCTGTCGATGACGACAACAGGTTCCGTGTCGGCACGATCTTGGGAGGAGATCCAGCGGCCGGCTAGGAGGGGAATCTGCATCACTTTCAGGTAATCGGGTGTTGCGTTGCTGATATTGCTGTGCGGCCCTGGATCGTTGGGCGCGGTTGGACGTCCGACGATACCGAACGAGGTTGATCCTCCGTTCGTTGGATCGAATGGGAGCGGGTCGATGGCTGCAGCGGCGCGAACGCCGGGCTGTGCGGAGAGGTTGTCGATTACGGACTGGATGAATGCGGCCTGTCGGGGCTGGTCCTTCTTGAAGTCGTTGCCGGAGTAAAAGACGGACGCGTCCAGGACGCCGTGCGGGTTGAATCCGGGGTCGATCTGCTGGAGCGCACGGAGGCTGAACAGGAAAAGCCCGGTGCCGGTGAGCAGAAGGCATGCGAGCGCGACTTCTCCGACGACGAAGACGCTGCGGAGACGCTGCTTGTCAACTGAGGCGGTGGTGTGGCGCCCGCCTTCGTGCAGATCGAGTGACTTGTGCTGCCGGAGGAGGCGCAGCGAAGGGCCGATCCCCGCAATGAGCGAGGTGAGCAGTCCGGCGCAGGCGGTGAAGGCTAGGACCGAGGGCTCCATGTGGACCTCGTAGCCCTCAGCGAGGCTGTGAGGAATGAGCCAGAGCAGAATGCGGCCGAAGATGGGGCCAGCGGCGATGCCGATGAGCGTGGCGGCTCCGGCGAGCAGTATGGTTTCCGTAAGGAGCTGGCCGACGATTGCGGAGGCGTTGGCGCCAAGTGCAGTGCGGATGGCGAACTCACGGGTGCGAGCAGCTGTGCGGGCGAGAAAGAGTCCGGCGACGTTAGCCGAAGCGATGAGCAGGACTAGAGCGACGACTCCGAATAGGACGTACAGCGGTTTCCGCAGCGGGCCGGCGGCGTACTGCGTAAGCTCCGAAGCGTAGAAGGACCAGTCGGAACTCTTTCCAAAGGATCGTTCGCCTTCGCTGCGAATCTGCTCTCGAACTTTGCCGGCAATTCCGGCGTTCACCTGCGCGATGGTTGTGCCGGGACGGAGGCGGATGAAGGTCTGATAGCTCTCGTTGTAACGCTGGTCTGGCGCGTAGTCCTTTGGTCCGAGAGCGATCGGTACCCATACTTCGTTGCGGCGCGGCCAGTCGAAGTCGCTGCGCATTACGCCGATGACCTGGTACGGCTTCTGGTCAAGAAGAAGGGTCTGTCCCACGACGTCACGTCGCCCTCCGAAGACGCGCTGCCACAGACCATAGCTGATTACGGCAACTGGGCCGGCGTTGGGTTGGTCTTCCTCGGGAACAAACGTGCGTCCGAGGATGGGGCGTGCGCCAAAGACCTGGAACCATTGCCAGCCGACCTGGGCTCCCGAGACATGCTCCACCGTCGCGTCGTGAACAGTGTTGAACCCGACGGCTTTCTCCATGGCTGCTGCTTCGACAACATTCTTGAGGGATGCGGTGTCGGCGTAATCGGGAACCGAGATGAAGGGAACATCCAACGCCAGCTGTTTGTAGAAAACATTCATCACAGCGACACGCTCGGGGTGATCGACTCCAGCAGGGTGCCGGAGGACGGCGTTCACGACACTGAAGATGGCGGTGTTGGCTCCGATGCCGAGTGCGAGAGTGATGATCGCGGTCAGGGTGAAGCCCGGCAAGCGGACCAGCTGGCGGAAGGCATGGCGCAGGTTGTAGAGGATCATCGGCGGGGCACTCCCATAGACTATCTACGCATATGGAGTGCCAGGTTGTTCCCCGCGTATGTGATTGAGGGGAAACGAGTGGCTGCTGACGGGGTTGACGGGCGGCTGTCCGATTACGGACTCTGCCGCCCGGTGATGGTCAGGGTTTCCGGTCCATTTTCATGCAGGCTGGAGTGAAGAGTGTGCGTTGGCGGGCTGGTATTTTCCAGGTTCCATTCGTGCCGAAATGGCGAGGCGGTTCCAGGCGTTGATGGTCGCGACGGCGAAGGTCAGATCGGCAAGTTCCTTGTCCGTGAAGTGAGGGCGGACGGATTCGTAGAGACTGTCCGGGACGTGGCCTTCGGTGATACGCATGACGGCTTCGGTCCATTCGAGGGCCGCGCATTCGCGATCGGTGTACAAGGGGTATTCGCGCCAGGCGTCGAGAGCGTAGAGGCGCTGCTCGGTTTCGCCGATGGCGCGGAGGTCCTTCCAATGCATGTCGATGCAGAATGCGCAGCCGTTGATCTGCGAGGCGCGCAGTTTGATGAGGTGGAGCAGTGACTCTTCGAGACCGGACTGTT
>JAFAKX010000044.1 GCA_019234945.1 Silvibacterium sp.
GACTTCATTCGACACCATGTTCCCGAAGAACACCAATTACAAACAAAGCGCATATCTTCCTTTGGATATAATTGGTCGGTTAAGTTGACCCGGGTAAGAAATTACCTCAGGGAAGTCATTCCTTTCATTCCCATTATCGAAGTCCCCCATCATCTTGCCCATGCTGCATCGGCTGCCTTCGGCGCCGCCTTCGACAAGGCCGCTATTCTTGTCGTCGACGGACAGGGAGAATCGGACGCGGTCAGCATGTTCTCACTTAAAGAAGACGGCGTGCTGACGAAGATTTCCTCGACGCCCTATCCCCATTCCCTGGGCCTTCTCTATCTGTACGCCACCTACCATCTCGGCTTTGGCTTTGGAGACGAATACAAGTTCATGGGAATGGCCGCGTATGGAACGCCGGTTCTCGCCGATGAGATTTCCCGCACCATCCAGGTTTCAGCGGACGGCAGGGTGACGCTTGCGCCGAACGACTTGTTCGAGATTGCGCAGGGTCCCTATGGAACTGCCCATGTCGCCATAAAATTCCTGTCGCGTCTGCAAGAGCTTGTTCCGCCACGCACACCCGGCACAGAACTGACCCAGGCGCACTTCGATTTTGCCGCCTCGATGCAACAGGCGATCGAGCGGGCAGGCTGCGAATTGGCTCGCGCGGCCATCCGCCTGGCCGGCGAACGCCAGCTCATCCTGACGGGCGGCGTCGCCCTGAACGGGCTGATGAACGAGCGGATCCGCCAAACAGCCGGGTGCGAGCGGATATTCGTCTACCCCGCGGCGGGAGACGACGGCACCGCGATTGGCGCAGCGCAGTGGCTGGCCATCACCCAGGGAGCGCGCCCGGCGAACGGAATGAAGACCTCCTTCTATGGCGGGTCTGCCCGGCCCGACCAGATCGAGGCTGCATTGCGGAAATACGGCCTTACCTACCGTAAATCGACCAATATACACCGTGAGATCGCCGAAGCGATCGCCTCGGGAGACATCGTGGCCCGCTTCGCCGGCCGCTCCGAGTTCGGTCCCCGGGCTCTGGGCAACCGGTCGATCCTAGCGGATCCGCGGCGTCCGGAGATGCAGGACATCCTGAACCGTCGGATCAAGCATCGCGAAAGCTTTCGCCCCTTCGCGCCGGCCTGCCTCGCGGAACGGGCGGAAATCTATTTCGACATCGACTGCGACTCGCCGTTCATGCTGCTGATCTGCCGGCTCAAGGACGGCGCGGAGAAACTCATTCCCGCGGTAGCGCATAAGGACGGGACCGCCAGATTGCAAACGGTCGAAAAACAGACCAATCCCGACCTATACGAGACGATCTCCGCCTTCGAGAAAATCACGAATACGCCCATTCTCATCAATACGAGCTTCAACGTGAATGGGGAGGCCATCGTCGAAACGGTGGCCGATGCGATCGAATCCTTTTTGTACATGGATATTGATTATCTGGCGGCCGGCGACTTTCTGATCCGCAAGCAGGACAATCTCGAGGCGTCTCTTTCGCATATGCCTGGCGATGCGTATCTGGAAATGCGGCGCGAACGATATCGGGAGCAATTTTCCGAACCACTCCGTTATCTCGATATGGGAGTCTTTTTCGACGCCCTGACATAAGACTCTGCCGGACGCGCGGCCCGGATTAGTGGTAACTAACAGAGTGCGATAAGGTAGAAAACACAACTTTTTCACGACGGGACCGGAACGACAGCGCCATGACCTATGATCACACACCCCCTGCCGCCCTCGCCTCTTCCAGTTCCCATTCCGTTCCCTTCCTCATCGAGAATGCGTGGAAGACCATTTGGCTGACCCGGCCAGACTTGCGCAGCCTGTGCCAGGACGACCCGATCCAGCTGGCGAGCTGGCTGGCGCTGTATGGTCCGCGGGAATATGAGGTGCTGGGCACCCCGCCCTTTCCGCCCCCGCTAAACGTGCTCTATCAGCCTTCGCCGGCGGCGCGGACTGACGTCGGACCGCCCCTGACCCAATTCCTGCATTATCTGTGGCAGAACCGCCCGGACCTGCAGCAGATCTTCCCGATCGATACCCGGGAGGGGCAGCAGGGCTTTCTGTGGTGGTTCTTTTTCCACGGGGTCGCCGAATGGGACATCGCCCGACTGGTGACGCCGGAGCAGCGGGATTTTCTCAACCAGGCCGACCCCGCCGTGCAACAGGACGCGGACAGCCCCATCACCAGGCTGATGCTGGAGCTGTGGCGCCGTCACCCGGATCTGCAGTCGGCCTTTCCCCTTGCCTCACCGGAAGGCCGCGCCGGCTATCAGGGTTGGTATCGCAGCCATGGCCGGTCGGTTTCCGGGCTCGGACCACTGCTCGACGAGCCTGCGGCGCGGACCACCCGCCCCGTGCGGACCGCGCCGCAGGAAGGCGTCAACCTGATCGGCTTCGCCCGCGGCGAGTTCGGCATCGGCGAAGATGTCCGCATGGCCGCTCTTTCCATGCGGGCGGCGGGCATTCCCTGCACCATCTACAATGTGGACCCCGGTCCGCAGGTCACCCAGAACGACCGCAGCGTGGACGAGTTGATCGGCGAGACGCGGCCCTATTCCACCAACCTGTTCTGCATGACTGGGATCGACATGGCGCTCCTGGTTGCCAAGCAAGGGCCGTCGATCCTGGAAGGCCGCCGCAATATCGGCCTGTGGCCGTGGGAACTGCCGGAATGGCCGGAACAATGGCATCACGCCTACGATCTGGTGGACGAGCTTTGGGCGGCCAGCCGCTATACTTTCAACGCCTTCGTCAAAAGCTGCCCCAAGCCGGTGCGGCATGTGCCATCGGCGGTGACGGTCGATGCCACGGACGGCGCGACTCGGGCCAGCTTCGAGCTTCCCGAGGACCGGTTCCTGTTCGTGTTTTCGTTCGACATGCTGGCGAGTTTCGGACGGAAGAATCCGATGGCCTGCATAGAGGCGTTCCGCAAAGCCTTTCCCCGGTTCGATGAACCTGTGGGGCTCGTGGTCAAGGCGATGCGGGTAGTGGATGACCATCCTGTCTGGCAGGCGTTACTGGCGGAAGCAGAACGCGACAACCGAATCAGTATCATCTCGGAAACCCTGACCCGCGGCCGCCTGCTGGATCTCTACCGCGCCTGCGACTGCTTCGTTTCCCTGCACCGCGCCGAGGGGTTCGGCCGCAACCTCGCCGAAGCGATGATGCTGGGAAAGCCGGTCATCGCCACCGGCCATTCGGGAAACCTGGACTTCACCACCCTGAGCACCGCCGCGCTGGTGGATTACCGCCTGACCCCGCTGACCTCGGACGATTACAGCTTCGGAGCCGGCCAGTCCTGGGCCGAGCCCGATATCGGCCATGCGGCCTGGTGGATGAAGCGCCTGGCAACTGACGGGCCTCTCTGTCAGCAATTGGGCCGGCAGGGCAGGATCGCCACCCTGGTCAGCTACAGCCCGGAAAGCGTCGGCACGAGCTACGCGCGCATCCTCTCAAGATGATGCGCGCCACCAGGCTCTGTCTCTAAAGCTCTCGAAGCTTTTCTGCGACGCCGTCCACGAAACTCGCCCAGTCGGACAGCGGAACGCTGACGGCCTCGCGCGCGAGACGCCGATAGAGCATGGGCTCTTCGATCAGATCCGCCATGGCGTTTCCCATCACCCGCTCCGACCGCATGTCCACTGCCAGGCAACCGCCGTCATAGGCGCCGTCGCCGCGTCCCTCGCTGTGGAACAGGCAGGGACGCGCCATCCACCGGCTTTCCGCCGCGAACAGGTCGATGCCGCCCTGCAGCGACGGACAGACGGCAAAGTGAGCCGCGCCCAGAAAATCCTGCAGTTGCGCCCGGGAAACCGTGCCGAGATGCGGCAGCGCCCCACCGTCAAAGTCACGATTGAGATCGCAATCGTCGAACCCGACCAGCGTCAACGTAATCCGGCGATGGGGCAGACGGCGGCGCAACTGATCGACGGCATTGACCAGCCGTTCGGCGCCCTCGGCCGATCCTTTCGCCCCGACGCCTAGAATCCTGACCTCGTCTCCCGGCGGTTCCGGATCGTCCCGCACGCGCTCCTGGCCGCCGAACGGTGGAGAAACTTCGACGCTCGCGGAGAAGGGCGGCGCGGAAAGTCCCTTTTCCTCGGCATGGGCCAGAACCATTTCCAGCGCAGCGGACGACTTGCAAATCAGCGCGTCCACCGTCAGCAGATGGCTGTAGTAGTCGGGGGCCTTTCCATAGGCATTCCCCGAGACGTAAGCGCGACGGTTGGCGGACGCCGGATCATGCAGGACTGCGGCGCAGGTCAACCCCTTGCTGCGCGCCCACGCCATGCGAGGCGCGAGCGCCTCGCTCAGCGGAGCGACGGGAAACAGCAGCACGGGTGGCAGCACGCAGCGTTGCGCCGCCGCCATCAGTAGCTTGTCGATCCCGACGCGGCGCACCCAGGTGTCGGGAAGAGCCGAAAGCGGGCTGTGCAGACCCGCAGCGTCATCACCGGCGACCAGTGTGAAACATTGCTGCACCTCGTCCCAACTCGTGAAGACGACCTCAAGGGCGGGGTCGTAGAGAAGATTGGCGCAAAGCGCCCGCACCGCCTGCAGGGCGTCGGCATGTGCCACATTGAAGGCGATCGCGCCAACGTCGAGGAACAGTAGCCGGCGGCTGGCTCGGGGTTCCGGCACGGAGTGCGCGCGCAGCAGGTCGTCAACCTCCTCCCAGATCTCCGCCAGGGTCTTGGTCCAGGGAAAGCGGTGAGAATAATTCTCGAGGTTGGTCCGCGCGATCGGCGGCATGTTCCCCTTCAGAACGGTCACTGCCTTCTGCGCCATTTCAGCTTCGTTCTGGCACAGGAACCAGGGATCGGCGATCACCTCCGGATGCGAACCGCAGGCATAAGCCAGAACCGGGCATCCCTCATACTGGGACTCGACCAGAGGGAGATTGAACCCCTCCCACAACGAGGTCGACAGGGTCAGGTCGACCAGGCGGATTATCTCCAGAAGCTCATAATCGCTGGGGCTGCCGATTCCCTCGACGTTCTTTTTAATGTCATCGGACAGCGGAAGATGATCATACTGTTCGAGTACGAGCAGTGTCACTTTGGTGATCGTGTCCCGGATCCCACGAGTGACGTGCACAGCCGACATGGAATTCTTGTAGCCACCGGCCTCGAAACGTCCTCCCAGCAGCACAAGTTTTCGCCCTGCCTGCTTGAGGGCCTTCAATCGTTCAAGCAGCGGATAGAACTTAGGATAGCGCCGCTCGGCGGCGGCAACTGGCGAGGTCGCGCGCTCTTCCGCGTACCCATGCACCACATAATGAAACCATGGCTCCATCCCCGCTTTGGCCACATCTGGATGCAGCTGAAGATAGGCGGCGGCACTGAACGACGGGCCGGGGTCCAATAATTCGTAACTGCCGACATTCAGAAAATGTGCCTTGGGGTCCTGGCCCGCCGGGATGCGGTCCTGATACCGCTTCCTGTACCAGATCGAATCGAACATCCCGAACTCGTTCAGCAGATCGAGCCGCCTTCTATAGTCTTCGCGCGCGCTTTGCTTGCCTGTGGTGGTGTTCTCGAAAATTGGCGCCTGAAGGCTGGATGCCTTCTTAGATTCCGTCTTCGGTGGCTGGGCCTCGCGCAAATGGTCGGCGCCGAGATGGATGGTGCGAACCCCTTCAGGTGTGCAGCGGTCGGGCTCGGTCTGCGAGAAGCGAATGAAATCGCTGATCGGCAGGACCTTATCGATGAAAGGCAGAGTCTGTGCGCGGATACGCCGCAATTCCTGCTGGATGGCCTGGGAAGAATCGCCATAGCCGGTATGGGGCACGGCGCCGGCATCAATGAAAACCGTTCGCACGCCCACCGAGCCGGCGCGCGCGGCGAGGTCGAAAAAGGGCCAACCGCCGATCAGAATGAGATCGGGCTTGTCAGTCAGCCACTCCGCCATCATCCCGTCGGTCGCGGCTTTTTCGGCGTTCATGAATTTGTCGATATTCGCGAAAATGTCGCCCTCGAAGGCGGGCAGCTTGACGACGGCCGTGCCCTTGTCGAACAGCTCCTCATTGTAGCGCAGGCACCCGAAACTCACCCGGGCGCCCATAGCGGTGAAGTGACGCGCCATAAGCAGCAGGATTCGGTCCACTCCATAACGCGAGATGAAGCGCTCATTCAAAATCTGAATATGGGGCGTCAGCATGGAAGGTAGAATCCGGCTCGCGGGCGCAATCTGGTGGAGTGTCTCAACAATGGCACGTCCGCCTTAGCGGTAGCCGGGCCGGACGTCAGACCATCTGCCCAGGCCAGAAAGGAGCGTTCGTCGCGATATATCGTCACCGGCAGATGCTTTTCGAGACGGTCTGCGCCAGGGCTCTTGCGGACGCAAACGGGCATTCCGCGCGCCAACGCTGGCAACAGCTGGTCGGGACTACAATCCTCGCCCCACCACCAGAAGCCGTCCGCCTGCTCCCAAGCCTTGTCGCCCGCCCAGTCATGCCAGAGGAGGCGCACGCCGCCCTTTTCCCGGTGGAAGGCGAAGGCATCGATGAGTTGAACGCTCATGGCGTCGGGATTGCCTCCCCCGCAAATGATGATGCGCTCGGCCGCCGCCGCATCCGGCACCGGCGCCTGATAGACCGATTCGAGAAAATCCACCGTCTTCTCTTCGTCGAAGCTCTTGACGCGCTGCTGGTTCCACTCGCTCATCCCGTGGATCGTCTCGGGTGAGCGGATCAATTGCTCCATGGCGTCCGCAAGCGCCTGGGCGTCTCTCGGCCGGCACAACAGCCCGGCCTCCTCCCCGCCGACGATTTCAGGATTGCCGCCGAGATCGGTGGCGATGATAGCCGCACCCGACGCGAGCGCCTCAAGCAGCGTGACCGGTTCATTCTCCGGCCAAATCGAGGCCAGCACGACCGCGTCGGCCTTGTTCAACTCCTCAAGCGACCTGCTGCGGGGAACACGGCCCAAGAACTTGAACTCGCTCGGCAGTTCCTCGGCCAATGCGAGAACGACCTCTTCGATGTAGCCGCCTCCGACCAGCGTAAAGTGCCACCGTCCCTTAAGATCGGGCTTTGCCGCCAGGATCCTCAGCGCGTCGACGAGCTGACGGATGCCCTTATGTTCGCCAATATAGGAGGCGCACATGAACCGCACCTTGGCTTTGGGGCTTCTGGTGCGCGCCGGAATGGCCGCTAGGTCGATGCCGTTGGTAAACGGCTCGATCTCTTTGGTGAAACCCAGCTTCTTATAGTCGTTTGCCAAGCTGCGGCTCGGACTGATGATCCGATCCGCCTGGGACAGACACCATGCGACATAATCACGCCGCAGACGGATCGGCACGTCGAAACCGTTCTCAGCCCGCACGGTAGCGTCGCAGGCATATCCGCACATCTCTGAATCATCGCACAACGACCAGTCGCGGCGCAGCAGGATGCCGCGATAGCAAACCCCCCAGTAATCATGAAGGGTCAGAGCGATTTTGACGCCGTGCCGCCGCGCGATGGCAGTCAATTCCGTCCCCAATCCAATCAGGTTATGGAAATGCACCCAGTCCGGCTTGTAGAGATGCAACAGGCTGGTCAGAATTTGATTCGCGAATTGGTTGCGGAAATTACGTCCCATGTCCATCCAGGCATGACTGAGCCGGTATACCGGTATGCCATCCTGGTCTTCGACATCCAGCTTCCCGACGTCCGACCAATCGTCCGCCGCGCGCCCTGCGAATACGCATATATCCCAACCACGTTTGCGCAACATCGTGGCCTGGCGATGCGCGACCACTTCCGCTCCACCGACCATGAAAGGCGGGTAGTAGTTGGTCACGATCAGAATTTTCCCCCGCATCCCCTCGGCTCACATTCAATCGTTGCTTTTCGCGTTATGCGACAGTTGCCCGGCAGGCGTCAAGCTGGCATACCGAGTAAACGTGATCCGGGGATGCAATGCCCATGTTGGGAAGGCGGGTGTGCACCTTGACGGATCGATGTTATAATCGGTCAAAGTTAAGCAATTCTTCTGTCTGTGTTGGTTTTGTTACGGAAGAGTTTTTTTCAATGGCCCGGTAAATTCGGACTAGTGGGCCAAAGTCGGGGGTTGGAAATGCTGGATGACGTTCTCTATCCGGGTGTGGCTACGGGTAACTGGGCTATGTTGCCTGCGGAAAAAATGGCTCTGACGGGCCTTTTGGCCCGCATAAAGCCTCGCCACGCGTTGGAAATCGGGACCTATTTCGGTGGAAGTCTGACCTTGATTTCCCAATTCGCCGAAAAGGTCTGGGCGCTCGATATCGATCCGGACGTCCCCAACCGCTTCAAAGTCCCCGAAAATGTCGATTTGCGAATCGCCCAACCCGAAGGGTTGGTCGGCAATATGCTGAATGAGCTCGAGGAGAAGGACATCGCGCTGGATTTCGTTCTAATCGACGCGGATCATTCCACCGAAGGCGTCCGGCGCGACATCGAGGCCGTCATTCACCGCCCGGTCCCTCCGAAAAAGCCGATGATGATCCTGATGCATGACGCCAGCAATCCCGGCTGTCGCGAGGGCATGAAAACTGCGAGCTGGGCCGCTTGCCCCTACGTCCATTCCGTCGATCTCGATTTTGTCCCCGGCCAGGTCCAGACCCTTGGGAGTCCCGACAATCCCTATTACGAGGTCTGGGGTGGGTTCGGCATGGGCTATCTGCTACCCACGCCACGGGAAGGCGAATTGAAGATCCAGGAAAATGCGATAAAGACGATCAACGCGCTGCATGCCGCCGTACGCTGATACTTGGAAGATGAGTGGCATGACACCCGATCAGCTCATCTCGGGATATTCCGAGCTAGAGCGTAGAATTCGTGAGATCGAGACCAGATTGAACGAAGTTCTGGCGAACAAGCCGTCGCTCGACAAACTGGCGAGTCTGGAACAGGTTCGCGCCCAATGGCAGGCCAGCATCCCCAGGCTGCTGGACAAGCTACGGGATCTGGAAAAGATCCAATCGCTGGAGGCCCGGATCCAGGCCTTGGAAGCGGCTGCGTCGAATTCCAGCAATGACCCGCGGCGATCAAGCTAAGGGCCCCAACTCCCACCCCCTATCCCCCTGACAAAACAGGCGGTACTATGCCCCCGCCATGCCTGAAACAGATCGCGAAGACCGGCCCTCACCCGATGCCCTGCTGGCGGAAGCCCAGAGGGAGTCGCGCGGGCGGCTGAAGATCTTCCTGGGTGCCGCCCC
>JAFAKX010000091.1 GCA_019234945.1 Silvibacterium sp.
ATCCGTATTCCAGCAGCATTGCCCAACCAGGAAGCGGTCCCCAAGGACGCCCGAGTGCGCGCAAGTGCCATTCGACGTAAACGGGAATAATGCTTACAGTCCAGAGGATGATCAGCAGGTTCGAGGGCGACGTCAGAAATGGCAGCAGCCACAGGAGATACCATGGGAACACGGCGGGTGCACACAAAAGAGCTGCTGCCATTGGCCAGGCGAATGCTTCCGGAGACGACTCGGACGCTGTCCTTCTTAGCCAGGTTGCAGTCGCAAATCCGACGAGCATTGCCAGCCCGGCCAGCAACTGCGGAGGCGCCACTTGATCGAGTGCCGCAAACACGGGCCCATTGAAGCGGAAGCTCTGCACGTAGGTACGCAGCGAGCCGATGGGAATGCGGCCGTGATCAAGAAAGGGTAGATACAGGAGTCCGACTACGGCTGCCGCCAGCGCAGCGTCACGAATGCGAACTCGCTTCCAGTAGAGCGGCAAGAGCACAATCGGCAAGAATTTCACTGCTATAGCCAGCCCAAACCCGATGGCTGCGGTCGTCCGCCATCGGCGCCAGAGGGCAGCGGCGGAGACCAGCAAAAATAGGGCGCCAACAATGTCAACGTGACCGCTTCCCGCCACTTCGATGGCCAGCAATGGGTTCCAGGCGTAGGCCAGAACCAGGTGAGCTCCCAGCCGGTGGAGGCGCAGGACATCGAGCAGCAGGAGAGCAATCGCCAGGTCGCAAATTACAAATGCTACTTTCAATGCAAATGTAGATTCGTGAATGGCGGTTACGGCACGGAAGAATAGCTGCGCCCCCGCTGGATATGGGCTCGGTAAATTCGGATTGTTCAACTTGCGGGTTTCCGCGGTATGCAGCGCCTTGGCGGCAGGGTCGCTAGGAACGACAAGATAGGGATTGTAGCCGAGCCTTTGGAGGCGTCCATCCCAGACATATCGATAAATATCCTCATCGGCCTCCGGAGGCATCCGAAGAAACTCAATATGCCAAACGGCAGCGAGTAGGAGCCCGATGACGACAACGCGCCGGGGAAATACCGGCGTTGCGAAAAACTCCCGGATTGCGAGGAGGTACACGATGCCTGCAAGCGTCAAGGAGGCCATGAAGTACGGCCCGCCCCTATCGGCGAAGTTGTGCGAGCAGATTGTTAGCGCGACACACGACGTGGCGCCGAGAATGTAGACTCTCCATGCGGGGGAGATCTTCACCATTCTTCCTTGCCCAACCGTGATTGTGCCGTCACAAGCTCCCACTCTTTAAGCCACCGCGCCGTGCGTGGAGCTCTTGCAGGAGCCAGACGTAACTCCGCCGCCAGACGAGTCAGGTCATCAACTACATCGATATCGTAGAAAGGTTCTGCGAGACCTACGGAGAGCGTTAGAACTCGTGCGCGCGCCAGGAGCGTCTCCAGCGCGCTGCTGGTGCCCATTCTGTCGTGGGCGAACAGCGCAGGATGCCCAGCCTTCGCCCCTACGAGATAATAGCCTCCGTCGTGCGTTGGTCCCACGACCAAATCATGTGCGGACAGCATTTCGAACGCGTCTTCGAGAACGGAACGCGGCAGATGTGGGCTGTCGCTGTTGAAGGCGATGGTGCGTCGCCGATGAACTTCCGCGAAGTGCGCGAATACCGAAGTGAGGCCTGCAGCAAGACCTTCACCTTTCTGCGCGACCACGCTCACTTCGTCGCCTGCCAACTGGGCCAGATCGTTTACGTCCGATTGCGGGCACATGATGGCAACTTCCACATCGGGCAAAGAACGCGCCAGCGCCAGCGTGTCGTCCAGAAGACAGTGGTAAAAGGCGGTGACGGCCTCAAGAGAAAGGCTCGGAGTCAAGCGGGTCTTTACTGTGCCCGGCCTCGGCGCCTTCGCCATGATTACCAGGACGCGGTCGCTGTTCCGCGCGGCCACTACGGTCTGGCTTGAGGATTCCATCGAATATCAAGGCGCAGTTACGCGGACCGGGGGGCCCTAGCCCTCCGGTGCCGAAAATAATAGCGTACCGTCAGGCTGAGAATGAACCAAGCGGCGCCAGCCGTGCCCTTGAGCGTACCGCCGATCTTCGATTTTCCGATACGAGGGTAATAGCTCACCGGGACTTCAACCACGCGGAATCCAGCCAGGGCGCCTTTGAGTATCATCTCAACCGCCCAGCCATAGGTGGTCTCTTCGAGGGCGAGCGCACGCAGGACATCTGCGCGACCAGCGCGAAACGGGCCGAGATCGCTGATTTCCAGTCGATAGAGGTATCTGATCATGCCGGCGGCGAGACGATTACCAAGCGCCTGGTGCCAGGGCAACGCCCCAGCAGAACGCTTCTCCCGCAGGCGGGAACCGAGCGTGATGTCCGCACGTCCCTCGGCGATTGGCGCCAAGAGAACCGGCAGTTCAGATGGCCGATCGCTATAGTCGCCATCAAGAAACACTACAACGTCAGGGGAATTTGCCGCGGCCAACCCGGTGAGGCAGGCGCGTCCATATCCGCGGCGCGGTTCCCTAACGACGCGGGCTCCCATTCTGGTGGCGATCTCCGGCGTGCCGTCGTTCGAGTTGCTGTCAACAACGATTATCTCGGTGACGAGATCCGCCGGGAGGTCTGCAATGACGTGGGCGATCGCCTGAGCCTCATTGTGTGTGGGAATGATGACGGACACTCGCACGTGAGCCTGGCCCAATTACCACCAAGGAGAAGATGGCCACCGTTGCGACAGCCAAGCGTCCACACCCCATCTCCGGCCGGCGCGTCCAATCGAGAGCCCAAGCGATGCGAGCACCGCAACCAGCAGTTCCCATATCCACGAGGTGCCAAACTCCGAAATCCAAAGGCTGCCCAGAAACAGAAAAGCCACGAACGCGGCCGGACGGGTGAGCAGACCGATCACCAGCAGGATACCGAGAGAAATCTCGGTCATGGCCTGCATGGGAGCTGCAATCGCGGCGTGACTTGCCGCCAGGCTCATGACCGATTTCCATGCATCCGGGCAGTGACTCGACTTGATGTAATAGCTAATCAGTCCAGCATAGCCTCCGGGTGTGTAGAGGCCCTTGCCCCGATTCTCAAAAAAAACCCACAAGAACATGGCCCCAATCGTCACGCGTACCAACGCAAGCCCGTTGGCAGCATGGAGCAGGTCGGCCGGTCCTGTCGCCGCGCTTCGCACTGAACTTGCGTTGGTTGTCATCGTAAACCTCTCCTCAAGGGATTCGACGTGCGACTGGGAAGTTGCAATCATAAATCAATGCTTACGTCCGTGCTCGATGGGTGCGCAACGAACACGAAGGTCCGGTTGCAGATCGTACATGGCAAGACCCCATCACTTTCGAAATAGATAGCGCATTTTCAAAGAGGGAGAGCGTCTTCATGGTCAACGCAGCGGAATTACGGCGCGTAACGGTGTTCTCGGACCTGCCGAACGACCAAATTGATTGGTTTCTCAGTCAAGTTCAGGAAATCGCTCTACAAGCAGGAGAAATCTTTGTTCACCAAGGAGACCCGGCCGATTGGATGTTCGTCTTCCTGGAAGGAGTCTTTCAGTGGCGCGGTGAATTTGGCGGCGACACTGTTGTGCTTCCTATAAACGCAGGCGATGTAAGCGGGGTGTATCCCTTTTCCAGAATGAAGCAGTTCACGGTTACTGGGCGAGCCCTTACAAAAGGCCGGCTGCTAAGATTTCCCGCCTCGCTATTCCCTGAACTTGTGCAGAAGATGCCGGAATTGACCACCAGCTTGGTTGCCATGATGTCCGACAGGGTTCGGGAAGGCACTCGCATCGAACAACAGCGCGATCGGTTGGTCTCTCTGGGTAAGCTGGCAGCCGGCCTTGCCCACGAGCTCAATAATCCTTCCGCTGCCGCGACACGTGCGACGAGTCATTTGGCAAGAATCCTGACGAAGCTCAAGGATGCGAGCTTCGAGCTGGGGCGGCGAAATCCTAGCGATGCGCAGCAGTCAGCGATCGAGAGCCTCGAGGCGTCGTTGATGCGGACCGATATATCTCCACCAGACCCCCTCTCGCTTTCCGACCTGGAGGATCGACTCAACGCTGTATTGTCGAGTCATGGCCAGGACGACGCGTGGCAACTTTCGGCTACCCTGGCCAGATGCAATATGCAACCGGAAGCGCTGGAATTCTTACTGGCGAACCTCGATTCAGC
>JAFAKX010000099.1 GCA_019234945.1 Silvibacterium sp.
GGTACAGTCCGCTGAACGCCGATCCGACCGGCACCGCCAATCTTCAGTTGTACAAAATTCTGGGCCAGCCCCCGGTTGCCTTTCCGCATCCCAGCGGATCCGCCGAAGTCGCCGCCTTCCAATACATCAATGAAAACCTGTGCGGGACCTCGGCCTGCAACGTCAGAAATCAGTATGGCAACTTAGACATCGATATCGGCACAACGTATGAGATCCCATTGGAGAGCATGACGGTAGGCCCGAACGGTACGAATTGCATGAATCCCCAAAACGCTGGCGTGGCTTATTGTGTGGTCCGCGCACAGCTTCTCAAGGAGTTCATTTTTGTCAGCAATATTCGCAACTTCTACGATAATGTGACGAGCCTTTGGGACGGCAGCGGAGGCTACAGCCTCGCCCAGCAACTGGGCGCCTACCAGCAAGTGCTGGCCACTATACCGAAGGCGCCGAAGACCGCACCGGCTCCGAGTCTGGGCAAGACCCTTGCGGACCTGTTTTTGGGCCTGGCCAGCTTGATACCGGAGGTCGGATCTGTTGAGGTCGGATCTGTTTTCGGTTTGGCCGATACGTTCTTCAATTTCGGCACTAACCTCACGACGGATCCGAAGGGGAACCAGACCATCAATCTAACCTCGACCATCGGAGAGTTGGACAAGCAGGCGGCCAATCAATACATTGCACAGGCCTACACCACGGGAACTTTGTTCGAGTTCATTTATCAGGACTGGGGCAAGATGAGCGCGCTGGGCAACGCGCTGGCCTCAGGGAATCCGTCGTGGTCCTGGAGCTCTATCGAAACCGCGCAGATACTGCAAGGAATGGGGCCGGCGATTCAGCAGGCCGCGTATCGGAGCATCATGCCCGCCGCCTATGCCATTGGCAGCTATCTGCCGCAGAGTGATGATAACTGCGCGCCGCCGGCCAACCCATGGAATCAGCCAGTATGGGGCCAAACCCCGCTGTTTGCACAGACATGGTCTTACGCGGTTTTGGACTACGGCGTCCCATGCCCAGCGGGTGTAACTCCTGTCATCCAACCTTTCAATTCGGACAACCTTTACGTTCCATACACGTATCCGACCGATACGACCAATCTGTACCAGAACGATCCGCGTACCTCAACGATTCTGGCCGATTACTCCTGGTTGGGGATCAGCGCCCTGGGTACTCCCTATAGCGGTACCACCAGTGCTGGGGAGTACGAGCCACCCGATTCGAAGTTGCTGAGCACGCTCTTCACGCCGGTATCGCAGGGCGGCCTGGGGGTTTATCGTCCTGCCTTCTTTGAAAGCTGGCCGTTTACCCACATAACCTGCGCTCCGGCATATGGTGTGCCCAGCAGCAACGGCGGCACCTACGTCGGGGGCTGCCCCTGGCCATCGCCGCCCAAGTAGTCAGGCACCGGCATTCAACATGCCTCGATGGCACCGCCTCGGATTATTGAACT
Source organism: Silvibacterium sp. (assembly GCA_019234945.1). Lineage (GTDB taxonomy): Bacteria > Acidobacteriota > Terriglobia > Terriglobales > Acidobacteriaceae > Silvibacterium. Next base: position 1,448 of record JAFAKX010000099.1, read on the forward strand.
GTTACATCAATCGCATCCCTCGTGAAACAGCGGAGCCGCTGCTGCAAACCAGCACAGCTGGTTTCGCATCCACCCCGGCTCCTGGCCCGACCCACCTTTCGGACCAGGAGCCGGAAATCCGTTTTCAAACGGAAGAATGATACGGAATTGGCGGTGTTTGCGCTCTATCCCCAGAAGCGCACAAATGCGCGCTCAGAAATGATCGGCCGTCACTTTGACGTCCAGTCAGCAACTCGGAAATTGAGTCCCATCGACCCGTCAATTGATGCGAAACTTCGAGGCACTCGTTGATGGGCTTCCGGACGAATTACGGCAACCAGGAAGTTTCAACTTCAACTGGGGACTTCAGGGCAACGCCCTTGTTCAGGCGGGTGGAAATAGTTCAAAGGATTCCTTAGCCGAGATTCATCCCGGCGAGAGTCTCGGCTAGTGCATCCTGCCACTGCGGCAGCGCCACTCCGAACCGCGCATTGAGCTTGGAGTTGGACATCAGCGAATTCTTCGGCCGCTTCGCCGGCGTGGGATATTCCGTACTCGGAATCCCGACGACCTCCGGCCAGTGCCTGCCTTCCGGCGCAGCGGCGCGGCGAAAGATCTCCTGCGCAAAGCCGCACCAGCTCGTCTCGCCGGCGCAGGTCATGTGATAGATGCCCGAGACTTCCTGAACGTTGGCATCGATCACGGCCCGCGTGGCACGGGCCAGCGCGGCAGCCGTCGTCGGCGCGCCGATCTGATCGTTTACCACGCGAAGCTGCTCGCGTTCGCGTCCAAGGCGCAACATCGTGCGCAGAAAATTCGCCCCGTGCGGGCTGTAAACCCAGCTTGTTCGAAAAATCAGATGGCGCCCGCCAACTTCAGAAATCTTCTGCTCACCGGCGAGCTTCGTCCGCCCATACGTATTCAGCGGATTCACCGCATCACCCTCGACCCACGGGGAAGGTCTCGATCCGTCGAAGACGTAATCCGTCGAATAATGCACGAGTAGCGCCCCGATCTTGCGTGCCTCTTCGGCCAGAATCCCCGGAGCCTCGCCATTGACCCGCATCGCCAGCTCCGGCTCGGACTCCGCCCGGTCGACCGCGGTGTACGCCGCCGCATTGAGCACAATCTTTGGGCAGACTTCGGCCATTGCCTTGCGGATTGTTTCGGGTCTGGCCAGGTCGCACCATTGCCGATCCAGCGCGACCACCTCTCCTGCGCCTTGAAACGCCTTCTGCAGTTCAATCCCGAGTTGCCCCTGCGCGCCCAGAATCAGAACGCGACTCACGCAAAGACCTCGGCATCCTTGAGCAGCTTGCCCTGCTGGTCCTTCGCCGAGACGATCGCTTCCTCAGCGGCCACGGGCCACGCAATCCCCAGCGCCGGGTCATCCCACAGCACCGTTCTCTCGCCGGCCGGTGAGTAATAGTCTGTAACCTTGTAGCAGAACCCCGCCTTCTCACTCAGCACAGCAAATCCGTGCCCGAATCCTTCGGGAATCCACAGCGCCATCCCGCTGTCGCCCGAAAGCTCGAAAGCAACATGCTTGCCGAAGTTGGGTGAACTACGCCGCATATCGACGGCCACATCGATGACCCTGCCATAGACCACCCGCACCAGCTTTCCCTGCGGCTGCGTGATCTGATAGTGAATGCCGCGAATGACGTTTTTAACGGAAATAGAAAAGTTGTCCTGCCGCCACTCCGTCGGCAGCCCCGCCTCGCGCATCTCGCGCTCGTTGTAGGTCTCAAAGAACGCCCCGCGCGTGTCGGAAAAAATCTTCGGCGTTAACAGCAGCACTCCGGGCAGCCCGGTCTCGGAGATCTGCATCCTCTAAACCGGCCCGCCCGGAAAATGCGGCTCATTCAACAGCGAAATCAGGTACTGCCCGTATCCGCTTTTGCGCACCGGAGCCGCAAGCGCCTCAAGCTGCTCGCCGGAAATGTAACCGTAGCGGTACGCTATTTCCTCCGGACACGCAATTTTCAGCCCCTGCCGCCGCTCAATGGTGTGGATGAACATCCCCGCCTCGAACAATGACTCGTGCGTCCCCGTATCCAGCCACGCCATGCCACGGCTCATGATCTCCACGTCGAGCAGCCCGCGCTCGAGATACGCCTTGTTCACGTCTGTGATCTCAAGCTCCCCGCGCGCGGATGGCTTGAGCGATGCCGCGATCTCGACCACATCGTTGTCGTAGAAATAAAGCCCCGTCACTGCGTACCGCGACTTCGGAGCCGCGGGCTTCTCCTCCACGCTGATCGCCCGGCCCTGCCCGTCAAACTCCACCACTCCGTACCGCTCCGGGTCCTGTACCGGATAGGCAAACACCGTAGCGCCGTTCGTCTTCGCAGCTGCCCGTTTCAACTGCGCAGACAGCGCCTGCCCGTAAAAGATGTTGTCTCCCAGCACCAACGCGCTCGCGTCCGCGCCGACAAAGTCTCTGCCGATGATGAACGCCTGTGCCAGCCCGTCCGGACTCGGCTGCACGGCATAGCTCAGCGAAATGCCCCAACGAGCACCGTCGCCCAGCAGATCGGCAAAGCGCTGCGTGTCCTGCGGAGTCGAGATGATCAAAATGTCGCGAATCCCGGCCAGCATCAGCGTACTGAGCGGGTAATAGATCATCGGCTTGTCATAGACGGGCAGCAGCTGCTTCGAGACCACATGCGTTACCGGATACAGCCGCGTTCCTGAGCCTCCAGCGAGAATGATTCCCTTCATCGCCCCGCACGCTCCAGGATGGGCCGCTCCAGAACCGGCCGCCCACCCGAAAGCCTTTCCGAATAATTCAGCTCGATCCACTCCTTGTAATGACCCGAGCGCACATCGTCCACCCACTCCATATTCGCGAGAAACCACTCGATCGTCTCGCGGATGCCGCTCTCGAACTGCTTCTCCGGCCGCCAGCCCAGCTCGCGCGTAATCTTCTCCGCGTTGATCGCGTAGCGCCGGTCGTGCCCCGGCCGGTCTTTCACGTATGTGATCAGCTTGCGCCGGCTGCCGATCTTCGCGTCGGGACCGGCATCTGGCCTCAGTTCATCGAGAATGTCGCAGATCGTCGTCACCACGTCGATGTTCCGGCGCTCACTCGACCCTCCCACGTTATAGGTCTCGCCCGCGCGCCCGCGCTCCAGCACCTCGCGGATCGCCGCGCAGTGGTCCCCCACAAACAGCCAGTCGCGCACGTTCAGCCCGTCGCCATACACTGGCAGCGGCTTGCCTTCGAGCGCATTCAAAATCATCAGCGGGATCAGCTTCTCAGGAAACTGGTAGGGCCCGTAATTGTTCGAGCAGTTCGTCGTAAGCACCGGCAGGCCATAGGTATGAAAGTAGGCCCGTACCAGGTGATCCGAAGACGCCTTCGACGCCGCATAAGGACTGTTCGGCGCATACGGAGTTTCCTCCGTGAACGCTGGGTCATCCGGCCCCAGCGTCCCGTATACCTCATCCGTCGAGACATGTAGAAACCGGAACTGCGGCTTGTCTTCCGCCGGAAGCTCGGCCCAGTACGCCCGCGCCTGCTCGAGCAGCGTGAATGTTCCGACAACATTTGTCTGGATAAACGCCGCCGGCCCCTCGATCGAGCGGTCCACATGACTCTCGGCCGCAAAGTGCAGGATAGCCCGCGGCTTGTGCTCGCGAAGCAGCGATGCAACCAGCGCGGAGTCTCCAATATCTCCGCGCGCGAACACATGCCGCGGATTCTCCTCGATCGATCGCAGGTTTCCGCGGTTCCCGGCATAGGTCAGCAGGTCGAGATTCACTACCGCCGATCGAGTCTTCGCAATCCAGTTAAGGACGAAGTTCGAGCCGATGAAGCCGGCCCCACCCGTCACCAGCACCGTGTCGTTCATGCCGCTCCCGAAAGTCCTTCTTCGACCATGCTATCGGAAGCGCCGAGGCCCTAAGATACCCCTTTGTGGTCATCGGCAATCTGGGACTGGCTCTGCCATCACTCTACCTTGAGCGTCAGCGTGGCCGTGCGGCTAAGCCCCGGAGCGGTGCCTGTCACCGTCAGTGTGTAGACGCCTGAGGGTGTCGGGGTGCCCGGCGGAGTCGTGCCTCCTCCAAAGCTCTGCTTACCGGACGTAACGTTCAGGTTGCACCCCGCCGGAATGAGCAGCCCCAGCAGCCCAGCGAGAGCGAGACATCTCCACCAGCGGAAGATCCCCTGTGGTCTTTGCCTCCCCTGTGGTAAGGCCGTCCATCTTCGGCGCCGGCCCGCCACAAATCCCATCGGCACCACGACTGCCAACATCAGCCCCAGCCCGCGCCCGCCCGCCTGGACGCGATACCTGGCTGCCGCGCTCGACGATGACTGCCCGGTCGCAATTGTCATCGTTGCTGACACCGAATTCTGACCTGTTAAAGGCAATGAGAGCGGATTCACGGTGCAGCTCGCGTTTTGGATCTGCAGTGGTTGCGGACAACTAAGCGTAATTTCCCCGGTCGACCCGTTGACCGGCTCAATCGAAAGCATGAACGTTGCCGTCTGCCCGCTGGTGATCACGGCAGACGACGATCCGCTGACCTGCAATGCAAAATCCTCGCCGTTGCCCGAGAGCGCCACCGTAAGCGGCGCCTTCAGTTGCGCGGCGCTCACCGTCATCGTCCCGGTGCGCGCGCCCACCTGGCTCGGCGTAAATGTCACGCCGATCTGGCAGCTCGCGCCAACGGCCAACGTCGTTCCACATCCGCTCGACGATGCTGCCTGCGCCGCAAAATCTCCCGTGGCTGCAAAAGTCAGGCCAGTCAGCGCCACGCCGCCGTTATTCGTCAGCGTTACCGCGAGCGGCGGGCTCGTCTGGCCCACCCCATAGTTAAAACTGAGCGAAGCTGGCGCCACCGATATCCCCGCCGGGGCCAGGCCCGTCCCGTTCAGCGTCACTGTCTGGGTGCGCAGCATGTCGGTCACAATCAGCGTCCCTGTCTCCTGGCCTACCTGCGTCGGGACGAACTTCATCACGATCGCGCAGATCGAGTGGCCAGCCAGTGATGGGCCGCACTGATTCACCGCGTTAAAGTCCCCGCTTACCTGCGTAGCGATCAACGCGAGCGCCTGGTCGCCGCTGTTTGTGAGGGTTACCTGCTGCGAGAGGCTTGCCGTGCCGATCGTCTGCGGACCAAACGTGAGATTCAGCGGCGCGAGGCTGTCGGTAGCAGGCGACTGGCCCACGCCCGAGAGCTGCGCCGTCTGCGTTCCCGCGCTGTCCACCACCGACAGTGTGCCCGTTTCGTTGCCTGAAGTCATCGGCGTGTAGGCAATGCTCAGCGTGCATCCGGTGTCCGGCGGCAGAGATGCCCCACAGGTATTCGCCGTGATCGAGAAGTCGCCAGTCACCGTCTCGCTGGTCAGCCCCGCCGCAACGCCGCCCGTGTTTGAAATCGTGACGTTCTGGACCTGCGCCGTCTTGCCCAGCAGCGTCTGCGGGAAGCTCACCGAGGCTGGCGTCAGCACCATTGCCGGCCCTGGAACTCCCGTGCCGCTCAACTGTACCGTCACCTGGCCACCGCCGGTAATGTTTCCGTAGACCGTCAACAACCCGGTGAGTTGTCCGGTCTGCATGGGGCCGGGGTCGAACGTCACATTCACCGTGCACGCATCGCCTGGAAGCACCGCTTCGCCCGCGCAGTGATCCGTCTCGGCGAAATCCCCCGTCTTGCTCACCTGGGTCACGTTGAGCGTTATCTTGCCGGTATTGATGATGGAGATCGTTTGTGTCGCGCTCTGGGTCCCGTCCTCCTGACTGGGGAAGCTCAGTGATGCCGGATTTGCATTTGCCGTGGTCATCGCCGTTCCTGCCGTCACCAGCGGAATCTGCCACACGCCTCGTCCGTAGGTCGCCGCTCGCAATACCGATGTCGAGCCCTCATTCACGGTGGTCAGCTGAATCACCGGCGCGTTCGGCAGGGACGTTCCGAAGACATTCCAGCAATTAATCGTGGGATTCGCGCACGACCAGACGTTTCTCGTGATGTACACGCCCGTGTCCATCGCCACATACGCCGTATTGGCGTCGTTCGGATCGATCACGATGCTGTTCGCCGGCGCATTTGGCAGGTTGCGCGACAGGTTTTGCCACACTGCGCCGCCGCTGACAGATCCGTAAAGCTTCGCTTCGGCGATTCCGTTCCCGGTGAACCCTTCTACCGTGGCATAAACTGTTTGGCCGGTCGGATCATGCGGGTCAACATAGATGCTCGAAATGTCGAATCCGCCCGGATTGAACTGCCCGTTGGACGCGCCTCCATTGGCCACCGGCCGGTGAAACAGGTCCACCCAGCCCGTCGTCGAGCCCGAAGAATTGGTCACCGACGCAGTGAAAATATGCCCTGGAACCGTCGCCCCGCCATCGAGCAGACCCGCCATTCCTGCATAGATCTGCTCCGGCGTTCCCGGCGCATCCGTTGCGCTGCCCGAAGCCGCAAGGGACCGGATCTCCGCATTTCCATCGCAGTACGGCCCCGGATCGCCGTCCAGCATCGAACTGAGCAGGTTTGCGCTCGTCCAGGCCGATCCGCCGGTGGCCGGGCCGCGCCACATCCGGCACGTCCCGACAATCACGTTGGCGGTGTCCTGCGGGTCGAGGATCCAGGGCGCTGGAATCGTCTGCTGGTCGCCGTCTCCGCCCACCTGCGTGCTCCCGATCGCGGGGAGAAAGCCCGCCTCGTTGCAGCCCGATCCCTCAGTGCAGCGATTGATCGAGACCCCGAAGATCGACGTCGCGTACCAGTTGGCTTCAACCGCGGGATCGATGGCCGCGTAGTTGCCCTCGCCGTCAAGCACCTGCGGCCACGAGCCTGTCGTCACACTCGAAGTCGCCGCCGCCGTACCCAAGGCCCCAAGGGACGCCATCATGTTCAGCGGATTGTTCGCGTCGTTCGCCAGGTCCTCGACCTCCGCCAGTGATCCCAGCCCTCCGTTCAGGTTCTGGTAGTGCGTTGCGTCGTCGGGAGAGCACGTCGCCTGCTGCTGGTTCAGGGCATCGGTCGTCCGCCACAGCCCGCCGTCGTTGCCGAAATACACCAGCCCCAGTGCGCCCAGCGTCGCATCGAACGCATGCTGCGCCCACGCCACTCCGGCCGATGCGCATCCGCCCGCATTCGTCGTGTTGCGCCATGCGCAGCTGTTCGCCAGGCTGCATCTGTAGATATCGGCCGTGCCAACAAACAGCAGTGTGTCCTGCTGCGATGGGACCGCCGCCAGGTACAGGTCATAATCCGCCCCCTGAATCGTCGTGTCGCCATTGCCGGCCTCAATCGCCGTATCCGCAATCTGATTCGCAAACGTCACCGTCGCCGACGAGCACGCCCCGCCATTCAGTGCGCAGACATCCTGCCACAGGCCCTGGTCCTGGTTGTTGATATCCGTCGTCAGCGCAAACAGATCGCCTGTCACTGGCTGCACGGCAAGCGCGCCGCGAAAGATCGGGCACGCGGGCGAACCTGTCGATCCGGCATTGGTAGGGCAGTACACCGTTGTCAGCCCGGTCCCCGGCTGATTCGCCAGCCGCCTCCAGTTGACGCCGTCCGGCGACTGGTAATACCCATGAAAACGCACCGCGGCATAGAACATCTGGCGTATCGGATTCCACACTACCGCCGTCGCCGCATTGCCGTTCGTCGTAAAGTTTGTCAGGTTCGACTGCACGACGCTCGACGCCGAATCGGAGATCTTCGCGAGATACCAAGTCTGCCCCGCATCCGGAGAGTAATAGATCCCCATGATGCTGCTTCCCGATATGGCAGCGTTGACCTCCACGCCCTCGGCCGCCTGCGAAACGGCTGCAACCACCAGATTCGGATTCGCCGTGCTCCAGGCGAATCCCGCAAAGCCATTGCCCTGGAAACTGAAGTTCGCCACGCCGCCGATGCTGGGATCGGACGAGTTCGAAATGAGTCGCCAGGTCAGGCCACCGTCCGCCGACCGCAGAATGCCGGCTCCGTAATACGAATCCGTTGCATCATTGGGATCGCCTGTCCCGGCCAGCACCACTCCCGAGCCGCCCGGCTGAACAGTGACAGCGCCGATGCTCAGTGACGCCACGTTCGTCGCCGCATACTGGCTCAGCGTATCGGTCAGTGGAGTAAACGTCACCGCCGCGGAATTTCCCGCCGCATTCACCGACTTCCACACGCCCCCGCCCGTCGTCCCCACGTAGACGGTATTGCCCGTCGGGTCCGACGGATCGGCTGTGATGCTGCTCACCCTCCCCGTCACCGCGCCGAACGCCGATGTCGTCACCTGCGCCGGTCCCAGCGGCTGCCACGGCGCTGTCAGGGGCGTGCTCACGCCAGTTGTGTCTCTCTGAACCACCATGGCCTGATGCTGCGCCCTCGCCTCGGCCAGCATCTGGGCGGCATTCCGCGGATAACTCCGCTGCGGCCCGACTGCCCGACGCGCAAGGAATCTTCCCGACCGCCGCTGCTGCGCCGGAGCATGCCAATCCCGCAAGCTCTGCCTTGCCTGGCTCTGCGCGTGGATGTTGCCGGCTGCTGTCGAGAGCCCCAGCGATGCGCACAGTCCGAGTATCAGTCGATTCCGGTTCCTCACGCGCCCCCTTCGGCATTTCCGGAGTCACGTGTCCCTTGAAGGTTTTGCTAGGTCGCCGCTCCCTGATGGTCCACCCCAGCGACGAAGATCTGTCGCTGTGGCCCGGGTAGCATCGACACTTGATCTGTCGCTTCGGGGTACATCAACTCCGAAAATGCGCTTGCCCGCCGATAAAACGAGCCCGGGTCCATTGCACACGACGCGCAGTGCTACTTGAGCGCCGGGAGGCACAGAAATCACAGGTCTGTTTCGACGTGGGAAAGTCGGCCCATTATGAAACCAGCGAACCGCGCGAGCCAGATTACTTTTGTTTGGAACGATTGCAGCGCGAGCCAGGCCGGCTCACTCAATCCGGAAAACCGAACCGAACATCGGAAGGCCGCTCTTCGACGACTTCGTCGCTTCATCCTGGATCACGTCCCAGTGTTCCTTGAGCTTTCCATCCTCCAAGCGGAGGATGTCCACCACGATCCAGTTTGCCGGCGATCCAAAACCGGAAACTGAGAATCGATCCCGATTGCCGGGCACCCGCTATGCAGAGGGATCCTCGCAGATCAGGTCATGTATCGCTCTCTAGAAATCCATGATCCGCATTCGCCTCATCCAAGCAGGAAGAGGTGACGAGCATGCCCGAGAAAGAAACCCTGGAACGAGCGAAAGAAGATCTGCGCGAAGGCAAGTCGCCCAAGACGGCGGCGGGAGAATTCATTCACGAAGAGATTGAGCATGTCCGCGAGGGTAAGCACGGGGTCCGTTCCCCTCAGCAGGCAATCGCTATCGGCTTGAGCAAAGCGCGCCGGGCTGGCATTCCTGTGCCTCCTCCGGCGAAGGGCAAGGCAAAAGAGAGTACAAGGACAAGCGCGGAACGTGACTATGAGAAAGGGCAGTCCGGTGATCGCGAAAAGCCATCGGCCCGCAGGTCCCGCGCGCGTGAGGAAGTTCTCCAGCGCGAGCCCCACTCGACCGCCTCACATCAGGCTCTCTCGAGACAGGCTCGAAAGGCCGCGAAGTCGAGAACCAGCAAGGAACGCCATGACGCTGCGGAGAAGGCGGTAAGGACCAAAGGCAAAACAGGACTGAAGCAGGCAGCCAAGAAAGCCGCTGCCACGCGATCCCGAACCCGGACCAGAAAACGCGCGGCTTAGCGACAGGTCAGCCGAGTCGATCGGGTCGCCCATCTGCACAAGAGAGATACCTTCTTCGAGCGCTATTTCAACTCTCTGGAGCGGGCGGGCCGCCGCAGCGGGGCTAGCCTCGCGACCGCGTGCCACTACAATCTGGCACAACTGCAGCAAATCGTCGATTCGCAGGCGAACGTACTTGCCTACATCAGCGCTTTTTTCTTATTCGGAATGATCGTTGCGTTTCCTATCCCGCTGCCATTCCTCATGAAAGGTCCTTCAACCGAGGAGACGGCTGCAGCCCAGGGCATGCACTAGGGCCCTTTATTGCTGTTGCGGCTGCGGGGCGCTCTGTGGAGCAGGATATTGCGGCGCGGCGTTCCCGGGACGACTGCCTGGTTGAGCAGGTGCCGATGGCTTCGGATGCTCCAGCAACTTGAACCCATCCCGAACGACGGAAAAATTCTGCTGGAGAAGATCTGCCTCGAGCACCTGGCCGTCGGGGGTATAAAACAGATCGACATCGATCGAGTTCTCCGAACTGACAGCGACCCTCGCGTGCTGCACTTCGATCTGTGAACCGTTGAGCTGTCCCCGGACGCTGGACCCGGGCGCAATGGTCGACGGGACCAGGATGCCGTCTTCTTTGGGAATCAGAATCCAAGATGTTGGCGGATTCTCTGTAGCCACCCGACTCAGCAGCAGATAAGCTGCCGGGTCGAGATCGAGCAGCAAAACCAGGTGCTGGTGCCGGTCCACTGTGTTTTGGGTCTGTTTGCTGTTAGCGGATACGCCGATCTGAAACTGGCGGCCCGTTGGGTCCGAAGCGGCGGTAAATGTAACGGCACTCCCGTTGACGCTGCCGCTGAGTTCATCCCGAACCAGATTGAGGCTGCTGTCAAGACTCTGCGTATTGCTGAAGCTATAGCTGAATTTCGTCAGGTTCAATTTGCCGTGGGACGTGATGGAGTATCCGTTAGCGGTGGTCTGGACAGTGTAGTCCCCTTCGCCAACGGTTTTCCCATCTTGATAGATGCCATAGTGAGCAGAACCGGCGGTGAGCGCGGGCTGGCCGAAAGAGGCGGCGGCCGTAATCGACAAGGCAGAAACAAGAGCAAAGGTGCGGCAAAAGGCAGAGACGTACATTCGCGCTAGAATCCTCTACCTTCTCAGACACATATTGGCCCCGGAAAGATGCGCTGCAACATGCCGGAAAGGGTATGGGACAACGTGCTCCGGTTTCCCGATACCCTCGCTCCGGTTTCCTTCGGCTATTTCTGGGCCTGTTCGAACCGCTTGTTGATTTCGTCCCAGTTCACAACGTTCCACCAAGCGGCAAGATATTCGGGCCGGCGGTTCTGATATTTCAGGTAGTAAGCGTGCTCCCAGACGTCGTTGCCGAGGATCGGGAACTTTCCTTGTATGAACGGGCTGTCCTGATTCGCCGTCGTCGTGATCGTCAGCTTGCCGTTATCCCACAGGAGCCAGCCCCACCCGGAGCCGAACTGTTTGGCGGTCGTTTCATTGAACTGCTTCTTGAAAGATTCGAAGTCGCCGAAATCCTTGCGGATCTGCGCGACGATCGTGCCCGTGGGCTCACCGCCGCCGTTCGGCTTCATGATGTTCCAGAACATTGTGTGGTTGACGTGGCCGCCACCGTTATTTCGCACTGTAGTGCGAATATCCTCGGGGATGCTGTTGATGTTCCGCAAGAGATCCTCGGGAGCGTGCTTCCCGAGTTCCGGATGCTTTTCGATGGCGCCGTTGAGATTGGTAACGTAGGCCTGGTGGTGCTTGTCGTGGTGAAGATGCATCGTCTGCTCGTCGATATAGGGCTCGAGCGCAGCATAGTCATAGGGCAATGGTGGAACTTCGTATGCCAAAGCGTTTCTCCTTCACTCGTGATTGCTCATACCAGAATCTTCGCGCCGTTCCAGCAGAATTCAGGGGACGCGTCCTCGATCATAATGGATGCGGCAGCGTAATGGAGCGCTGCAAGCACAAAGCTATGGCCAACCTATCTGATCGGGTTTGCAGCGTTGAATCAAATGGTTAGGCTACCGCGGGAATGCCCGGGGGTTGAGTGCTCTACTTTGTTTGGGACTTCGGTTAAAAATGCGGCAGTTATCTGCGACCGCAGCGTAGCGTGGAACATCTCGGCGTAGGAAGCGAGGAATCGACCACGCTCGCTGGAGACCATCGCAGCCTTTAGATAAACTGCCCTATGCGGTGTTTTTGGGGCATCAGAATTTCTGGTGGCCGCTGCTTTTAGAATTGATTAGGCCTTGGCTCGTTCGAAGATAACTCGTCGACAACTGCTGCGAACGGCAGGCGCCTCAGGCATGTTAGCACTGGGAGCGCCGGCAATGGCGATGGCGGAGGGCCTTCAGAACCAGCCGCAAGCTCCCCAAGTCAAGCCCGGACAGGAACCACAGCCCGAGTCACAGGCTGCGCAAAAGTATCCTCAACAACTCGGCGCCTTCATCAACCGCCCACTGACCCAGGTATCGAAGGCCGCTGAGACCCTGCTCGATGATCTTGTGGGCCGTGGCTGTGATTTCTTCTACAACGAGGCAAGCCCGAGGAGCGGGCTGGTGCGCGATCGGGCTCCGGCGGCTGGCCGCTCGCTCAGCCGGGTAGCCAGCATTGCCGCCACGGGTTTCGGGCTGAGCGCCCTGTGCATCGCGGCAAAGCGAAACTACCTGCGCCAGGGCGACTGTGAAGCGAGGATCGAAAAAACGCTGGCCTTTCTGCTTGAACAATGCCCTCACGAGCATGGATTTCTCTACCATTTCATCGATATGGAAAGCGGCCAGCGCATGTTTGGCAGCGAGCTCTCGTCGATCGACACCGCCCTGCTGCTCTGTGGAGTGCTACTCTGCCGTCAGTACTTTGAAGGAAACACGCGCATCGCCGCCCTTGCGACCACGTTTTATCGCCGAATCGATTGGCAGTGGATGCTGAACGGGGGCACGACCCTTTCGATGGGGTGGCTTCCGGACCAGGGTTTTCTGAGCCATCGCTGGGATATTTATTCCGAGCTCATGACCATGTACCTGATGGCAATCGGCTCCCCCACGCACCCCATCCCGGCCGACACCTGGAACGCGCTGCAGCGGCCCGTGGTGCAGTTCGGCGGCATCGATTACATCAGCGGAGTCGCGCCCCTGTTCATTCACCAATACGCACACGCCTGGTGCGACTATCGCGATATCAGGGACCTTCACGCAAACTACTTCACCAACTCGATTGCCGCCACGCGCACCCACCAGTTGTGGTGCCTGACTCTTGGCAAGACGTTCCCTTGGATTGACCAGGACATGTGGGGAATCACGGCGTCCGACTCACGGAACGGATACCGGGTATGGGGTGGTCCACCGGCCATGGGACCGCTGGACGGAACTCTCGTGCCCTCTGCCGCCGCGGGATCATTGCCATTCCTCCCTGCCGAGTGCTCTCATGTGTTGTTGAGCATGCGGGAAAAAATGGGTGACCGCGTATGGACCCGCTATGGATTTGTGGATGCTTTCAATCCCAAAACGAACTGGTTCGCGACCGATATTCTCGGAATCGACCAGGGCGTCAGTGTCCTGATGGCAGAAAACCTACGAAGCGGCTTCGCCTGGCAGTACTTTATGAAGAACCGCGAGATCGTCCATGCGATGAACGAAGTGCAGTTCCATCCCGACCCGGAAGCCAATTCGCAGGTGCTGTAGACTCTGGGCGAAAGCCAGAAAACATGTAACTCATTCTTGGAAGTTTCATCTCTCTAGGGTAGAGTTCTGGCCTTGGGCATTTGACCAGGTCGCCGAAAATTACGGAGCGATTGATGACGGAGTTGCTACCACAATATTCATGGGTTGAGGGTCAGGGCCAGGCGTTCGGCGCACCGGGCATGGAGCCACGCTGGACGTCGGCGGCGAAAGACACGGTGGGCACCGCGTACGCGGCATCGAGCCGCGCCTGGTACACCGTTTCGCATGGCATTCTGAACGAGATCTACTACCCAACCATCGACCGCCCGCAGATTCGCGACATGGGATTTCTGATCACGGACGGAGAAACCTTCTTCCACGAAGAAAAGCGTGACCTGAAGCACGAATGTACGTACATCGATTCAGATACGCTGGGCGTGCGGATTACCTCGCACGATTCCGACGGCCGGTACACACTCATAAAAGAAATCATTAGCGACCCACACTATCCGGTTGTCCTGATCCGGGCGCGACTCGAGGGTGATAAGGAATTTTTGTCTCGCCTGAGCGTGTATGTTCTGCTGGCTCCGCATGTCGATGGCGGCGGGGCGGGAAACTCGGCGCGCACACTGCGGGTAAATGGCGAGTTGGCAGCCGTGGCGTGGAAAAATGGAACCTCTCTTGCGCTCGCGACGGTCGGCGGATTCGTGCGCGCCAGTTGCGGATATGTCGGCAAGAGCGACGGCTGGCAGGATCTCAAACACAACCTGATCATGGATTGGGAGTTTGGCTCGGCGCTCGATGGAAACATCTCCGTGATGGGCCAGATCGATCCAGAGCGCCACAGTGATTTCACCATTGCGATCGGCTTCGGCGAAGGGCATCATGCGGCCCTTGTGGCAACGATCGGATCGCTGGGAACCCCCTTCGAAAGGCACCTCAAGCGCTTCATCGAGCAGTGGCACCGTGCCGCAAGTCCCCGCGAATGGGCGGTAAACTCCAACGACGGTGGCCGTCTTCTGCAGATCAGCCACAACGTGGTGCTCGCCCACGAAGACAAGACCTATGCGGGCGCATTCATCGCATCGGCTTCGATCCCGTGGGGCTACTCGAAAAGCGATGACGACCTCGGCGGGTATCACCTTGTCTGGACCCGTGACATGGTGCAGAGCGCAACAGCCCTGTTGGCCAGCGGGCGGGTCGATACAGCCCGCCGCGCCCTGACGTATCTCGCGTGCACGCAGCGTCCCGACGGAGGATTCGCCCAGAACTTCTGGATCGACGGAACGCCATACTGGACCGGCATCCAGCTCGACGAAGTGGCGTTCCCTATCATGCTCGCCTGGCGGCTTTGGAAACTGGATGGGCTGGGCAACTGGGACGTATTCCCGTTCGTTGAGCGGGCTGCGGGTTTCCTGGTGCGCTATTCGCCCATCACTCAGCAGGAGCGTTGGGAAGAGAACGCGGGCTACTCGCCTTCAACACTGGCAGCCGTAATTGCGGGCCTCGTCTGCGCGGCAGAACTGGCGGACGCGCACGGGTCTCCGGAGCTCGCGAGCTTTCTCTGCGAATACGCGGACTGGATCGAGAGTCATCTGGAAGACTGGACGGTGACCAATGATGGCGTGCTTCTGCCCGGCGTGCAGCGCCATTACATGCGTATCCGGCCTCCGGAATGCGGCGAGCCGTATGCCCATGAAGAATGCGGCAAAGAAATGGTCCATATCGCGAACCGCGGCCCGGGAGAGAAAGCGGATTTCGAGGCTCGCGAGGTTGTAGACACAGGCTTCCTGGAACTGGTGCGTTACGGTATCCGGCGTCCCGACGACCCAGTGATCGTGAATACTCTGAAAGTGATCGACCATGTTCTGAAGATCGATACGCCGAAAGGCCCGTGCTGGCGACGCTATAACCACGACGGCTACGGTCAGCGTCACGATGGCGGCCCGTTTGCGGGGTTCGGTCAGGGACGCGCCTGGCCGCTGCTTACCGGTGAGCGCGCACATTATGAATTGGCTGCCGGCAACGACGTCAGTGCACTTGTTGCGTCGTTCGAGAATTTTGCTTCCAAGGGTGGCATGTTCCCCGAACAGATCTGGGACGAGCCCGACAAAAAAGGACTCGTCTTCGGCGGCCCCGCAGGCTCGGCGATGCCGCTCGTCTGGGCGCACGCGGAGTATCTCAAACTGCTGCGCTCCATTCACGACGGCCGGGTTTTCGACAAGATCGACCCCGTTGAGAAGCGCTACGCCAACGGACGAGACAGAATAAAGCTTGAGATCTTTAAGCTGCGCCGGCCCATCAAGCAAATTCGCGCCGGGTATACTCTTCGCATCGTGGCGGCGGAGCATTTTCGCGTGCTGTGGACATCCGACGGCTGGCAGTCGGTTACTTCGGTCGAAAGCGCAACTGTGGGCCACGCAGGATCTTTCGCCGATATTCCGGTGAGAAGCGGGCAGACCGGGACGATTTCGTTTACTCTTTTCTGGCCGATGCAAAACCGTTGGGACGCCATCAATCACGATGTAACAATCGAACCGGAGGAGCAGGCCGGACCCGAAATTTCCGCCTACGAACTGCAAAAGGTTTGAAACCGATGACAGTTCTGGAGAGTCATCCTTTAGGAATCTGAGTCGTGTTTTGTAGACGCCTATCAAAAACACTGTAAAGACGGGCGCCCAGCCCGGAACCCCGAAATGAGGTTTTCATGACCGATATCGACCTGCTTTCCATCAATACCCTTCGATTCCTCGCCGTAGATGCTGTAGACAAGGCCAAGAGCGGCCATCCCGGTGCGCCCCTTGGTGATGCGCCCATAGCCTACCTGCTGTTCCATAAGTACATGCGGCACAATCCGAAGAACTCACACTGGTCGAACCGTGACCGGTTCGTGCTGTCGAATGGGCACGCCTCGGCGTTACTCTACGGCTCGCTGCATCTCTCCGGCTACAAGGTCTCAATCCAGGATCTCGAACAGTTCCGGCAGTGGGAGTCGATCACCCCCGGCCATCCGGAGCGCGGCGACACCGACGGCGTAGAGGTAACAACGGGACCGCTCGGACAGGGACTCGCCATGGCGGTGGGCCTTGCTATCGCTGAAAAACATCTCGCCGCCGTTTACAACCGTCCCGGCCTTGACATTGTCGACCACTACACTTACGGCATCTGCGGTGACGGCGACCTCATGGAAGGCATTTCGCACGAGGCGGCTTCCCTGGCCGGAACTCTCGGACTCGGCAAGCTCATCTTTCTCTATGACGACAACCTCATCTCGCTCGATGGTCCCACGGAACTGTCGTTCACCGAGGATGTTCTGAAACGCTTTGAAGGCTATCACTGGCATACGCAGCGCGTGGCGGATGGCAACGATCTCGCCGCAATCTCCAAGGCCATCGAAGCTGCCAAGGCGGTCACCGACAAGCCTTCGCTCATAGCCGTCCGAACAGTGATCGGCTACGGCAGCCCCATCGCTGGCACAAACAAAGTTCACGGCGAAGCTCTAAAGCCCGATGAGGCCGCCGCAACCAAGAAAAACCTGGGGTGGCCCGAGGACAAGTTCTTTTATGTGCCTGAGGAAGCGCAGAAGAACTGGTCAACCATCATCGATCGGGGCGCAAAGTATGAGCAGGATTGGAACAAGCTCTTCGCGAAGTACAAGAGCCAGTTCCCCGATCTGGCCGCGGAGTTCGAGCGCACGCAGGCCGGCACACTTAAGGAAGGATGGGAGAAGTCGCTGCCTTCCTTCCCCGCCGGCGGCAAGGGAGTGGCCACCCGCAACGCAGGCAATGCCATCATGAATGCCTTCGCCAAGGACATACCTGAGCTGATCGGTGGCGCCGCGGACCTGACCGCTTCAACCAAGACGATCCTCAAGGACGGCGGTAATTTCCACGTCGATCCAAAAGGAAGAAACATCTGGTTCGGCGTACGCGAGTTCGGGATGTGCGCAGCCGTGAATGGCATGGCGGCACACGGCGGACTCATCCCCTACGGCTCAACCTTCTTTACGTTCTCCGATTACTGCAAGTCGGCCATTCGCATGGCGGCGATCATGCACAGCCATTCGCTCTTCATCTTCACGCATGATTCGATCGCCCTCGGCGAGGATGGCCCGACGCATCAGCCCATCGAACACCTGATGATGCTCCGCGCTGTCCCGTACCTGACCGATTTCCGTCCAGCGGACGCGAACGAAACAACGGCAGCATGGCGGCTGGCCCTCGAGCGGAAGGCGCCCGCATTCATGGCGCTTTCCCGCCAGGATTTGCCCGTACTCGATCCGGACAAGCACGCCATCTACGAGGGCGTAAGCCACGGTGCTTACATCGTCGAGAAGGGAAGCGATTCTCCTGACTTGCTGATCGTGGCTACGGGCGCCGAAGTATGGGCATCCCTGAACGCCGCCACCGAGCTCGGCAAGCAAGGCATCGCAACCCGCGTGGTTTCGATGCCGAGCTGGAGAATCTTCGAGGAGCAGAGCGAAGATTACAAGGAGTCGATCTTCCCGGACCACCTCCCGAAACTGGCCGTCGAGGCGGGCGCCCCGCTCGGCTGGTGGAAGTACGTAGGCCGCCATGGCGACGTGATCGGACTGGAGCGCTTCGGAGCATCGGCGCCCGGCGCAATCGCTCTCGAGAAATTGGGCTTTGGCGTGGCGAATATCGTCAATCGCGGCAAAGCTCTCGTGGACCGCGTGCGAAAGGCCGAAGGAGCTCTCGCAAGCAGATAGTTCAGAAATCGCTCGAAGCCCGCTCACCCCCACTCAGGAAAGGACGAGCTATGACCGACATCAGCACGATTTTGTGGGACGTGGGCGGAGTTCTGCTGACCAATGGCTGGGACCACGCAGGACGCGAAGGAGTTTTGTCGCGCTTCAGCCTGGACCCGGGCGAGTTCGAAACCCGGCACGCGGACGCGAACGACGCATGGGAGAAGGGCCTGATCTCGGTCGACGAATACCTGCAGCGAACCGTGTTCTGGAAGCCGCGCGACTTTACGCCCGAGGAATTCTTCGGGGCGATGAAATCAGAGTCCCGAGTGTTGGAGGACAGTGCCCTGGCGATTCTCGAGAACATCGCGATGAGCCAGGACGTGGACCTCGGGATGCTGAACAATGAAGCCCGCGAACTAAATGACTACCGGATCGAGACATATGGTCTCCGCGGATACTTCGACTTTTTCTTCAGCTCTTGTTATGTCGGCTGCCGCAAGCCGACTCCGCAAATTTATCGCCTTGCTCTCGAGGTACTGCAGTGCGATCCGGAGGAAGTCATTTTCATCGATGATCGTCCCCAGAACGTAGAAGCCGCGGCTTCCTTGGGCATCCATGTGATCAGGTATAGAGGCCCGGAGCAGCTTGAACGCGAGCTGGCGTCCCTGGGAATCGTAGCGGAAGTGGCATAATTTTGGCTTCACCAACCGGAAGCCTACGATGCCGGATTAGACTCGTGAAAGGCGCAAGGAGGATTCTATGGCGACCACAGAAGTAAAGATTGCTCCGGAAAACATACAGGCAGTTTCGCCGCGCAGCGAGCGCATACCCGAGCCATGCATTGTCATCATTTTCGGTGCATCCGGCGATCTGACCAAGCGCAAGCTGCTGCCCGCGCTCTTCCATCTTGAGCAACAAGGCCTTCTGCCAAAGGAATTCGCCATCGTCGGCGTGGCGCGACGCGACCTCAAGGCCAGCTTTGCGGACGATATGAAAGACGGCATTCTCCGCTATGGCGATGGCCAGAAGGGCGACCCCGTGATCGACGAGTTCGTCAAGAAGGTCAGCTACCACGCGATGAACTTCGACGATGACAAGGGTTATACCGACCTCAAAGACTTGCTCGAGCAGATCGATCGGGAGCGCGGGACGCAAGGCAACCGGCTCTACTATCTCGCCGTCGCCCCGGAATACTTCTCCGACATCATCGACCACCTCGGGGCGCATGGCATGGCTCATCCGGAGAAGGGCCGCGCTCGCGTAATTATTGAAAAACCGTTCGGCCACGACCTCCAGTCGGCAAGAGTGCTCAATGACGAGGTCAACAGAGTTTTCGACGAAGAACAGATCTTCCGCATCGATCACTATCTCGGCAAGGAAACCGTCCAAAACGTCCTGGTCTTTCGCTTCGCCAACGGCATCTTCGAGCCCATCTGGAACCGCAACTTTATCGACCACGTACAGATCACGGCAGCCGAGAGCATCGGGATCGAAGGGCGCGGCCCGTTCTATGAAAAGGCCGGCGCGTTGCGCGACGTGCTGCAGAATCACATGATGGAGTTGCTGTCATTCGTTGCCATGGAACCGCCGGTGTCGTTTGAAGCCGCGTCCGTACGCGGCGAAAAGGTAAAGGTTTGGCGCGCCATCAAACCGATCCCCATCGAAAACACCGTTCGCGGCCAGTACGCGCTTGGCATGGAAGACGGCCAGCAGGTGCAGGGCTACCGGGAGGAGGATCGCGTCGATCCCGAATCGAACACTGAAACCTACGCAGCCCTCAAGCTGGAGATAGAGAATTGGCGCTGGGCCGGCGTTCCCTTCTATCTCCGCGCGGGCAAACGGCTGGCAAAACGCGTCACGGAAGTGATGATCCAGTTCAAGCAACCGCCATTGTTACTTTTTGAGCGCGCGTCGTCTTCAGGGCCATGCAATGAGATTCAGCCCAACATCCTTACGATAAGAATTCAGCCGGACGAAGGCATCTCCCTGCGCTTCGGCGCCAAAGTACCCGGCCCGGATACAAATGTCTGTCCCGTGGTGATGGACTTCCAGTATGCAACAGCTTTCGGCGTCAACTCCGCCAACGGCTACGAGCGCCTTCTACTGGACTCAATGCTGGGCGACCAAACCCTTTTCGCCCACCGCGACGGCGTCGAAGCGACCTGGGCGCTCTACACGCCGGTTCTTGAAGAATGGGCCAAGGTAAAGCCAAGGGACTTCCCCAACTACAAGGCCGGTGCCTGGGGTCCAAAGGCGGCAGATGGACTCATCGGTCGCGACGGCCGGCAATGGCACAGGATTTGAACCGTAGATTCGGAGCGCATGGCAAAGCAGATCGCAGTTGAATATCGCGTTTACGACAACGCAGACGCTTTAAGCAGAGCGGCTGCCGAGCATCTTCTGAAGGCAGCACAGGCCGCAGTCGTGGCCCGGGGCAAAGCGCGGATTGCGGTTTCCGGAGGCCACACGCCCCAGCGCACTTTCGAATTGCTGGCCAATGCGGCTGAACGCTTCTTGAGCGCTATGCCTTGGGGACAGATCGAGCTTTACTGGGTCGACGAGCGCTGCGTCCCACCGGACCATCCGGACAGCAACTATCGCATGACCCGCGAAGCGATGCTCACCAAAGTCCCGCTAAGGCCCGAGCAGGTCTTTCGCATCGAAGGCGAGCTGGAACCCGATGCAGGTGCTGCGCGCTACGAAAGCACGATCCGCAATCACTTCCGCCTGGAAGGCGCTGAGACGCCCCGCTTCGATGTGCTGGCGCTCGGCATGGGCGACGACGGGCACACCGCTTCCCTATTCCCGCACACCGCCGGGCTGCACGAACTGGCCCGGATTGCGATTGCCAACCACGTTCCACAGCAGAAAGAAAGCTGGCGCGTAACCCTTACCTGGCCCGTGATCGTCGAGGCGTCCGATATATTTTTTCTCATTGAGGGAAAGTCAAAGGCAGACCCATTGCATCGCGTCCTCCAGGGTCCGTATGATCCTGAGACGTTCCCCTCGCAGCTGATCCAGCCGAAGAGCGGAAAGCTGCTGTATTTGCTGGATAAGGACGCGGCTGCGCTGCTGCCTCCCCCAGATGGACAGGGCGTGGGGCGGCTCGAGATCAAACGATGACGATCACGGTGATCAACGAATGATACTGGCGGGAGATGTAGGTGGCACAAAGGTCGACCTGGCGTTATACAGCTTCGAACACGGTCGCCTCCATCACTGTCGCGAAGAGAGGTTTCCGGCGCGCGAGTACAAGGGCCTGGAAGCCATTGTCGAAAAATTTCTGTGCGGCAGCGACAACCGCGACGTAACTGCCGCGTGCTTTGGAGTTCCCGGTCCCGTCCGCGGCGGCCGCCTGAAACTGACCAACCTCCCCTGGATCCTCGACAGTCGCGAGCTCTCACGCGAGCTCAAGATCGAGAACCTCTTTCTCATCAACGACCTCGAGGCCAACGGATATGGCATCGCCGAATTGTCATCGAATCAGATATTCGAGTTGAGCCAGGGCGATCCGAGCGCGGTCGGAAACCGGGGCCTCGTCTCCGC
The DNA here is from genome assembly GCA_019234945.1 of Silvibacterium sp. Lineage (GTDB taxonomy): Bacteria > Acidobacteriota > Terriglobia > Terriglobales > Acidobacteriaceae > Silvibacterium. Next base: position 23,057 of record JAFAKX010000099.1, read on the forward strand.
TGGTACCGGCCTGGGCGAGGCAACGCTCGTCTGGAATGGCAAGATCCACATCCCCATGGCGTCGGAGGGCGGCCACAGCGACTTCTCCGCGCGCAACGAACTGGAGATTGAGCTTCTGCGCTATCTGCAGCGCACTCTAAATGGTCGCGTGAGCTTTGAACGCGTGGTCTCCGGCATGGGCCTGCGAAACATCTACACCTTCCTCCGCGATGAAAAGGGAATGGAAGAGCCCGCATGGCTGAAGGAAAAGATGCTTCACGAAGATCCGAACGCCCTGATCGGAGAATTGGGAGAAGCCGGCAAAGTCGAGCTTTGCGCGAAGACCCTGGAGATGTTCGCATCCGCCTATGGCGCCGAGGCTGGGAATCTTGCTCTCAAGGTTCTGTCCGTAGGAGGAATGTACCTGGGCGGAGGAATTGCTCCCAAGCTGTTGAAGAAGATGACTGATGGAGCCTTCATGAAGGCCTTCACTGATAAGGGCCGGCTCAGTGATCTCCTTATCCGAATGCCCGTACGCATCATCCTCGAAAGCCGTTGCGCTCTCATGGGAGCCGCCGCGTATGCTGAAGCCCGTGCTGCGGCGTTAACAGGAGAGTCAATCAGGGCCGCATCTCTCTAGAGATTCGCAAACCGTTGAGCACCCCGGCACTTAAACGATATGCTGAAGAAATTACGAGATATGAAAACGAGACTTCTGAGCATCACGGTTTTGGTGGCCAGCCTGCTGGTCTCTTCTTCATTGGCTTTCGCCCACGCGGTTCTCCTCTCGTCGACTCCAAAGGCTCATGAAACGCTCCACGGGCCGTCGCTCAATATCGACCTCAAGTTCAATTCCAGGGTTGACGGGAGCCGCTCCAGTCTGAGTGTGATGACTTCCGACGGTTCCGTTAAAGCCCTCTCCCTGTCGAAACAGGTTGAGCCAAACGAGTTGACTGCCCGAGCCCAGCTGGCTCCGGGAAATTACACTTTGCGCTGGCAGGCACTGGCCGTGGACGGCCATATAACCCGAGGCCAAATCCCATTCACCGTAGCGTGAAATAAGGTTCCTGGCATAAAGTGATTTGGCTCATTCAGGATTTTGATCTTCTATCTGTTATCTTCCGAGCCCTAGCGCTTTCGCTCGAAGCGCTCACCGTGGGTGGAGTGATCGTGCTGCTCTTCGTGGCTCCCGCCAATAGTGGAGAGCCTTCAGCACGTGACGCCGTGCGCAAATTCGTCTCCCGCTTCGCGCTCAGTCTGGCGATCATTCAACTTCTGGCTGTCGCAGAGAGCAGTATCATGCTAATGGCTGGCGTCTCGAATCTGGCATTTCGGGACGTCATCGACGCCGCCTTCTTTCGTGCCGATTGCCTCCTTGTGGTCGCCGCGCTCGCGATCTTCTTCCTGGCACGACGAGGCAACGACCGCGCGGCCCTTTTTGCCGCAGCCACAATTGTCGCCGCGTCAACTGCGCTCAGCCATGCCGCATCGCGCGTGGATGTCCGGCCGCTTTTGCTGCTCCTCACGATCCTCCATCATCTCGGAGCAGCCGCCTGGATAGGAGGCCTGGCCAGTCTGCTGGTGACTATCCGAGCGACAGAGGACCCGCGGAAGATTCATCCGATGACCGAACGGTTCTCCAGATTGGCTATGGTGAGCGTCGCAGCCCTCGTGCTGGCCGGTGTGGGCATGGCATGGTTCTTAATCGGATCCTGGAAGGCGTTCTACGGCACATCCTACGGGCTGATGCTGCTCGCGAAGGTTTACCTTCTCCTTCTGGCTCTCGGGCTCGGCGGCTGCAACTTCTGGCTCGTGCGGAGCACTCGATCTGACGCCGCTCCGACGTTGATCCGTCTGCGGCGATTCAGCGAGGTTGAGATCGGCCTAGGCTTTACCGCACTCCTCGCTGCTGCTTCCATCACATCCCAGGCTCCTGCCGTCGATCTCACGCCTCAGGATCTGCCGAGCAGGCACGAAATCGTTGAGCGGATGAGTTGGAGATCTCCCGGCCTGCACAGTCCAAAAGTCTCTGAGCTTCCCAAAGCTCCGCCTCTCAAGGTGCATCTCGAAGATGTGTCGTTTTCGGGCGGAAGCCTGGGCAACGCCATGAGCCGGAAGTGGTCCGAGTACAACCACCAGTGGGCTGGGTTGATCGTGCTGGTGACGGGAGCGCTGGCCCTAGTCTCAAGATTCAAGGGCCAGGCCTGGGCACGAAACTGGCCCCTGCTCTTCATCGGTCTAGCCGTTTTCATTGTTATTCGCGCAGATGCCGACGCATGGCCGCTCGGGCCGCGCTCGTTCTGGGCCACGTTCGCCGAATCCGATGTCCTTCAGCACCGTCTCTATGCATTACTGATTACCTGCTTTGCAATTTTCGAGTGGGCTGTGGAAACGGGCCGGCTCAATTCGCAGAAAGCGGCGCTTGTGTTTCCGGCTCTGTGCGCTGCAGGCGGCGCGCTGCTGCTCACTCATTCGCACGCAACCGGCAATATCAAGGAGGAACTTTTTGCCGAAATGAGTCATACGCCGGTCGCCTTGCTCGGCGCCACCGCCGGCTGGGGTAGATGGCTGGAACTCCGCAGCGTCCACGACGAATCACCGTCCGGTCAAAGACCCTTCGTACTTCGCATCGCAAGCTGGATCTGGCCGCTCTGCCTGATGATTGTGGGCCTCATCCTCCTGAATTACCGCGAGTCCTGATCCACTGAATCGAGCCGCGCGGACAATCTCGGCAAGCAGCGGCCACCCACTTTGCGATATCGTAAAGACTGGTGTTTCCGGCGTTCAGCATTTTTGGAATAGGTGTATCCAGTGGCACAGAGTTCAAGGCGACGCGACCAACGGTGAGCGGCGGCCTTGGCGTATTTTTCAAGGGGACACGGTATTTCCAAGAAGGTGTTGGATCGCGCCGCCCGCCCATTTCATCCAAGAGACAATCCATGCAATTCTTTCAACGACCTCTAGGTGCGGGGCTTATCCTCGCCGTCATGACTTTTCTCGCCGGGCAGATCCACGCTCAAAGGCTGCCGCAGACCGTTCATCCCGAGCATTACCAGCTCACCCTCACGCCAGATCTCAAAGATGCAACCTTTAGCGGTAGCGAAAAGATTGCGGTCGTGCTCGATCAGCCCTCCGATTCGATCACTCTGAACGCAGCCGAGATCAAGTTCCAAAGCGTAACCACCAAAGCAGATGGCACGGAACTGAAGGCCACAGTGGCCGAAGACCCGGCAAAGCAGCAGGCCACGTTCAAGTTCGATCGCACACTTCCGGCCGGCCCTCTCACGCTGCAGATCGAGTACACCGGCATTCTGAACGGCCAACTGCGCGGCTTCTACCTTTCCAAGACCGCCCGGCGCAATTACGCCGTGACTCAGTTCGAGCCTACCGATGCACGTCGGGCATTCCCTTCATTTGACGAGCCGGCGATGAAAACCACTTTCGACGTCACTCTGGTTGTCGATAAGGGCGACACCGCCATCTCGAACACCAACATCGTTGCGGACACCCCAGGCCCCGGCCCGAACAAGCACACCATCCACTTCGCGACTACGCCAAAGATGTCGACTTATCTGGTTGCATTTCTGGTTGGCGACCTCCAGTGCACCTCGGGCGAAAGCGACGGCACCCCGATCCGCGCCTGCGCCACTCCAGACAAGGTGGAATACACGAAGTTCGCGCTATCCGCCGCAGAATTCGTCCTCCACTATTACAACGACTACTTCGGCATCAAGTACCCGATGCCCAAGCTCGACATGATCGGGCTGCCTGATTTCGAAGCGGGCGCGATGGAAAACTTTGGCGCAATTACCTATCGCGAAACTGACCTGCTGATCGACGAAAAGACCGCCTCAGTCGGCTCGAAGAAGAACGTCGCTCTCGTGGTTGCGCACGAAATGGCCCACCAGTGGTTCGGCGACATGGTCACCATGCAATGGTGGGATAATCTGTGGCTGAACGAAGGCTTCGCCACCTGGATGGAAAACAAGCCCGTGGCGGCATGGCATCCGGAGTGGAACATCCCGCAGGACGTCGCCGCCGGCTTGAATGGCACCCTGAACCTCGACGCACAGCGCACCACGCGCACCATTCGCGCCAAAGCCGAGACTCCTGACGAGATCAACGAGATGTTCGATGGCATTACCTACGGCAAGGCCGGAGCGATGCTGCTGATGGTGGAGAACTACGAAGGCGAAGGTACCTTCCGCCAGGGCGTACACAACTATCTCGCCGCCCATATGTATGGCAACGCTACAGCCGAGGATTTTTGGAATGCGCAGACCGCGGTCAGCCACAAGCCGGTAGACAAAGTAATGGAGAGCTTCGTAGAGCAACCCGGCGAGCCCCTCCTGACCTTTGAAAACCCCAGCGGGAACACCGTCGCTGCCAGCCAGCAGCGCTTCTTTCTGAGCCCCAGCGCAAAGACTGACAAGGCGCAGACATGGTCGGTCCCTGTTTGCTTCAAGGCAGGTGGCCAAAACGAGAACTGCAAAGTCCTTTCTCAGACTCAACAATCACTGTCGACACCGGTAACTCCGTTTCTCTTTGCCAACGCACAAGGCAAAGGCTACTACCGCACCAAATACCCGGCCGATATCTACGCGAAAATCGTTGCCAATGTTGAGGCCGGCCTCACACCGGAGGAACGCATTATCCTGCTCGGCGATGAGTGGGCACAGGTGCGGGCGAACATAGCACCGGTGGGAGACTATCTCAATCTTGCTGCGGCTGTGAAGGATGATCCCAGCGGTACGGTCATCGAAACTGCTCTTGGCAGCGTCGAGTCCATTTATTCGCGCATCGCGGCGACTCAGCAGGAGCGTGATGCTCTTTCAGCCTGGGTCCGGCAGACTTTCAAGCCGTCCTTCGACCGGCTGGGAGCGCCATCTCCAGACGATACTCCCGAAAAGAAGGAGCTGCGCGCCGCCTTGTTCGGAGCTCTCGGCACCATCGGCAAGGATCCGGGCGTCATAGCACAGGCGAAAGAACTGGCGGAGAACTATCTCAACGACCAGCATTCTGTAGACTCGACGCTCGCGGAAACCGCTATGGGAATAGCCGCCGTCAACGGAGACGCTGCCTTCTACAATCACCTGCAGAAGGTAGCTGAGACGGCGACCAATCCTGAGCTCCAGGAGGACAGCCTTCACCTTCTGGCAGAGTTCAAGGATGCATCCCTCGAGAAGCGCTCCCTCGACTACACCGTGTCCGGCAACGTAAGAAATCAGGACTCGGTCATCGAGTTGCTCATCATGTTGCGCGGCACAGACACTCGCGATCTTGCCTGGAACTACATCCAACAGAACTGGGACAGGGTAAAGGCACAACTCACGACCTCGATGGGTGGCTACCTTGTAAGCGGGGCCGGCAGCTTCTGCAGCGCGGAAAAGCGCGACGAGGTGGTGAGCTTCTTCACCACCCACCAGGTCCCGGCGTCTCAGCGGGCGCTGGCCAGGGCAAAGGATCAGATCAACGACTGCATCGAGCTTCGTTCATTGCAGGAGCCCAATCTGAAAGCCTGGATTTCCAGCGACAAGTAGAGCCAACAGAACAACAAACAAGGGACGGGCGGAAAGGATTCCGCCCGTTTTCTATTGCGGCCGAGCCGGATCAAGCTCACCGATAAGATAAGAGCTGTGACCACATTCAAAGACAGACTGGCCGCCATCGAAGAGCGCATCGAACAGGCATGCAGGCGCGCCGGCCGCCGTCGTGAGGAAGTACGACTGATGGCCGTCTCGAAGGTGCATCCCGTCGAGGCAATATTCGAAGCGGCTGAAGCCGGGGTATCGCTTTTCGGCGAGAACCGAGTTCAGGAGTTCGAGCGCAAACGGCCCGAGTTAGTACACCTCAATCAGATTGAGGTGCACCTAATAGGACACTTGCAGGCGAACAAATCGGCGAAAGCCGCCGAACTGTTTTCAGCTATCGACACCCTGGATTCGCTTCGCCTCGCCGAACGGCTCAACGACGCTGCGCAAAAGTTGAATCGCAGCCTTCCAGTGCTCCTCGAAATCAAGCTGAGCCCCGAAGCCACGAAGACCGGACTTGATCCCGCCGGACACGAACTCGACGAATTGCTCGACCGGATGCCGGATCTTTCCCACCTCTACGTACGCGGTCTCATGACCATCGCTCCCCTCGACGAGAATCCCGACTCTGCCCGAAACTGCTTCCGGCAATTGCGCAGGCTGCGCGATGAACTGGCGGCGCGGCATTCCCGACTCAATCTGTCACAGCTGTCTATGGGCATGTCGGGCGACTTTGAGATAGCCATCGAGGAAGGCTCGACCATGGTGCGCATCGGGACTGCGTTGTTTGGAAAACGCGAGGTCCGGCCTTGAAAGCCGACAAGGCAAACGAGGCGTCGTTCCTCGTCCGTGTAACGCCGCGGGCCCGGCGCACTCAGTTCACTGGACTGATGCAGGATGGTGCAAACACCATCATTAAAATCGCCGTCGCCGCCCCACCCATCGATGGACGCGCGAACGCCCAGTTGATCTCCTGGCTCGCATCCGTGCTGGACGTGCCCCGTTCCGCAATCGAAGTTGCTTCAGGCGAGCACTCACGAAACAAGCGGGTGCGCGTCAGAGGCTGTACGATGGCTGACATCGAAAAGACATTCAAGCCTGACGGGTAGGGCGATAGCAACTGCGAAAAGTGCACCCCCCATCATCCGATTAAACTGCTAAAAAGAGCCATCAACACAAACTTCCGTAATCGCCGACCATCCGGTTAGAGGGCCCAAAAGGTGGCAGTCTCTCAAAAAACCGATTGACGTGGAGCAGACAATTTGGCGTATGCAATCGAGGCAGGAATCGTCAGCTCGACCTCCGTACCCGAATCGGGCTTACTCTGAACAGTTAACTTCCCCCCGGCAAGTTTGGCGCGCTCCTGCATGCCGGCCAAACCAAAGTGTCCTTCACGGCCGCCATCCAGAACCTGCGGGTCGATGCCTTTTCCGTTGTCCTGGACGAGCACTCGAAGCTGTTTTCTGTCGTAGCAGATTTTGACTTTAATCCGCCCCGCGCCGGAATGCCGGAAGGCATTGCATGTGGCCTCGCTGGCGATGCGGTACACCTCGTCCCTCAGGATCGGGTGCAAATCTCGCGACTCTCCTTCCACCACTACATGAAAGTCCACGGGTGTCTGGGCATTTTGCTCTGCCGCGAGTCTTTCTCCGTCCCTGGCGAGGGCACAGGCGAGGTCGTTTTGGATGACCGCCGAGGAGCGCATCCCACGCACCGCAGCCCGACCCTCGTTGATGGCCTCTTGGCCCTGCTCCAGGAAACCCTCCAGCCTCTCGCGTGCTTCAGCTGGCAGTTCCCGGATGTGGGCTAACGTATGAAACTTCATCATCACGCCCTGAAAACTTTGCAGCATCGTGTCATGCAAGTCCCGCGCGATGCGCGTTCGTTCGGCGACGCGCTCTTCCAGACGGATGTTGAATTGCCGCGCCTGCTGGTACATCCGCAGTCGATGGAACGCATAGAGCGACGCCAGTAATGCAGCCACGCATGACAAACGGAACCAGACGGTCTGGTAATACGCGGGTGCGACGGAGAAATCGAGGAATGTCCCGGCCTCGTTCCACACGCCGCTGTTATTACAAGCCATCACGCGGAAGCGGTAGTTGCGGGGAGGCAGATTGGTATAGAACGCTTGCCGTCGATTGCCGGCCTCTTGCCAATCGCTGTCCAGGCCTTCCAGCTTGTAGCGAAAGAACACCTTTTCCGGCGCGACCAAGCTGAGCGCCGTATAGTCGATCTGCAAGTCGCGCACCCGCGCGGGCAGAGACAGGCGCTCACCCACAGTGGAAGCCGGGTCGTAGGTCTTGCGGTCAGCGGTGATCTGCTCGATGTGCACCGGCGGCGGAAGCTTGTTGAAGGGAAGGTGGTGGGGATCGACGACGCTGACGCCGTCCCCGGCCGAGAACCACAGTTTTCCATCCGAGGACCTGGCGACCTGCGGAGTGTAGCCGCCAGGTCGAAAGTGTCCGAAGTCAAAACGCGATATGCCCGCGTGGCTTGTTACTCCGTCGGAGCTGTCGAAAACCGTGGCTTGTACCATCCGCTTGGTCTCTTTATCCCTGTCTGCTGCGGCGGCCCAGGCGTCCAACTCGGAGCGCGCAATGCGAACCAAGCCGCACGGCATGTAGAGCCAGAACGAATGGTCGTTGTCCTGTATCACCCAGTGAACCGCATCACAGGGCAGCCCGTTCTTGCCGGTCAGCGTGGCAATGCGACCGTTCTTCAAGCGGCTGAGTCCGCCTTCTGTGGCGGCCCAAACGGTACCGTCTGGATCGAATCGAAAACGGCTAACCCTGCCCTCGCCCAGCCCGTCGGCGGCACCGAACGATGCGCGGACCTCACCATCACGAAAATACTCGATGCCGCCGTTAAAGAATCCAAGCCACAGGCCACCCTGCACAGGATCAGCGGCTAGAGCGCTAGCGTTATCTTTATGTCGCAACCTGTCCCGAGGAATTTGTTGGACCTCACTTCGCGCAGACAAACGAAAAAGACCGCTTTCCTGGTTGGCAATCCACAGGTTTCCCGCCTTGTCCTGCGCGATGCCATGCACGGGACCACCGGGAACGCCGCTTATGGGAGCAAATCGGTCATTCTCGAGGTATCCGACCCCGGCATTCGTGGATATCCAGATTTGCCCGCGATCATCCTGAAACAGAGAATTCGGGGCGAGTCCATTGAGTTTCCCATCTTGTTTCACGCTGCCGGTACGGGCAATCGTGATCTTCCCGTGATTCCACCGGTTCAAGCCGCCATAGGTGCCGAGCCAAACGCTTCCATCCCTGTCCGCTAGAACCGATCCGACAGCGGCACTCGACAATCCTTGCTTCACGGAAAGCGTGGTGACGGCAAAGTCGCGAAAGCGGTCAAGGCCGTTTAACGTAGCGGCCCAAACACTGCCTTCGCGATCTTCGAAGAGGGCCAAAACGTTATCGCCCGTGAGTCCGTCAGGCAGCGAAAAAACATCCGTCTGTCGCTGATGTACATGCACAAGGCCCCGGTCCGAAGCTCCGACCCACAGACCGCCATCGCGATCGCGGAGTAGCCTTCGGGTTACGAAATGCTGCACGTTGCCTGGGAGCGGATACGGCTCGGGTTTCCCACCAACGAGTCGCCTCATTCCGCCGCGCATGCCGATCAAAAGTGTGCCGTCATCGTCTTCAGCCAGACCTCGGATTCCGTCCGGCTCGCCCGGCAGCGAATAGAATTTTGGCGGACCAGGTTTCCATTGCCATAGCCCATCTAGCGCTCCCATCCAGAGATTGCCTTTGCCGTCCTCGAGCAAGCTGACCACGCCATGGCCAAGAGCGCCGTCCTCCCCGAAGCACTGAGCAGTGCCACCGTGAATTGCGCATAGCTTCCCTGGAGGAGGAAACGCCAGCCCGCCGGCCCATACGGTGCCTTCCCGATCCTCAAGGAGCGCAGAAATAATTTGCCCAGCAAGTTCCGGGTACTCAGTCAGCTTGCCGTCCTTCCAACTTGCCAGCCCCTTCCAAGTGCCGATCCAAAGAGTCCCGTCGCGCGTGCCCAGCAGCCTCCGAATATAAGTGGAGGGGAGATGCTGACCCCGGGGGGGCTGCCAGGGGACGCTCCGAACGCCATCGAAGCGAAGCAAGCCGAATTCCGTGCCCAGCCAGAGGTAACCGTCAGGCGTCTGGGCAATTGAGACGATTGTGCCTTTCGTAAGGCCCTCGCGGACCTTCCACGCCGTGTGCGCGTACTGGCTGATGTCGAGCGAGGGATCGAGGGCAGAAGCACAGGTGCAGCACACCAGCAGAATGCCAGCCACGATCATGGCTCTGCAACGCACCTTGCCCATTGTGAATCCATCTTAATCCAGCCGCAACGGCCTTCATGCTTGTGATTCTTTTCACATGAAGCCCGGGTTTCCAGGGTGTAACTCTAGCTCTGTTCCAAAATTGAAGCGGCGAGGGTGAGGTATGACTCACCCGAGTCCGGCCCGATGCCGGCCCTTATTGGCGACTAGCTCGAAATTGCGAAGTTGCCGTATCACGGGAACACGGAAGTTATTTCCCGGCGAAGAATTTATTCACCGCATTTGGATCAATACTGATTGCGCGGGTGCGGTCTCACGTGTTCGTTACGAGCCTTTGTCAGCATTCTTCGAGACAAGCCTGTTTCGCCGCATAAGAAATGGCCGTGGAATTCCCTCCAATTGGGTCTTACTTCTCTTTCCCAATAATCTCGCTTGGCATCGGGATATACGGTATAGACGCTTTCTGCCTGAATGAATCAAACCCGCATCGACTTCTTCCAGCTTGTTCGATTCTTTGCCGATAAAAGTGATCTCGCCGATTCGAACGTGTCGTCTGAACACTCACGCTGGGCTCCTTGGCCGGTTCGCACGTCTTGCAATATTCGCAAATCGCCCGCGAGAGCCCCTACCCCATCCAAAGCCTGACAACTGCACCCAACTCCCGTACACTTATGGCATTTTCGGAATCACTGTGTCCCGTCGAAAGTGTGCCAGGTCGCCGCTCCCTGATGGTCGCGTCGACTTTTGAGCAATGGTTTCGGGATACACCAATTCCGAAAATGCTGTACCGCTTGATCCCATCAACACAGGAAGACGAATGTCACCACTCTACGCCGTAGTTCTCGGCGCAATTGTCCTCACGCTCATGAGCGTATCGCTCGCCCGGCTTCGCAAGGTGAAGACGAAGGCAGACTATCTCGTCGCGGGCCGTTCCCTCTCTGCCTTCGTGCTCGTCTTTACCCTGCTTTCGTCGTGGATCGGCTCAGGCTCACTGCTCGGCGGAGCCGAGAACGCCTATAAGCATGGCTTTGTCGCGCTGTGGCAGGGCGGCGGCGGATGGGCCGGGTTGCTGCTCATCTACTTCATTGCTCCCCGCGCACGCAGGTTCGCCCAGTTCACCATTCCCGACCTGCTTGAGGCCCGATACAACCAGACCGCACGCGTGCTGGGAGTGATCGCGGTTCTGTTTGCCTACACCGCAATTACCAGCTACCAGCTTATCGGCGGCGGAGATATCCTCCACCTGATCTTTCCAGACGTCATCAGCGCGACCTTCGGCAAGTACATCATCGCGACCTTCGTGATCGTGTTCACGGCAATCGCCGGCATGTCATCTGTTGCGTACATGGACGTAGTCATCGGCCTGCTCGCCACCTGCACCATGCTGATTGCGTTCCCGGTTTTGACACACGCAGCCGGCGGTTGGAGCGCCGTGCATCACGCGCTCCCGGCAAGCCACTTTCAAGCCCTCGGCGACCTTTCGCTTATCCAGGCCCTGGAGCTGAGCGTACCCACGTGCTTGCTGATGCTCGGCAATCAGTCGATGTATCAGAAGTTTTTTTCCGCCAAATCAGAGAAAGACGCGCGCGTCGCCGTCGTCGGATGGATCATCGGCACTGTGATTCTCGAAACCATCATCGTCGCGCTTGCCATCGTGGGCTCGGCGCGATTCCCGTCCGGCGAAGTCTCCCAGCATCCCCGCGAAATCCTGGCTTACTCCGCCCTTCACGGCCTGCCAGCGTGGCTGGGCGCCCTGCTCATGGGGGCCATCTTCGCGAAGATTATCTCGACCGCGAACAACTACCTGTTTTCCCCCGCGACGAATCTCGTCAACGACGTCTTCGTGCGCTACATCTCGCCGGACGCATCGCACAAGCGCGTGCTCATCGTGTCGCGACTCATGGTCGTCCTGCTCGGCATCTGGGCGCTCTACCAGGCGTTGGGTACCGAATCCGTCCTGAAGAAAACCCTTTACGCCTACACCATCTACGCTTCAGCACTAACCCCCGCTATCCTCGCAGCCTTCTATTCCCGCCGCGCCAACGCGGCCGGAGCCGTCAGCGCCATCGCCGCCGGAACATTTGTCACCGTCTTCTGGGATTCAGCCTTCATCCACAACCATCTGCCAGCCGTAATCGCCCAGCGCGACGCGATCTTCCCCGCTTTGCTCGCAGCGGTGCTCTGCCTGATCCTCGTCAGCGCGCTGACTAAACCACCTAAGCCCGAGACCGTTGCACGTTTCCATGAACTCTCATGAGCGGCTTCATTTCCCGTTTAGCGGCTTGCGCGCAAAGTGATAAAGCGAGAAGGCCAGCGCCGCAAACATCACCACCGAGAGAGGCTGGCGATAGAGAAGCTGATAAAGGCTAGAACTCGGCGCAAACCATACTCGCATCTCGTTTCCCGTCGCCGCTTCGTACAGCTTTCGGGCAACTCCGAGGAGTCCCATGATCCCGCCCGCTGCAATCAGTCCGCTCGCGTAGAGCGAGCCCGGAGAAACTTC
>JAFAKX010000152.1 GCA_019234945.1 Silvibacterium sp.
CAGAGACCGGCGGGCGCGACTGCGGGTCCACGCGTCGTGCTCTCGAAAAAGATCCGGGACGAACTCCTGAATCCTTGTGGCCGGTCTCCGTTATTGCAGGACGCATGGTTATTTTGTCCTGCCTCCTGCATGCGGTCACTGCACGCGGGCCGCCTTACTCTTCACCATCCAAATCTATGTGACGAACGGCCATTATCCGGCGGTGAGAAGCATCACCCTGCGAGCAACAGCGAATAGTGCTTCTCACCGCAATCTGCGTTTCATCCAGATTTTTGAATAATTGCCGGAGCCAATTCCAGATTTCTGAATGTGTGGATGGACCGCCGAATAATTGTGACGAGCAGTTGTACAGGATGATAAGTTGCCTAGTCGTACCGAATCAGTCGTTAACTAGGGCAAGCAATCATGCGACTAAGTGAAGTAGCAGCATCGTTGAAACTTTTTCAATTTTGTGATAAATCCCGCTCGTTCGGGGACAAGGCGGGAGGATTTCCGAATAACTATTCACCTAAGTGGGGTGAGCACTGCTCTTAGCATGGATTTCCTCGGGTAACCATATGTTCAGAAGCTCTGTCTATGACAGCACGTCAGGAGGCAGCGATGACCTGGGGAGCCAATGCACGCAGCGCGGTTGCGATAGTCGGACTCGTTTCTTTACTTACTTACTCATCTGCCTGGAGTCAGCCCTTCTCCGACACTCCCGGGACGACGATTGCATCCAATGTAGATCCCGACAAAGCCGTCCAGGATTTGCGCCGAAAGGCATCTGGCGGCCATCTGCATGACGAACTTGAACTTGCCGGCGACTACTACATGGGCCGCGGTGTTGGCCGCGACCTCGCACAGGCCGCATACTGGTACAAGAAGGCTGCCGACCAGGGAGATCCCGGCGCCCAGGTGGAGATCGGCTACTTTTATCTTACCGGTACGGGCGTAAAGCAGGATGTAGGGCAAGCCCTTCGATGGTTTCAGCGAGCCGCGGCCTCAGGTTCGCATATGGGCAAGCTCAATCTCGCGGTGCTGTATATCCAGGGCATTGGTGTGCCGAAAGATACAAAGCTGGCACTGAGCCTTCTGAATGACCTCGCGAACGCGAATGACGCGCACGGAGAAGCTTATCTTGGTATGGCTTACATGCTTGGCATCGGCGTCGAGAAAAATATGACGCAGGCGGAATACTATTTCGCCAAAGCAGCGCAGCATCACAGCCCGGAAGGAAACTACGCGATGGGCACGCTCTTCTCCGTCACCAGTGATCATCCTCACGACTTCGAGCGGGCGACAGGCTATTTACGCGAATCGGCCGATGCAGGATACATTCGCGCGAAGCACTCACTCGGACTCATACTGGTGAATCATCCTGAGCTGCCGCAGCATGACGGTGAAGCTCTGAAGCTGCTTGAGGAAGCCGCGGCCGGCGGCTCGTGGCGTTCTTCGGTGGTTCTCGGCATTCTTTATCGTGACGGGAAACAGGTGCCCAGTGACCCGTCGGCAGCCTATCGCTGGTATACGATCGCTGAGACCCAGGGCGGCAAGGAAGCCGACACAGTGGTTCGCAATGAGATTGCGAAGATCCGCGCTTCACTCTCCGCCGACCAGCAAAAGCAGTCCGAGCAGGCCGCTGCCGAATGGATCAAGGCCTACCCTCACGCAAACCTCTTTGTCTTCAGCGGTGGCAACGACTCCGCATTATTTCCTGCCGCGGAGGTGTATTCTACAGAGCTGGCAAAAGCTGAAACTTCAAAGGGAGCTGATGTTCACTGAGCACTCCGGGCATTCGACCTGAACCCCAACGTCCTGCATTCATGCATCCCGTTGTATTTCTATCGGGATGGCTGGTGTTAGCGGCTCTTTTTGCCTTCCAGGAGTGGGTTGGCGCGCGCACCTGGAACTACAACCTGCAGTTCGGCAAGGTGTATCTGCTCTGGGCGATCCATTTCCTGCTCTGGGGCGCCATTTGCTGGATTCTTTGGTGGAAGCTGCGCGACTACTTTCAGCGCGCCACCCTCAAGTCCATCCTGACTTGCATCGTTCCGCTCAGCATCGTTCTTAGCATTCTTGAAGAAGTAATCTGGGTCGCCTGCACCTGGCATTTCCGAGTCGGTAATCGCTCGTGGACTTTCCTGCACCGGCTTGTCTATTTCGTTGATTCTGAACTGGTCGACAACCTCCTCATCTTCTGGGTGGTCTTCTTCCTCTTTCGTGGCGTGGGCTATTACCAGCGCCTGCGCGAGAAGGAATTCAAGGAGATGCGTCTCGAGTCCGAGCTGACCAATGCGCAGCTTCGCGCGCTGCGCATGCAGCTGAATCCCCACTTTCTTTTCAATACGATGAACAGCATCTCGAGCCTCATGCATTCGGATGTTGAGCTGGCCGACCGCATGCTGGAACAAATGTGCAGCATGCTGCGTATGACTCTCGACAGGGGCGACGCACGGCTGATTCCGCTCACGGACGAGATCGAGTTCGTCCAGATGTACATGGCTATTCAGCAGATGCGGTTCACCGGAAAAGTGCACAGCTACGTGGCAATCGATCCGGAAGTCCTGGATGCGCTGGTACCGACGATGATTCTTCAGCCGCTCATGGAAAACGCCTATGTCCACGGCGTCGCCGCGACGCGGGGAGAAGCATTCATCGGAATTGAAGCGCAGAACCATGGTGGCCAGCTCAGAATCTGCGTCAGGAACTCGGGCCGGGGGCTTCCCATCAACGGGGACTCCGGCCACGAAGGACGCGGGGTCGGCATTGCCAACGTCAAGGCTCGTCTCGAACTGCATTACGGCAACGATCAAGGCTTCACGCTAAATGAATTCCCCGATGGCGAGGTCCAGGCAATTTTGTTGCTGCCGCTCGGGTTCTCGTCGCGTCTAACCGCTAAGTCGCAGGTCAATTCCTATGAAGATCAAGACAGTCATAGCAGACGATGAAGTTTTGGCGAGGCAGAAGCTTCGGCAGCTGCTTCAGAATGAGGCTAACGTCGAGATCGTAGGTGAAGGCGCAAATGCTCTCGAGACAATCGATCTGGTTCAGTTCACAAATCCCGATCTGCTCCTGCTCGACGTGCACATGCCGGACATGGATGGATTCGACATTGTGTCTGCGCTAACGGCGAACCGCCAGATTCGTTTGCCCAAGATCATTTTCACCACTGCCTATGACAAATACGCGATCCGTGCCTTCGAAATTAACGCGATCGACTATCTGCTGAAGCCATTTTCGCGCGAGCGTCTCAGGCAGGCCTTCGAGCGGGCCGAGCAGCAGATTGCCGCTTCAAACGAAAACGGCGGAAGCAAGAAGCACGAAGCCGACGGCCCATATGCTAACCGGCTCGTCTTCAAGTCTAAAGGCCGTATTCTCTTTCTGCCCGTGACGGACATTCGCTGGATCGGCGCCGAAGAGAATTACGTGCGCATCTGTGTCGACCGGGAGAGCCATCTGCTGCGCGAGACCATGGCTCACTTCGAAACCCGGCTCGATCCGAACTGCTTCATCCGCGTGCATCGCTCCGCCATCGTGAATCTGCAGCATGTGAAGGAGATAAGAACCGACTCCCAGGAAGGCGAGTCCTTTGTGCTGATGCAGGACGGCCAGAAGGTCCCCATGAGTCGAGGCTACCGCACGCGCATCTCGCAGCTCTTGGCGCATTGACGCCGGTCAGAAACCACCTGCGTCCCCTGGCTGGCCTTGATCCTCTGCGGCCCTCAGGGTTACTCTGACTTTACAGGCTTGCCGGGCGGGAGTAGCTCAATGGTAGAGTAGCGGCTTCCCAAGCCGTTGGTTGCGGGTTCGATCCCCGTCTCCCGCTCCAATCAGCAAAACAAAGCTATTTTGTACGCGCAATCTGGCGCGCCCTCTCAAAAATCTTCACAAACATCGCCTCAGTCAGCTTCCCGGTGTTCGTGTTCTGCAGGGAGGGGTGATAGCTCGCCAGCAAAGTCAGTCCGTGCGGCAGCTTATACTCTGCTCCATGCGCGAAGTTCATCTCACCGCGTCGCATCAGCAGTCCGGTCCGCACGAAGTGCTGCAGGACTCCATCGAATCCAATCTTCCCCAGGCACACGATTACTCGCAGATTCTCGAGCGCGGCAATCTCCTCATCGAGATAGGGCGCACAGTTTGCCAGTTCGCTCGGCAGCGGCTTGTTTCCGGGCGGCGCGCAGCGCACCACCGACGTAATGTGCATGTCTCTGAGCTTTAGTCCATCGTTCCGGTCCGTCGCGCTTGGCTGCGAAGCGAAGCCTGTCTTGTACAGCACCGGGTATAGAAAATTCCCGGAGCCGTCTCCGGTGAACGGCCTGCCGGTCCGATTCGATCCATGCGCACCAGGCGCGAGCCCCACGATGAGTACCCTTGCCTCGGGATCGCCAAACGACGGCACCGGACGTCCCCAGTAGTCTTGATCGGCATACGCCCGCCGCTTCGTCGCGGCGATTTCCGTGCAGTATTCGCGCAATCGCGTGCACCGCTCGCAAGCAATAATTCGCCCATTCAGCTCGGCGAGAGCGCTCTCAGCGCCCGATGTAGTTGGTGGCATCAGTTCAATTCTAAACAGACACGCCTGCGGGTCGAAACGCTCTGATTCAGCGTAGAATAGGCTCGCTTTTGTTTTCAGCGGAGCGCATTCTTGCAAGCTGAAAACGTTTGCCACAACTGACTATCAGAGGTTGCCCTTGATGCTGATTCGCTCCAGGTACACGCTTGCACTTGCTGTAGCGCCATTCCTCCTCGCTTCCGGATGCAAACAGTCTCCGCCACCGGAACAGCCGGCTCAATCACAGCCCGCGGCCGCGGCCGCGCCCACACAGATTGGCGGTCAGGACATCGTCAAGCTCGATCGGAAGCCGACCAGCAACGGACAGAAGTCCGAGTTCCTGTCGGCTGTTGTGCTCCCCGGCCGTGGCATGAACGTCTTCCAGATCACCGCCAACATTCCCGGCAAGGGCGAGGTTGAAGTCTTCGCATCGCCGTCGCTGGCCGATGCTGCCGCAAAACTCAACGGCGGTCCGGACGATCAGAACGGCAACGCCAGCTTTGGCTTCGGCGGAGCCTTCCTGGTGCCCTATCCGAACCGTATCCGCGGCAAGCTTTCGGACGACGGCAAGACCATCACGACCGAGTGGCACGGCAAAACGTTGACATTGCCCGCCAACTGGAAGGGCAAGAATCCTGGAGCCGAGCCCCATGCGATGCACGGTCTGATCCTCGCCTCCAAGACCGACGACGTGAAGACCGAAACGACCGCAGATGGTCAGACCGTCACGGGCACCATCCACGCGGGAGATTTCGGAGGTCACTGGCTCTCGAACACCGACCTCAACTTCACCATCGCTCTCACCGGCGAGGCCGTCGACGCGACCATCACGGCGAAGAACCTCGGCAATGAGCCCGAGCCGATAGGGATCGGCTGGCATCCCTACTTCAATATCCCGAGCGGCGACCGCAAACAGGCGCGGATCCACGTGCCGGGAGAACAGACCGCCGAGGTCAACAATTACGACGACGTTTTTCCGACCGGCAAACTCGCGCCCGTAAAGGGCACAAAATACGACTTCACGGCGCCCGACGGAAAGCCGCTCGACGACATCTTCCTGGACGACAACTGGTCGAAGTTACGGCGTACGAATGGCGCCGTCGACGTAAACCTGACGGATCCCGCGTCAAGCTACGGCATTCATGTGGAAGGGCTATCACCGGAGATCAAGACCGTCCAGGTCTACGCCCCGCCGACGAAGCAATTCGTGGCCATCGAGGAGCAGTTCAACTTCGGCGATCCCTTCGGCAAGGAGTGGCATGGCATGGATACCGGCATGGTGACACTCAAGCCGGGCCAGTCGGTCACCTGGAAGGTGCGCCTGGCGCTGTTCACGCCTCAAAAGTAGTGCCTCTCTAAACTAAAAAGATGCGGGCCTCAACCAAGCCCGCGTCTTTCGCTTTTGCTATGCGATTACCACATGAATTGACTGAAGTTCAGGTCAGGCAGAGCAGCTGTACCCTCTTCACGGACTCCGTCCAGATAGTTCGGGTTGAGGCCGAGCGCCTTCAGGATCGTAGGCGCCACCTGGTTGGTACCGACTGAGGTGTAGATCGTGCGAGGTGAGAAAGCAGGGTTGGAGACCAGCAGCATGACGTTGGTATCGTCATGCGAGAAGCCGCCGTGCTCCATCAGCTTGCTCGCGCTGCCGGTGTAAGTCACGCCGATGTTTGGAGTCACAATGATGTCCGGTGTGCGTGGGTCAAGACCCGGCCCAAGGCCCGGATTATCATAATTGAGCGCCACAGTCGGACCATAATAAATCTGGCCCAGTCCGATTCCTTTTGCGTTCTGCTCGAGCATATTGACTGCGCTCACGACATCAGTGTTCGGCAACAGCCAGAGGAGGGAGACATCGTCCTCCGTTGGGCCAATGCCCGTAGGATTATTTGGTGATTCGGAATCAGGAAGAAGATCCGCAAGAACCGTTGCCGGCGATGTGCCGTTGTTGTTCTTTCCGGGGTGCGCCGAGTACAGGTTCGGGTCGATCGGCGACTGTCCGTGCTTGGCCGTGATGATGATGAGGGTCGAGTCGTAGAGGCCATCGCTTTGCAGTGAGTTGATCCACTCGCCGATCGACTCATCGACAAACACAATTTCGTTGTAGAGCGAGCTGGTCGGGGTGCCCGCGGCGTCCTTGTATCCGCCCTTCACTCCGTTCTCGATCAGCTTCTGCCCTACGCTGACAGCCTGGAAGTTCATTCCAAAGATGGTCGGTACCTGCGCAGGCTTGCCGTTGTGGGTTGTGCCGTTGATTTCTTTCAGGATCGCGTTGACCTTCAGCGTGTCATAGCACTGGATGTTCTTGAAGCTGTTGGTCCATGAGGTCAAATCTGAATTGGGATCAGGAACGGTGCTGCAGTTAAGTCCTGTGGGAGTCCTCACGCCGGGCAGATTTACTACGTTGGAGTTGATCTCCGGCGAGTAGTAGTCGTTGAGGTTCATCTGTCCGCCGCGGCCGGCAACCGAGGAGTACGCCGGATGCTTATCGGACCATGCGGTGTAGCCGCCAGCGTCATGAATGACGCCGAAGACCGTGTTGGTGCGTACGAACTCCCAGGGATAAACAGGTGCGCATCCCTTGGCAGGGTCGCGTTCGAGCTTCTTCGGATCGATGGAAGCGATGCCGCCGTCCGTTAGACCCGCGTGCGGCGCTCCTCCGTTCAGCTTCGTTTTGTCGCGGTCGATCCCTTCTTCGTACTCGGTCGTCGAGCCGGGGTATTGGCCGGGCGTGCAATTGCCGCCGGCAACTCCATTCCCGGTTGTTATCGTTGGTGGAGCGAGCGAGCGGTCATAGGCAACGTCGTAGTAGACACCCATCAGGCGCGGAGTGGCTCCGCTGACAATGTTCATGAGCCCGGGAAATGAATCTGAAGGTTTCGATGTGCTGGCAGCGACGTAGTTGACTCCATTCGACGCCAGCGAAGCGAGGTTGGGGCAATAGGGGGCGCCATCGTTCACGCCGGAAATACCTTGCGAGCAATTCAGGAAATCGACGGCATGCATGCCATCGATGCTGACAAGCAACACGTGACGAATGCCGGATTGACCACTCCAACTTCCATTCTGATTCTGAGCGCCGGCCGCCGCGAACGTGGCCAGACAAGCGAGCAGTGCAGCTGTTGCTTTCATGGTTAACCTCCTAGGCAGAACTATTTATCAGGCCCCGCCGCGGAAGTGAGTTGCGGAAAGATCAATTCTGTGTGAATTACAAAGGCGTCATCTGGCTATTTTGTTGCGGTGTATGCTGTCCTCTCTCCGCCAGGGCCGCTCCCTTTCATTTCGGCCATCCCGTAATAAGGCTCGGCCCGTGCCGGAGAGCCTTCCGCGGCGTCGCCTTGGCCCCCGAGGACGACGACAACCACGACAGATAGAAGCCAACAACACAGTTAGCAACAAACCAAGGCTCCCCCATTCGGGGAGCCTTGTTCTTGTTCGCACACGTCGGTGAGGTCTCAAGTGTTAGCTTCAGGCTGGTAACGGCTGGACCCGGACAAAAACAGCGGCTGCTATGGCCGCCGTTTCATTTGCGATCGAACAAATGATTTACCGGGCAGGCGCGGCGTTCTTCGCGGTCTGTTTGTCAGCCAGGGCCTTCTGCGCATTCTGCTCAAGCGCGGCAGCCTGCGGCATGTAGGTCAGGGCCTGGCCGATCATGGGGTCCCATTCAGCGCGGATCCGCAGCCCTTGCAACTGGCCGAACTGGCTGGTCATGATGTCGGCCTTGATGCTGGTCTTCAGCCAGTCCATTACGCCCGGCGCGTTGAAGTCCTGATCGGTGTACGCGATACTCTGCGCGGTCAGAAACTGCTTGAAGTCGTTCAGTACCGCATCGTCCACCTGGAAGTCCTTGGTCACAGTACGGTTCGCGAGGTAGTGCTTGGTGAAGTTGAAGAAGACGTTGTGTGCTGCCAGCACATCCTGGAAGTGGTTGGACTTCGGCGTGTCCACCTTATAGTCCGGACTGATCCCACCGCCGCCATAAACCGTCCTGCCGGAGTCAGTCAGCTTGACTTCGCGGTCCTTCGCGTCCTGCGGCTGATCGTGGTTGTAGTAGTAGTCGTACAGCGAGACGCCATTGTAGTTGCGCTGGATCAGCCGTCCGCTGGGCGTGTAGTAGTGATAGGTGGTCAGCGCCAGCCCCGTGTTGTCTGAAAGCTGATAGACCGTCTGCACAAGGCCCTTGCCGAAGGTAATCTCGCCCACCACCAGTGCGCGATCATGATCCTGCAGCGCTCCGGAGACGATTTCAGCCGCCGAAGCCGTTCCATGATTCACCAGCACGACGACGGGAAAATCGCGCCCGCCGTTTCCGTGTGTCGCGCGATAGATCTGCTCGGGATAGGCGCGTCCACGCTGCGAGACGATAATCTGCCCGCGGCTCAGCAGCTTGTCACAGACCGCCACCGCCTCGGTGAGCAGCCCGCCCGGGTTACCGCGCAAGTCGAGCACCAGGCCCTTCAGGTTCTGGAATTGATCGAGAGCGTCGGAGAACTCGCGCCCCGTCGTCTCCTGGAACTGCGTGATATGGATATAGCCGATTCCCGGACGAATCTCATACTTCAGGTCGATCGACGGGTGGGGAATCTCGTCGCGCACCAGGTCGAAGGTCAGCGGAGCCGCCGCGCCCTCACGCGATACCGTCAGGTGCACATGCGTTCCCTTGGGCCCTTTGAGCATGTTGGCCACGTCTTCTGAACTCATGTTCTCGGTTGACTTGCCCTCAACCGAAACAATTACGTCGCCCGGCCTCAGGCCGGCCCGGAAGGAAGGTGTTCCCTCGTACGGGTAGACCACAACAATCTTGTTGTTCTGCGGCTGGATGACCATGCCCACGCCGTAGTACTTGCCGTGCTGGTCCTCCCGCATCTTGGCGTATGCTTTGGGATCGTAGAAATTCGAGTGCGGATCGAGCACGCGCAGCATGCCCGGAATAGCGCCGTCGTAGATCGCCTGGTCCGGCTTGTCGCCCGAGAGCGGCTCGGCGTAATTTTCCGCAACGATCTGGTATACATTCGCGAAGGACTTCAGGCAGTCGCGTACCGTCGATTCATCGGACGAAGACTGCGCGCCGACTTTCTGGCTGATGAACATACCCGCCACGCCACAGGCGGAGAAGAAAACGATCAGAGAGAAGAGGGTGCGGCGGACGCGAGAAGACATGCGGGAAATCCTTCGGCTCCCGCTTGGCCGGGACAGGACTTTCCGGGAGCTTATCAATTAGACGAGTATACCATCGCCAAAGGTGCGCGGCAGTGCCGCCAGCCACCTAAAACTTATCGCCAGGCGCCGATCGTCTCGTGTCGGTCACCGCGATCAACGCCTGTCATTCGAAACGCGCGCCCGATTCTCGATCTGGATGCTCAATTTAGGCGGTCTCCCGCTTTATCCGATCGTCGGTTCAAACTGTCTCCGCAGGCCATAACAGAGATCGACCTTCGCCATGCCTGTCTCGCTGGTAATCACCGTAGAGGATGATTAGAATGCTTGCAAGCGCCGCCGCCCTGTTTGACAAAGCCGGGACAGGCCCAGGCTTGCGCCTCTTGAGATGTTGACCCCGATGACCCTTCGATTTCTGCTGAATCGCGCCGCTCTCGCAGCAAGCCTGGCGATTGCTTTCGTACCCACCTCCTACAGCCAGTCCACAAAGCCCGCAGCGCCCGCGGAGCAGCAATCGCCCTATCAGGGAGAGGTCGTCGAGGATATTGTCGCCCGGGTGAACGATCAGGTAATCAGCCGGTCGGACTACGACCGCGCCGAGCAGGACCTCGAAGCCCAGGCAAAACAGCAGCAATGGACCCAGCAACAGCTCTACGGGGCGAAGCATGACCTGCTCCGCGATCTCATCGACCAACAGTTGCTGCTCTCCAAGGGCAAAGATCTCGATATCACCGGCGAGACCGAACTGGTCAAGCGTCTCGACGAAATGCGCAAGCAGAACCACCTCGATTCCATGGAGGATCTGCAGAAGGCCGCCGAGGCCCAGGGCGTTTCCTGGGAAGACTTCAAGGCGAGCATCCGTAATCGCATCGTGACGCAGGAGGTCATCCGCGACCAGGTCGGCCGGCACGTAAACATCACGCCCACGGAAGTCCAGAATTACTACAACCAGCACAAGCAGGAGTTTGACCAGCCCGAGCAAGTCAGGCTGAGCGAAATTCTGATTCCCACCGGCAACCCCGACGACGCAGCGCAGGTTGCCGCTGCGAAGAATAAAGCCGACGACCTCGAAGCGAAGCTCAAGGCGGGCTCCGACTTTGCCGCTCTGGCGAAGACCTCTTCCGGAGGCCCCACCGCTGCAGACGGCGGCGACCTCGGCCAGTTCAAGCGTGGACAATTGGCGAAGGTGCTCGAAGACGCTACCTTCGGCCTGAAGCCCGGCCAATACACCGAGCCCATTCGCACCAAGCAGGGCTACGTCATCCTGAAGGTGACTGAGCATAATCCCGGCGGCATCCCGCCGCTTAAGGATGTGGAGCCCCAGGTGGAAGACGCTGTCGGTATGGCCAAGATGAACCCGGCTCTCCGCGACTACCTCACCAGGCTGCGGGAAGATGCCTACATCGACATCTCCAAGGGCTACGAAGATTCAGCCGCCAGCCCGAACGAGATGAAGCCGGTCTACAGCGCCTACACGCCGCCGTCCCCGAAGAAGAAGCACGTCCAGCGTACCCGCTTCAGAGCGCGCGGCCGCAACGCGACGAAAGCCGCTCCCACGCAGACCGCTGCTGCAGGCGCGCCCGCGGCTCCTGCACCGCCGCCTGGCGTCCCCAGTCTGGCTGACGTGCCGCAGGGAAGCGCCACAGCCACAAATGCAGATGTCCCCGCCGCTCCTGCTCCCGCTGGGGCTCCTGCTCCCGGGTCTCCGGCTGCCGCTGCGCCAGCTTCGGCTGCCTCCGCTCCGGCTCCCGCCGCCACCACACAGACGGCGAGCGCCAAGACCATGAAGCCTGGTAAGAAGGAGAAGATCCGTTTCGGCCAGGCGCCTCGCGAGACTCTGCCTACAGCCGAGACAAAGACCGAGGATGCCGCAGCCGGTTCAGCCGCCGGCACCGAAGTAGCGACCAACGCCGGGCCCACCTCGGTGCACACGCTGAACCCCGACGGTACCGTCGCCAATCCGGACACCGAGGCGCCCAAGCAGAAGACCCGCTTCCAGGACCGCGCCAAGCAGCCTAAGGAGAAGAAACAGAATGGTCCCAAGACCGACGCATTCGCTCCTCCGGCGGCGACCCAGGATGAAACTGCCGACCGCCAGCAGCAGAGCCAGGCCCTCGGCCTGAACGGCGACACCTCCAAGGTCAAGAAGTCCAACCCTGCGAAGACCGGCCCCAAGCGCCGCATGAGCGATGAAAAGAAGAACGGCGAACAGCCGGATTCCAACGCTCCGGCTCCGTCTAACTCGGCTCCGGCCTCAGAGCAGCCGCCTGCACCTTCCAGCCAGACCGGTTCCTCGACGCCCGCTCCGGCTCCAGCGCCCCCTGCAGCGCCGGCCGCACCAAACCAGTAGCTGCACGGCACGATGAAAGAGTTCTTCATTTCGGATCTGGCGAACTACGAGAACCAGGTCATCACCGGATTTTTTGCCGTTGCCTCCCGCTATGACCGGAGCAAGCGCGACGGCGCGCGCTATTTCGCCCTGACGCTCACCGACCGTACCGGCCAGATCGAAGCCCGCATGTGGGAGACAGCCGAGGCGGGCGAGTTTGCCTCCGGCGACGTCGTCAAAGTGCGCGGCCAGGTCTGCCGCTACAAGGAGTTCCTCCAGCTCAACGTCGAGAAAATCCGCCGGGCGAATCCCGGTGAGTTCGACCTGGGCGACTATGTTCCGCGTACGGATCGCAATATCGACGAGCTCTGGGCAGAGTTGAACACCTACGTCGAAAGCTTCACCGATCCCTGGCTGAAGGCCTTGCTCCGCGCCTTTCTCGACGATCCCGAGACCGCCGCTGCACTGCGCGAGGCTCCGGCAGCCAAGAGCATGCACCACGCCTGGATCGGCGGCCTGCTCGAGCACATTGTCTCGCTCCTCGGCATTGCCGACCTCGCGTCGAAGCACTACGGTGTCCATCGCGATCTGCTGCTCACCGGAGTCGTCCTGCACGACATCGGTAAGCTGCAGGAGCTCCGCTGGGGCACCAGCTTCGAATACTCCGTCGAGGGCCAGCTACTCGGCCACATCACCATAGGCATCAGTCTCATCGAGCGCAAGATCTCCGCAATCCCCGGATTCCCGCCCGGCTTGCGCATGCTCGTCGAGCATCTTGTGCTCAGCCACCACGGCAAATACGAGTTCGGATCTCCGAAACTCCCCATGATTCCTGAGGCGATGCTGCTGCACTACCTCGATGATATCGATGCAAAGATGCAGACTTTCCGCAGCGAGTTCGCTCGCCATGCGACAGCGGGGCGCGCTCCCGGCGAGGTGACAGACTGGGTGCGGTCGCTTGAACGTCCGCTGCTCAACACTGCACCATTTCTCGCCCTGGATTTTCTCGGCTTGGACGAGGTCCAGAAGGTAGATCAGGAGCCAGAGACCGAACTGAAGGAGGAGGCGCCCAATGGCGGCATATCTGTTGAAGACTGAACCAAGCGTGTATTCCTTCGCCGACCTGGAACGCGAGGACGAAACCGTATGGGATGGCGTCACCAACCCTGCAGCAGTGAAATTCCTCCGCGGCATGAAGCCCGGCGACGAACTGGTCATCTATCACACCGGCGATGAAAAAACCGCCGTCGGTATAGCTAAGGTCCTGAGCGTTGACCCCAGCATTCCGAGCGTGCCCGTCGTGCGCATCAAGGCCGGAAAGCCGGTCAAGCACCCGCACACGCTTGCAGAAATCAAGGCTAACAAGCTCTTCACAGACTCGCCTCTCGTCAGTCAGGGACGCCTTTCCGTCGTGCCTCTCACCGAGCCACAGCACAAATGGCTCATCGGCGATTGATCTAGAATTAAAGATTGAACTTAGAGCCGAAGTGAGGCTGGACAAGCACGCATGTTACGTTTCTCTACCGCGGGAGAGTCGCACGGCGAAAGCCTGATTGCACTGGTTTCCGGACTCCCCGCCGGAGTCACCATCGACAACGCTCGCGTCAACCGCGAACTCTGGCGTCGCCAGCAGGGCTACGGCCGCGGCGGCCGCATGCGCATCGAGCAGGACACGGCGCATTTCCTCTCAGGCGTCCGTCATGGCAAGACCATCGGTTCACCCATCGCTATCGAAATCGAAAACCGCGACTGGAAGAACTGGACCGAGTCCCTGCCCGTCGAGGCCGGCGATCCCGCCAAGCACAAGGCCGTTGCCTCTCCGCGCCCCGGACACGCCGATCTCGCCGGCGCCCTCAAATATGACTTTCCCGACGCCCGCTACGTGCTCGAACGCGCCTCCGCGCGCGAATCAACAGCCCGCGTAGCCGCAGGTGCTGTAGTCAAGTCACTGCTGCTGGAACTGGGCATCGACGTCGCCAGCCACGTCATCCGTGTGGGTCGCGCTGAACTTAGCCGCGATGCCTCGTGGCACGAGATCAACGCATCGCGAGACAAAGAGGAAGTCCTGCTGAACTGCGTCGACGAGGAATCCGAAGCGCGCATGAAGGCCGAAGTCGATCTCGCACTGCGCACCGGTGACTCCATCGGCGGCGTCTTCGAAGTCGTGGTTCACGGAGCACCCGCAGGCATCGGCACCTACGCCAACTGGGACGAGCGCCTCGACGGAATCCTTGCGCAGGCCGTCATGTCGCTGCAGGCCGTGAAGGCCGTCGAGATCGGTCGCGGCGTCACCGCTGCCGAATCGCTCGGCTCTGAAGTCCATGACGCCATAGGCTACGCTGAAACCCGGGAAAACGGCACTCACACCCGCTTCACCCGAGAGCACAACAATGCAGGAGGCATCGAGGGCGGCATTTCGAACGGCGAAGACGTCGTGGTGCGCGGCTATCTCAAGCCGATCTCGACTCTCCGGCGCCCGCTTCAATCCGTGCGCTTCGACACACGGGAGATCACCAAAGCTGCATACGAACGCAGCGATGTCTGTGTTGTGCCCGCAGCCGGCGTGGCCGCCGAAGCCATGGTAGCGCTTGCCTTCGGACGCCTTCTGCTCGAAAAATTCGGCGGAGATTCACTGCGCGAGTTGAAACGTAACTATGACGGTTACCTGGAACAGATCCGCGCTTATTGAGATTCAATGATTCGAGAGATCGTTAAATTCCCTGACCCCATTCTGGAGCGCTCAACCGAGCCCGTCACAGAGTTCAACGACGACCTCCGCAAGTTCGTTGACGACATGTTCGAGTCCATGTACGCCGCGAAGGGAATAGGCCTCGCTGCTCCCCAGGTCGGCGTCTCGAAGCGCCTCACCGTCATCGACCTCAGCTTCAAGGAGCGGCCGGAAGACCGCATCATTCTCATCAATCCTGAAATCATCCTCCGCGAAGGCAAGCAGTACGAAGAAGAAGGCTGCCTCAGTCTGCCCGAGATCCGCGAAAAGGTCTCCCGCGCCGCGAAAGTCCAGGTCCGCGCACAGGACCTCGATGGCAACTGGTTCGAACTGGAAGGAACAGAACTGCTCGCGCGCGCCTTCCAGCACGAAATCGATCACCTCGACGGCGTTCTCTTCATCCGCCGCGTGAGCGCTCTTAAGCGCGACCTCATCCTGCGCAGAATTCGCAAGATGCAAAAGGCCGGCGAGTGGTAGCGTTGCGATGAAACTCGTCTTCTGTGGCACCCCCTCGTTCGCTGTTCCCGCCCTCAAGGCCGTCCTGCGCGCCGGCCACAACGTCGGGCTCGT
>JAFAKX010000226.1 GCA_019234945.1 Silvibacterium sp.
GGTAACGGTTTTCGGCCTTGGCGGATATATGACAATGATGTTCCGGCGCGATGTCGAACGAGACAGGAAATACCCGAACGGATAAAAGGGAACGATGCATTTTATAAGTCCAGTACTTTGGCAATTTCTGGTTAATTGGCTCACGCATTTCGCGCTGTTTCCTCCGGAAGCGTCGAGCATCGCTCCGCACGCGGACGCGCTCTATTTCTTCCTGATCGCAATCTCGCTGGTGGGCCTGGTGCTGGTCGTTGCGCTGGTGGCAGGCTTCTCGTTCCTGTACCGCAAGGAACGGAACCCCGAAGCGACGCAGATCGAGGGCTCGACGCTGCTCGAGGCAACGTGGACCATCATTCCGCTGGCACTGTTCATGGTGGCGTTCGTGTGGGGCGCGCTCTTGTACTTCCGCATCTACAACCCGCCGACCAACGCCATGAATATCTATGTGGTTGGCAAGCAGTGGATGTGGAAGGCGGAGCATCCGGGTGGTCAGCACGAGATCGATTCGCTTCACGTTCCGCTGGGCCGTCCGGTTCAGCTCACCTTGATCTCGCAGGACGTCTTTCACAGCTTCTCGATTCCGGCATTTCGTGTGAAGCGCGAGGTGATTCCGGGCCGCTACACGACCGTCTGGTTCGAGGCAACGCAGGAAGGAACGTATCACCTCTTCTGCACGCAGTATTGCGGGACGCTGCATTCCCAGATGATCGGCACGATTACGGTTATGAAGCCGGCCGATTATGAGGCGTGGACGGAAGGCTCAACCAGCGGCATGTCATTGGCGCAGAACGGCGAGCGGCTGTTTGCCAGCATGGGGTGCAATGCCTGCCACGGGGGCAATGCGACCTCGCGTGGGCCGAACCTGGCCGAGGTCTATATGACGAAGGTACAGATGACGAACGGGTCGTATGCGATGGTGGACGACGCGTTTCTGCGCGACTCGATCCTGAATCCTACCATGCATACGATGGCCGGTTTCGCGCCGATCATGCCGACGTATCAGGGTCAGATCAGTGAGGAAGGCCTGATCGATCTGGTGGAATATATCAAGAAGCTCAACTCGAACTATCGGATCCAACAAACTCTGAACACGAGCCAGGTACAGAGCTCGGCCCAGAGCCCGGCATCGAACCAACTGTCGAACGGTGGCCGGGCGCAGCAGGCGGCGCCAGCAGCGCCGGGGATGGTGAAACCATGAGTACAATCGTCAGTCTGCCGGACCAGACAACAGCGACTCTGCCAAAGCGGTCGTATCTGAACGATGGATACGGCCTGAAGAGTTGGCTGCTCACAGGAGATCACAAGCGGATCGCGATCCTGTATCTGATCTCGATTACGTTTTTCTTCTTTATCGGCGCCTTTTTTGCAGGCATGGTCAGGCTGGAGCTGCTGACTCCGCCGAACGACCTGATGGCAGCGGACACCTATAACAAGATGTTCACCATGCACGGCATCGTCATGGTGTTCCTGTTCCTGGTGCCGTCGGTGCCGGCGACGATCGGGAATTTTGTGCTGCCGATCATGGTGGGCGCGAAGGATCTCGCCTTTCCGAAGATCAACCTGCTGAGCTGGTATCTCTATGTGGCTGGCGGGGTGATGACACTGGCGGCGCTGATCCTGGGCGGGGTGGACACGGGCTGGACGTTTACGACACCTCTGAGCACGCATTACCTGAACACGCATGTGATCACGGCAGGGCTGGCGGTGTTTGTCGCCGGGTTCAGCTCCATCTTCACCGGCCTGAACTTTATCGTGACGGTGCACCGCATGCGCGCCCCGGGAATGACGTGGTTCCGGCTGCCGCTGTTTGTGTGGTCGCACTATGCGGCTTCAGTGCTGATGGTGCTGGGCACGCCGGTGCTGGCCATTACGCTGGTGCTGGTGGTCCTGGAGCGGCTGATCGGGATCGGCGTGTTCGATCCGGCGAAGGGCGGCGATCCCCTGCTCTTCCAACATCTGTTCTGGTTTTATTCGCACCCCGCGGTCTACATCATGATTCTGCCGGGGATGGGCGTCATCTCGGAGGTAATCAGCACTTTCTCGCGCAAACGGGTCTTCGGCTACACGGCCGTGGCGTTCTCGTCGGTGGCGATCGCAGTGTTCGCTTTCTTCGTCTGGGCGCACCACATGTTCATCATGGGCATCTCCAACTACTCGGCGCTGGTCTTTTCGCTGCTGACCATGCTGGTGGCGGTGCCCTCGGCGATCAAGATCTTCAACTGGGCGTTCACCTTGTATAAAGGCTCGATTACGTTCGAGACGCCAATGCTCTATGCCTTCGGCTTCATGGGGCTGTTTACCATCGGCGGACTGACGGGCGTCTTCCTCGGATCGATGGGCATGGATATCCACCTGACCGAAACTTACTTCATCGTGGCGCACTTTCACTTCGTCATGGTGGGCGGCATGCTGATGGCTTTCCTGTCGGGCATCCATTTCTGGTGGCCGAAGATGACGGGTCGGATGTATCCGGAGGGGCTGTCGAAACTGGCGGCGTTGGTCACGTTTATCGGGTTCAACCTGACGTTCTTCCCGCAGTTCATCCTCGGATATCTCGGCATGCCGCGGCGATACGCTGCGTATCCACCGGAGTTCCAAGTGCTGAATGTGTTGTCGACGGCAGGTGCCACGGTGCTGGGCGTCGGCTACCTGCTGCCGATGCTTTACCTGACCTGGTCGCTCAAATACGGGAAGATCGCCGGACCGAATCCGTGGCAGGCTACGGGACTGGAGTGGCAGATCCAGTCGCCTCCGCTGACGACAAACTTTGAAGAGACGCCGCTCGTCGACTACGAGGCCTACGACTACGAGTGGCTGGCGAACAAGACTAAACACGAGGTGCAGACCGTTGGATAGCCAGGCGATCGCAACCCATCCCGAGCAGGAGCAGGCGGAGCACGAACATTCGCCGTATCTACGGCACCACTTCGCGAATCTGGAGCAGCAGAAAGAGACCTCCACGTTCGGGATGTGGCTTTTCCTGCTGACGGAGATCATGTTCTTCGGCGGGCTGTTCACGGCCTACCTGATTTACCGCAACTGGTACTATCCGGCGTTTGTGGCGGGAAGCCATCAGTTGTCGATCGGGCTGGGTGCGTTCAATACTGCGGTGCTGATCTGCTCAAGCTTCACCATGGCGATGGGCGTTCACGCCGCGGAGATGCGCTGGCGCAAGCCGCTGGTCGGCTGGCTGCTGGCTACGCTCTTTCTGGGCTGTGTCTTCCTTGGCGTGAAAGCAATTGAGTATCACGAAAAGTGGGAGAAGCACCACGTTCCGGGGCTGAACTTCAGCGCTGAGGGCTTTACGAAACTGGATCCGCATTACCCGGAAGACAAGCCGCTGCCGCTCGATATGGCGGAGAAGACGCAGGTATACTTCTCGCTCTATTTCGCAATGACCGGTATGCACGCGCTGCACATGGTGATTGGTGTATCGCTATTGATCATTCTGGTGGTTCGAGCATGGGGCGGGGCTTACACACAGGGGCACATGACGACAGTCGAGAACTTCGGCTTATATTGGCACTTTGTCGATATTGTGTGGATTTTCCTGTTCCCGCTGCTGTATCTGATCAGCCGCCACCAGTGATGCAGGGATCAGGGAACAGGGGTCAGGAACAGGGGAGCGAATCACCGCAGAGGACACAGAGGCAGAAACGATGTCTGAATTGACGCAGAAAGAAATACTCGACACGGAGCCGACACATCACGCAGAGCACATCGTGAGCCCGAGGGTGTACGGGATCATCTTCGGGACACTTCTCCTTCTGACGGCGACTACGGTGGGCGCGTCCTACGTGGATTTGTACGCATTCAACGTGGTCGTCGCGCTGGCCATCGCCTGCCTCAAGGCAGTGCTGGTCATCCTGTTTTTCATGCACGTAAAGTACAGCTCGCGGCTGACCAAGCTGACGGTGGCGGCGGGGTTTGTCACCTTCTTCGTGCTGATCACGATGGCCATGACGGACTACATCAGCCGGGCCTGGGGCATGTGGTAGTAGTCAGCGTTCGGCGATCAGCGTTCATACAATCCAGAACCCATCTCGTAAATGCCTCAGCGGGATCAGAGACTGGGATTCCTACGACTGTCGATGTTTCGCGCCGCTCTCTACAGAATAGGCGGGATATTCGGATTGTTGTGAAATACATTCGCCGGATCATACTTGGACTTCAGTTCGCGCAAACGGCGGTAATTTTCCGGGCCGTGTGCCGAAGGTACGCGGTCAGCCTCGTCAGCTGCAATGAAATTGGCGTAGACTCGGCCGGTTGAATAGGGCGCAAGCGCATCTCGCAATTCCTTGCCCCAAGCGATATGAGCGGCGGATTCCAATCCATGCTCCCAACGCGTTTGGATGACGAGTCCAAACCTGGCGTTCCGGTTGCCGTAGGCAGTTGCGCTCTCCGCTACTCGGCTCACCGCCCCTTCAAGATGGGCAATTTTGATGTCGGTCAACGGTGAATTCAGCCGTTCAACGTGGTCCATAAGGATGCGGGTCGCCTCCGCAGACAAATCGTCAAGGTAGTGGCTGCGCCAATCGTTGAAAAAACCGTTGCCCCAACGGTCGTCCAGTGAGCGCTGCCAAAGTCGATATTCAATCGGAGTAATCGTATCCACAATCGGCTTGGCGAAGCTCGTCAGCTCCAGCTTCCAATTCATCGCCTCTTCGAGGTCACCGCAGTAGCAAAAGGCTAAAGCCGCGACCGGGCGCCCAACCCACTCCTTCGGCATTATGGGCACGGGCGGTGCGAGTCGGAGAAAGAACCAGGTTGTTAGCTCGTCTGGGAATTGGGGGATCCGCTTGCGGTGATGATCAACCAGCTCCGGGAAGCTGGCCAAGGGAAAGTAGATCAGCCCCGCCGCTACAGACGGTCCAATCGGGTGGAGTTGGAAGCCCATTGAGGTTATAACGCCGAAGTTCCAGCCGCTGCCGCGAAGGCCCCAGAACAAGTCGCCATTCTCAGCTTCAGTGGCCGTGACCAGATGGCCGTCTGCAGTGACGACCGTGGCCGATTTGAGGTTGTCGCAGCCAAGGCCGATTTTGCGATGCAGCCAGCCAAAGCCCCCGCCGAGCGTGAAGCCGGCAATGCCTGTCATCGAGACGATCGGTCCCGTGCAGGCGAGCCCGAAGGTTTGAGTCACCTGGTCGAAATGCGCCCAGGTTAAGCCTGCTTGTGCAACCGCGTAACGCTGTTCTGGGTTTACCTCTATCGCGCGTAAGCCACTAAGATCCAACAGCAGCCCGCCATCGGTAGAGGCGTGACCAGCCGCGTGATGGCCGCCGCCCTTAACGGCAATTTCGAGATTGTGCTCCCGTGCAAACCGGATCGACGCAATGACGTCGCCGGCTGTTGTGCATCGCACAACGACGCTTGGGTGTCGATCAAAGCAGAGGTTCCAAATCTCGCGCGACGCATCAAATTGGGCGTGACCAGGCAGGATCAGCGCACCAGAGAGCTGGGTACTAAGCGCCTCCAATTTGTGAGGGTCTGAAGTCATGCTAAGGACACAGAGCAAACCGGATTTAGCGATTCATGAGACTAGTGTGCCGCAGCCTGCTTGGCCGGTGCGGCCTGTTTAGCAGCCTCGGCCTGCTGGCGCAGGGCGTGCACGACAACCCGCAGCATGTCATCCTCAGGAGCGGGCTTGCCGGTCCAGATTTCGAACTGGCGGGCTCCCTGGTGGACGAACATCTCGACTCCCGTGACGACCGGGATGCTCTTTTCGCGTGCTATGCGGATCAGAGGCGTGTCGATCGGGTTGTAGACGAGATCGAAGACCAGGCGCGCATTGATTTCCTTGGGCTCGAGCAGGCTGGCGGGCTTCACGCCGTGCATGCCTGCGGGCGTGGCGTTGATGATCACATCGAAGTTGGTCTTGGCCAACTGGTCGCGACGGAAGGTTTTGGCCTTGGCCTGACGCGCAAGCTTCAGGGCGGTTTCCGGCGTGCGGTTGAGGATGAGGACTTCGGCTCCCTTGTCCTTGAGGCCGAAGACCGCGGCGCGGGCTGCGCCTCCGGCGCCCAGGACGAGAATCTTCGCATCCTTGAGCTGCAGTCGGCGTTCGAGCGGGCGTACGATCGCAGCCACGTCGGTGTTAAAGCCGTAGAGCTTGCCGTCCTGTGATCGGACGACTGTGTTGCAGGCTCCCACCTTTTCCGAGAGCGGGTCGGTCTTCTCGAGGTGCTGGAGGATTTCCTCCTTGAGCGGCATGGTCACGGCCAGGCCGTTGATCGGGACTTCGCGCACGAGTGTTAACAGGTCGTTGAGCTTGGTTGTGTGCAGCGCGAGGAAGACGGCGTTGACAGTCTCACGCCTGAAGGCGGTGTTCATCATCAGCGGTGAGAGGGAGTGCTTGATAGGATTACCCGCGACTCCGTAGACCCTGGTTGCGGCGTCGACCTGGTCAATGCGGTAGGTCTCGTGGAGGGTGCGGACGGAGATCTGGCCGGGGCCGGTTTCCTCACCGGGATGGGCGGCGGCGAAGGTGAAGATGCTGCCGGCGCGCAGGCCGAGGACGCGACTGATGATCCCCTGTTCTCCCATGCAGATGCCGACCACGTTGGCCAGGTCGCGGGTGCGCTCGAGGAAGCGCATCATGGTGACGTTGTCGGCCAGGGTTTTGGCGGTGGAGACGATCTTGATGAACTCTGGCTCGTAGGGGCGGATACGCTCGAAGATGCCGTCGAGGTCCTTGGTGGTCGTGAAGTCGTGGAAGCTGATGATCAGCGCGGCGCCGTGGGCGCGAAGCTTGTCGAGTTGGCCGTGCTTAAGGGCTTCGGCGGTCTGGAGCTCCAGGTCGACGAGCTGGCATCCTGCGGCAGCGGATTTTTCCAGAACTTCGAGTTCGGCGGCGATGGTGCCCTTGAACTTGCCACCGGTAGCAGCCCGGCGGCAGGTTGCGATTGCGGTGACCTCGGTACGGTCACTGAGCAACTGCTTGATCTTGGGCAGGGCAGCCAGCGGATTGGAGAGGTAATCGAGGCGAAACTCGACGAATGGGTTCTCACGGACTGCCTCAATGGCCTTGTCGAGCATTTCGGCCGGAGTGGATCCAGTGATGGCAACGCAGAGTTTGCCAATGCGCGAACGGATGAAATGCGGCGAAAGCCCTGACAGGATGCGCTCCCGCGGGGCGGGCGCATCTCCAACTTTTTGTGGTCCCTTCATTGTCTGCAATTGCGGCATCTTACCGGGTGCGCGGCCAGGATGCAACATCTGTTGCGTGAATCGTTGCGCATTTCAGCTCAGCGAGCCCTCGTTGGGTTTAACCTGCTGCTGAGAGGTCTATCCATGAGCGAAGCGGCGATGCCAACGACTTCCGCGCTGACGAACAATTCCGAAGCCGTCCATCCCTACCCTTTTCCTCACCCCTGGAACCCCGATGGATCGGGCAAAGTTTCAGCGGAGACACTTGAGGCCTGGGTGAAGGCACGGCTGGCGCGTCACCAGGACGCCATCGAGCGGCTGCTGGGCGTGCAGGGACCGCGGACGCTCGAAAATACGCTGCGTGGCTACGACGAGGCTGTCGCCGAACTGGCGGCGACGGGAGCGCAGACGGCGCTGCTCGACAGCGTCTATCCAGACAAGGCTGTGCGCGATGCCGCCCAGGTGCTCACGCAACTGGTGGCGCAGGCGAGCGTGGCGCTGGCCCTGAACCAGAAGGTGTATCAGGCGCTGACGGAGATTCCTCCGGAGACAGCGGACGGGGCGACGCGGCATTATCTGGATCGGACGCTGCTGCAGTACCGTTTGGCCGGCGTGGACAAGGATGAGGCGACCCGGGCCCGCATCAAGGAGCTGCAGGACAAGGCCACGCTACTGTCGCTGACCTTCGGGCGCAATGTGCAGGAAGACGTGAAGACGGTTACGGTGGACGACGCTGCGGAGATGGAGGGTCTTCCGCAGGACTATCTCGAGGCCCATAAGCCAGACGAGAGCGCCAAGATCACGCTGACGACCGAGTTTCCGGATTACCAGCCGGTGATGACCTTCGCGCATTCGCCGGAGCTGCGGCGGCGGATGTTTCTTGCCTATAACACGCGGGCGTATCCGCAGAACAAGCAGATACTTCTCGACCTGCTGGCGATCCGGAAGGAGTTGGCGACAATCCTCGGCTTCACGACCTGGGCCGATCTGGCCACGGCCGACCAGATGATGGAGTCGGCGGCGAACATGCAGGCGTTTCTCGATGAGCTGGACTCGGCAACGCGGGGCGGCGCCGAGAAGGAATATTCGATGGTCCTCGAGTTCGCGCAGAGCATGCAGCCGGGCATGGAAATTATCGATGCGGCCAGCCGAGGATACTGGCTGGAGCAGTACCGGCGGTCGGCCTTCGAGTTCAACTCGCAGTCGGTGCGGCCGTATTTTCCCTACGAGCGCGTGGAGAAGGGGGTGCTGGCGACGGCGGCGCGGCTGTTCCAGGTGGAGTTCCGGCGCGCGGAGACCGCGCAGGCGTGGCACGAAGACGTGGTCGCGTATGACGTCTACGAGGAAGCATGCGATCGCGAGGAACGGGCCAGCCTGATCGGACGGTTTTATCTGGACATGCATCCTCGGGAGGGCAAGGACAAGTGGTTCTCGGCGCACCCGCTGATTCCGGGAGTGCTCGACCGGCGCGAGGGCGAGTTCCCCGAGGCGCGGCAGATTCCCGAGGCGGCGCTGATCTGCAATTTCGCGGGCGGGAAGCCGGGCGATCCCGGTCTGCTTCAGCACTCGGATGTGATTACGTACTTCCACGAATTCGGGCACCTGATGCACGCCCTGCTTGGCGGCCGGCAGAGGTGGGCAGGCATCAGCGGGATCGCGACCGAGGGAGATTTTGTCGAGGTTCCGTCGCAGATGCTCGAGGAGTTTTTCCGGGATCCGCACTTGCTGGCAACCTTTGCGCATCATCACGAGACGGATGAGCCCATTCCCGCAGAGCTAGTCCAGCGGATGAACCGCGCAGGGGCATTCGGGCGTGCAGACTGGGTTCGGACGCAGCTTTTCTACACGACGTATTCGTTGAAGACGCACACTGCGGACCCCGCGACACTCGACCTGGACGCGCTGTTCCAGCGGCTCTATGCACGCTTCCTGCCCTACAGATGGATCGACGGCAACCACATGTATGCCAGCTTCACGCATCTCGTGGGCTACTCATCGAACTACTACACCTACCTGTACGACAAGGTGATCGCTCTGGACTTCTATAGCCAGTTCTCGAAACATCCGCTGGACGATCCAACGTCAATGAAGTATCGGCGGATGGTGCTCGAGCCGGGTGGGTCGATGCCTGGCAAGGAGATCGTGATGCGCTTCCTCGGACGCAACCAGTCGACCGATTCGTTCACCGAGTGGGTGGGGGAGGAGTTTCAGGCCTCGGCTTCGGTTTACGATTAGGCCAAATCGTTTCGAACCATCGCAGTGTGACGAGGAGACGGGATGGCTAGGTCGGGAACTCTCAGGAATGCATTTCAAGGCAAATGGGCCCTCGTGACGGGCGCGAGCGCGGGCATTGGTGAAGCTCTGGCAGTGGAATTGGCCGCGGCCCGTGCGAACCTGATTCTCACGGCCCGGCGTGGCGACCGACTGGAGGCCCTGGCACAACGGCTCAGGAGCGAGCACAAAGTCGAGACGCAGGTGATCCCGGCGGACCTGGCCGATCCGGCGGCTCCGCAGCAGCTTTTCAACGCCACTGAGGGGCGCGGGACAGCCGTCGATGTTCTGATCAACAACGCGGGCTTCGGCTATTATGGCGAGTTTGTGACCGGCGATCCAGCCTGGCAGCGCACGATGGTGGAGGTGAACTGCACGGCTGTGATCGATCTGACGCGGCTGTTTCTTCCCCGGATGGTCGAGCGCCGACGAGGTTATGTGATGATTGTGGCCTCGACAGCAGCCTACCAGCCGGTAGCGTACATGGCGACATACGCGGCGACGAAGGCTTTCGATCGTATGCTGGCCGAAGCGCTGGCCGAAGAGACGGCACGGTTCGGCATCAAGGTGAGCGCGCTGTGTCCGGGACCGACGGAGTCGGAATTCGGCAAGGTGGCCGGATCGCCAGCCGCAGCCAGCCGGGGGCGTGGATTTCAGACAGCGGACATAGTCGCGCGGCGCGGACTGGAAGGGCTTGTGCGCGGGAAACACTGGGTGATCCCGAGCCTGGCGAACCATGCGACGGTATTTGTCCAACGGGTTCTTCCACGGCGGCTGATCACTGGCGCAGCGGAGCGGGCGTTCCGGCCGGATAGCGTGAAAACGTCCCTGAAAAAATAGAGCCAAATATCCCAAAACAAGTTATTGTGGCCGAACTCACCGCATAGTAACATCGCCGAATAGAGAAAAAGTACTCATGCGTGAAGTTACCGTACTCAATATCTCCCATTACCGCCGGCCCAATAAGGTCATTGTTCAGCCAATTTCACCCTCTCCTCTTTTGCAGCAGATGGCAGAAGTTGCGGCCGTCATTTCGGCATCCTGTCCTGAACCCCTGTGCGAATACGCGACGGTAACTCCCATCGATTGCTACCGGGCGCGCAGAACTCGTTAGTTCCCTCAGACTGCAGCCTTGGGGCTCCGGCATTAATCTGCAGTTGCACCTGTCAGACCTGCTAGGCCTGGTTCTGCCTCATCCCGACCAAGTCCTTAAGTAAATCGTTTCACCTTGACGGTCCTGTCACCGTGAATTTAAGATGGCCGCGTCCTGCAGAGTGAATCTGCACTAGTCAGCCACCCCAATTTCTGCCTGTTTCCCATCAGGAGGTTCATGAGGTTCAGCAGGGTATTCGTCTGCGCTGCCAGCCTGGCGGCGCTTCTCCTGTGGTGTGTTTGCATTGCTCTCGCCCAGTCGCAAAAGCAGCCGCCAACGCCGCATCATCCGTGGGATGACAAATCGCTCTCGCCGGACCAGCGCGCCGATATGGTGATCAAGGAGATGACGCTGGACGAGAAGATTCAGCTGGTTCACGGCACGGGCTGGGGCGCGTTGCGCGAAGGCGATCCGATTCCGCCCCGGTCGAACCTGGGTGCGAGCTATGTGTTGGGCATCGACCGGCTGGGTATTCCGGATATCAACATGGCCGACTCCGCGGTAGGCGTGCGGCTTGCGGCGATGCAGAGCCGGTACGCCACGCTGCTGCCTTCGACCTTGGGCGCGTCGTCGAGCTGGGATCCGAAAGGAGCGCAGCTCTACGGTTCCGTGATCGGTCGCGAACTGCGGGCGCAAGGCTACAACATGTCCATCGGCGGCGGCGTGGACATCACCCGCGAGCCGCGCAACGGGCGGAACTTCGAATATGCCGGTGAAGATCCAGTGCTGGCCGGCACGATGACCGGCAACCTGATGAAGGGCCTGCAGGCCCAGCAGGTGATGGGCGACATCAAGCACTACGCCTTCAACGACCAGGAGACGGGCCGCGACATCATCAATGCAAAGATCAACCACAAGGCCGCGCGGGAGAGCGATCTGCTGGCATTTGAGATTGCCATCGCGATCGCCGA
The DNA here is from genome assembly GCA_019234945.1 of Silvibacterium sp. Classification (GTDB taxonomy): domain Bacteria; phylum Acidobacteriota; class Terriglobia; order Terriglobales; family Acidobacteriaceae; genus Silvibacterium. The sequence goes on from JAFAKX010000226.1 coordinate 11,479, forward strand.
GCCTTCCGGGGTGATGTGCGCCTACAACCACGTGAATGGCGACTATTCGTGCGAGAACGACTGGCTGCTGAACCATGTGCTGAAAAAGGATTTCGGCTTCAAGGGATGGGTGCTCTCCGACTGGGGCGGGACGCACAGCACCGTGAAAGCCGCACTCGCGGGGCTCGACCAGGAAATGCCTGAGGACATCTACTTCGGGCAGGCGCTCGAGGATGCCGTGCAGAAGGGCCAGGTGCCGCTGTCGCGCATCGAAGACATGGACCACCGCATCCTGCGCAGCATGTTTGCCGCGGGTGTGATCGATAATCCTCCGATGCCACGGTCGGTGGTCGATCCCTTCAAGGGACGGGACGATGCGCAGCAGATTGAGGAAGAGAGCATTGTGCTGCTGAAAAACGCGAATAACGTGTTGCCGCTCAAGTCTCCTGAATCGATTGCGATCATCGGGTCGCACGCCGATGTGGGTGTGCTTTCGGGCGGAGGATCGGCGCAGGTCGATCCGCCGGGAGGCAACGCGGCCAACCCGCATACGGGCGGCGCAAACTGGGGCGAGACGGTGTACTTCCCGTCGTCGCCGATGAAGTACATCCAGAAGCATGCACCGAATGCGAAGGTGGAATTCAACGCCGGCACAGACAATGCATCGGCCGCCGCGCTGGCGAAGGCGTCGGATGTGGCGATTGTCTTCGTGAATCAGCCGATGTATGAAAGCCACGATGCGCGTACGCTCTCGTTGCCGGACAATCAGGATGCGTTGGTCAGCGCGGTCGCGGCGGCGAATCCACACACGATTGTGGTGCTCGAGACGGGCGGGCCGGTGACGATGCCCTGGGCCGACCAGGTCGAAGGAATTCTCGCGGCATGGTATCCGGGAATCGGCGGCGGAGAGGCAATTGCGAATCTGCTGTTCGGAGATGTGAATCCTTCGGCGAAGCTGCCGGTAACGTTCGCGAAGAGCGACGACCAGTTAGCGTTCCCGGAGGTGCCCGGCATTGACCTGAAGCCGGTGGAAGTAGAGGTCCCGACGGTGAGGCGCGGACAGCGGATTATGCAAAAGGAGAAGCGGCTGCCTCCGTTCGATGTGGACTACAACGTCCAGGGGGCGCGCGTGGGATACAAGTGGTTCGAATCGAAGAATATTCAGCCGCTGTTTCCCTTCGGGTTCGGGCTCTCGTACACGAGCTATGAGTATTCGGGGCTGAAGGTTGACCCGCGAGGGCACGAAGTCAGCTTCGACGTGAAGAACGCGGGCAGCCACGCGGGCACGGAGATCGCCGAGGTCTATACGGCACTGCCGGCCTCTGCGGGTGAGAACTATAAGCGGCTGGTGGCCTTCGACCGCGTGGCGCTTGCGCCGGGCGAGTCGAAGACGGTGACGCTGAAGATCGATCCGAAGTATGTCTCGGTCTTTGACGAGCAGAAGGATGGTTGGCAGCTGCTGTCCGGAGACTACAAGGTGCTGGTCGGGCCGTCTTCGGCTGAGACGCCGCTAACGGGGAGCTTTCGGATTAAGTAACCGTTACAGATACGATTGAGACGGCATCCTCGTGTGAGGGTGCCGTTTTTCTTCGCGTGGAGCTGCTCCTAGGCAGCAACCCCTTTTGGCTTGGGCGCAAAGTTCCGCTTGTAATAGGCCGTCGTCGCGATAATGGCGGGCACGCCGATGGAGACAGGGAGTATCCATATCCACCAGGCGTGATGAAGCAGCGGGCCGATGGTAACGACCGAGAAGGCCGTCCACGCGGCGATGTAGCTGCCGATCATGCCCTGCAGATGCGCATACCACCAGAACATCTTTTCCTTTGGCGGATGGGTGAAGCCCCACATGGCTCCTCCAGAGATGCGCATGCCAATGGCTCCGAAAATGATGGCCGGGATACCGAGATGCTGGACCAGGGCCGGCCGGAACGCGCCCAGCAGAGCCAGGGCTGCACTGGCTGCAAAGCAGAGGATGGCCGCGATCCAGTCCAATCCGTGAACGACTTGCTCGCCTTTCCATGCGGCCTTCTGGCCGAGCACTCGGTAGGCCACGAAGGCCGAATAGAAGCTGAAGATGGCTACGAGCGCAAGAAAGAGGATCGGCCGATAGATGGCCACGACCAGCGCCGTGAAGCCGACACCAGCCATGCACCAGAAGTAAATCTTGCCCCAGCGGCGGTGGGCTTTGCCGCCTTTTGCGGTGAGCAGGGCCAGTGGAGCGAGCACGAAGGCTCCGCTGCCGGCGGCGATGTGAACGGCGAGGAAGATGTGCATCCACAGCGGATCATGCATGGATTGCTCCGCGCGGCCTCGGGTTTAAGCCGCATGACGTTGTGGTACGCAGTCTACAGCAGACAGGTTCCGGGGCCCGGCCCGGCTTTCCCCTTCTATAACCCGATCGTTTGATAAGGACTCGAAGCTATCTTAATTCGCTGAACCACACGCGTTCCTCATACGAATCTCGTCTAATACCGAAGGACCAAAAGCCGGATCAAAGACGCGGGGCTGCCAAAAATTAGGGGAGTTGACCAGGTGGGCGATCTCTTCAACGATCTCAAGCACTCACTGCGGATGTTCGCGAAGAACCCAAGTTTCACCCTCACCGCCATTGCGGCCCTGGCGCTGGGCATTGGCGCGAACACAGCCATTTTTACGGTTGTCAATGCGGTGTTGCTCAAGCCGCTGACCTATCCCGACGCCGACCGGATCGTTGCAATTGAGATGAGCGGGCGAGACGTCAACGGTCCGGTCGCTTCGATCACGAAGTTTCATGTCTACCAGCAACAGACCAGCGTATTCAAAGATGTCGCGGCCTACGATTTTGCCGGACCGGGCTTCAACATCACAGGTGACCGGCCGGAACTGGTGCACGGGATTCATGTAAGCGAAGCATACTTCAGGGTATTCGGCGCACCCATGGTGCTGGGCCGTACATTCACGCCGCAGGAGGATCTGCCCGATGGCGGAAAAGTGATGGTGCTGAGCTACGGTCTATGGCAGCGGAGGTTCGGCGGAAATCCGAATGTGATTGGGAGCAAGCTGCCCTTAGGCGGAGAGCCGTACACCATTATCGGTGTCGTTGGGAAAGATTTTGTCTTCGATCCCGAAGCCGATCTGTGGGTGCCCTTTCAGTTCGAACCGAACAGCACGAATCAGGGACACTTCTTTCGGGTGGCGGCCATGCTGAAGCCGGGCGTCACTCTGGCGCAGGCAAATGCGCAAATGAAACTGGCGCTGAACCAGTTCGTCCGGATGTATGCGCTGAAGAATCCCGATTTTGGATTCGTCTTGGAACCGCTTCGCGACTCGATTGTGAACGATTCACGGAAGTCGCTACTGGTGCTGCTGGGCGCTGTAGGACTGGTGCTGCTGATTGCGTGCGCGAATGTAGCGAATTTACTGCTGGTCCGTGCCACCGGACGCAAACGCGAGTTTGCGATCCGGGCAGCCATGGGGGCGGGTCGCGGCCGGATCATCGGGCAACTGCTGACAGAAAGCGTGCTCCTCTCGTTGATTGGCGGGGCGTTGGGATTGATCCTCGGGTTCGTAGGCGTTCGCGCGCTGCTGGCCGTGAGCCCGGCAGGTCTGCCGCGGATCGGTGAGGATGGATCATCTATTGGCATGGACTGGCGCCTGCTGGCATTTACTGTGAGCGTTTCGGTGTTTACGGGAATTTTGTTCGGCCTGTTTCCTGCACTCACCGTGGCGCGGCCCGATTTGAACAGCACGCTCAAGGAGAGCAGCAACCGCTCGGGAACCGGATTCCGCCAGGGAAAAGCGAGAGCGCTGCTTGTGATCAGCGAAGTATCGCTGGCGCTGGTGTTGCTTGTGGGATCGGCGTTGCTGATCCGGACCTTTGTCGCCCTGCACCACGTAAACCCAGGCTTCGATGCGCACAATGTGCTGACCATGGAAATGTCGTTGACCGGCGATCGCTACGCGAAGACCGCCGGTGTCGCGCAGCTTTCGCACGATGGACGTGAGCGGCTGAATGCGATTCCCGGCGTGGAGGTTTCAGCATTCACCTGCTGCCTGCCGATCCAGGGGCAGTTCGGGCTGCCCTTCGCGATTGTGGGACGGCCAATAGATCCAGCAAAAGGAGAGCCGGGCGCGGGCTGGATGCTCGCTTCACCGGACTATTACAAGCTCTTTCGGATTCCTGTGGTGCGCGGGCGCGAATTCAGGCAGAGCGATACGGCCGCTGCGCCGGGCGTAATGCTGATCAATGAGGCGTTCGCGAAGGAGTATTTCCCAAAGCAGAACCCGGTGGGCCAGCAGATCTATATTGGCAAAGGATTGGGACCCCCGTTTGAGGAGCCGGCGCGGCAGATTGTCGGCGTCGTAGGTGATACGCACGAGGGCGGACTGGGACACAACCCGGGTTCCATGATGATCGTTCCCGACGCGCAAGTGCCTGACGAGATGACCAGGCTGAACGCACAGATTGTGCCCCTGCGCTGGCTCGTTCGCACGCACGGCGATCCGCGCACACTGGCTCCGCAAATAGCCGAACAACTGCGCATTGCCAGTGGCGGATTTCCCGTAGCGCGCATACGCACAATGGATGAGATCGTGGTCCGTTCGACTTCGCGCGAGAACTTCAACATGCTGCTGCTGACGATCTTTGGTGTCTCGGCACTGGTGCTGGCCGCGATCGGCATCTATGGCCTGATGGCGTACTCCGTCGAGCAGCGGACGCAAGAAATGGGTATCCGCATGGCGCTCGGGGCCGATCGCTCGCGCATCCGTAATCTTGTCGTAGGGCATGGCATGAGCCTGGCGCTGATTGGAGTGGGGCTTGGCATCGGCGCGGCTTTCGGGCTCACGCGGCTCCTTTCCAGCTTTCTCTTTGGAGTGAAGGCTTACGACCCAATGGTATTTGTAACTGTCCCGGTGATATTAGGTGGCGTGGCGCTGGCAGCGGTGTGGTTCCCGGCAACGCGGGCTTCAAAGCTCGATCCAATGCAGTCGCTGCGGGTCGAATAGCTGCCGCTGTGCGACGATGGGAGCATGAGTGAAGGGAAGCGTGTTGCGGTTATCACCGGAGGTGCGCAGGGCATTGGCCGCCGCACGGCGGAGCTGCTGGCCGAGCGCGGATTCGCGCTGGCGCTGATCGATCTGTGCATGCAGGACGAGACGATTCGCGCGATCGAGGAGCGCGAGGGCGAGGCGATGGGCTTCGCCGGAGATATCGCGAATGAGGCCCTCGTCGAGCAGTTTGCGGACGAGGTCTTCCAGCGCTTCGGGCGTGTAGACGTGCTGGTGAACAATGCCGGCATCAGCATGATTTCGCCGGCGGAGAAGACCTCAGCACAGGATTACCGTCGCGTGCTGGAGATAAATCTTGTTGCGCCGTTCCTGCTGGCGAAAGCATTCGGAGTGAAAATGCTCGAGGCGAGACGTGGCTCGATCATCAATGTCGCATCTGTTGCGGGACTCCTCGGCATCGCAGACCGCGCTGCCTATAATGCCTCGAAGCATGGACTGATCGGACTGACCCGAACGCTGGCCGCGGAGTGGGGTGGGCGCGGCGTGCGGGTGAATGCCGTGTGTCCTGGATGGGTGAAGACCGAGATGGATACGGCCGACCAGGCGCGCGGTACCTATTCCGATGCGGATATCACAGGGCGCGTCCCGATGGGGCGCTTTGCCACCGCAGACGATGTCGCCCGGGCGATTGCCTTTCTCGCGGATGAGCGCGAGAGTGGGTTCGTGAACGGCCATACACTGTCGGTCGATGGCGGATGGGCGAGCGACGGAAGCTGGGAGTCGCTGCGGCTGAGCCACAGGTAGAGTGGCGACCCGTTCAATCCATGCGCAGCAGAATCTTGCCGATGTGGCGGCTGGATTCCATGAGCTGGTGCGCCTCGGCGGCTTCGCCCATCGGAAAGACGGAATAGACGATGGGGCGTATCTTTCCAGCGGCGAACAGCGGCCAGACCTGCTGCTCGATGGAGTCGCGGAGTGCCGTCTTTTCCGCGACCGAGCGCGGGCGCAGTGTGGATCCGGTAATAAGAAGCCGCTTGGCCATGACCGTTCGCAGATCGAGTTCGACCGCCACGCCGCGCTGGGTTGCGATGTGAATCAGTCTGCCGCCCACGGCGAGGAGCTGCAGGTGCTTTGGGAAATACTCGCCGGCCACCATGTCCAGGATCGCGTCGATGCCGTGCGGCTGGGACCAGTCGCGCACGGCGGGGAACCAGTAATCGTGATAGTTGAAGGCGCGCTCGCAGCCGAGATTCAGGCAGAACTGGACCTTTTCGATTGAGCCTGCGGTGGCCGCGACGCGAGCGCCGAAGGCAACCGCGATCTGGATGGCAGTGGATCCGACTCCACTGCTGCCGCCCTGGACGAGCAGGGTTTCACCGGCGGAGAGGCGCGGAGGCTCGAAGAGATTTGCCCAGACGGTGAAAACGGCTTCCGGCAAGGCCGCGGCGTCGATCAGGTCGATGTTGGACGGGATAGGCAGGCACTGGCCCGCCGGGGCTGTGCACAATTCGGCATATCCACCACCTGCAAGCAGCGCGCATACGCGGTCGCCGACCTTCCAGCGTGGATCGCAGCCGTCACCGAGTTCGGCGATCGTGCCGGATACTTCCATGCCGAGGATCGGCGACGCTCCGGGAGGCGGCGGGTATTTCCCCTCACGCTGATATAGATCAGCGTGGTTCAGACCGCAGGCTGCGACCTTGATGAGCACCTCGCCATGGCCTGGCTTCGGAACCGGAGCATCGGCCACGGCGAGGTGCTCCGGTCCGCCCGGAGCTCTTACTTTGATGATTCGCATCGCGTCCGGCCTCCAACCACAAGAGATGCGTGCGGAACAAGGCGGGAGACCGTTTTTTCGCTACCAGACGCGGCAGGCGTTTACCGGCATCATAGGCTGTCCGGGCTGGCAGCCAAAGGCCTCGCCGAATTCCTTCATGTTCTGTACGACACCGTTGACACGGAACTCGCGCGGTGAGTGCGGATCGGTCTGCACCTGAAGGCGGAGCTGCTCGGGACGAGTCTCGCCGCACCAGTCTTGTCCGAAAGCGACGAAGAATTGCTGGACGGGCGTGTAGCCATTCGCGTCTTTCGCGTTAAGATCGATGTTCTTGTGCTGCGCGTCGGCGAGGAAGGCCATATAGGCGAGGCGCAGCCCGCCATTGTCGGCTGTGTTCTCGCCCAGGGTGAGCTTGCCGTTGACCTTTACATCGTCGACTGCGGTGAAGCTGCCGTACTCCTTCACCTCGCAATCGGCCTTCTCGTCGAATCGCTTGCCATCTTCGGGGGTCCACCAGTCGGCCAGGTTGCCGTTGCCATCGAACTGGCGCCCCTCGTCATCGAAGCCATGGGTGAGTTCGTGCCCGACAATCGCTCCGCCGTGTCCGTAGTTCTCGGCATCCGTGGACTTGGGGTCGAAGAACGGTGACTGAAGAATGCCGGCGGGGAAGTTGATGTCGTTCATGTTGGGGCTATAGTAGGCGTCGACCGTGGGCGGCGTCATGCCCCACTCGCCGCGATCCACGGGCTTGCCGATCTTGGCCAACTGGCGGCGGCTTTCAAATTCCGTAGCCCGAATGCCATTGCCGTATGCGTCGCCGCGCACGACTTTGAGCGCGGAGTAGTCGCGCCAGTGATCGGGATAGCCGATCTTGTTGGCGATCATGCGTAGCTTTTCTTTGGCTTTGACCTTGGTCTCGGGGCTCATCCAGGTCAGGGAGTCGATGTCCTTGTCCATCGCGGACTCGATGTCGTTCACCATCTGTACCGTTGCAGCCTTGCTCGTGGGCGGGAAGTTCTCTTTTACGTACACTTCGCCCAAAGCCTCGCCCAGCGCACCGTCGGTCGCCTGCACGCAGCGCTTCCAGCGGGCGCGCTGCTCGGGCTGGCCGCTGAGCTTGCGTCCGTAGAAGTCGAACTGTTCTTCATCGAGAGCCTTCGGCAGGGCAAAAGTGGCGATCCCGTCGATCAGCTGACAGCGGAGATAGGTCTTGATGGTGTCGAGGTCCGTGGAAGCGAGGATGGTGTTGAGGCCCTTAAAGAAGTCTGGGTTGACGACGTTCAGGTCGGTGATCTTCGGGGTGCCAGCTTGTTCGAGGAATGCGGTCCAGTCGATCTCCGGCGTCAGTCCAGTGAGCTGCGAGACGGGCAGAAGATGATAGATGTTCTTCGGATCGCGCCGGGAGGTGACATCCATGGAGATCTTCGCCAACGCTGTTTCGAGATCCATGATCTTCCTGGCGTCGCTTGGGGCCTTGTCGTCAGGCTCGCCCATCAATTTCAGCATGTTCGTTACGTGCTGCACGTATTCATGGCGAATCTTTTCGTCATTCGCACCGGTGCGGAGGTAGTAGTCGCGCTCGGGGAGCCCGAGTCCGCCCTGATCGATAGCTGCAATCTGCTTGCGAGCATCCTTGAAATCCTGCTGCTCGCTGAGCCCCATGAAGGCATCCACTCCAATGAGCTGAAAGTGAGCAAGCAGATCGGTGAGCTGCTGTTTGTCGGTGAGTGCGGCGATGCGATCGAGCTCCGGCTGCAGGGGCTTGAGGCCAGCGGCATAAATCGCGCTCGTGTCCATGCAGGACGCGTAGTAGTCGCCGATTTTCTGCTCGTTGGGTGTGCGCGAAGGATTGTCGGCGGCAACCTTGTCGAGGAGCGAATGGAGCGTGTACTCGGTGTAGTTGAACACCATGTTGAAACTGCCGTGGGAAGACTGGTCGGCAGGGATAGGGTAGAGCTTCGGGAAGTTTCCGCAGGCGTATTGGAAGAAATTCGTGCACGGGTCAGCGCTGGTGTCGACCAGCTGCTTGTCGAGGCCGGGGAGCAGCGTGGGCTTTTTATCGGCTGGGGAATTGTTTTGCGCCCCGGCAAGGAGCGGGGCCGCCGTGGTCGAGATCGCGAGGATTAGTATCCATGCATAGTTCTTCATGAGCTGGTTTGACTCCAAGGGTCAGATAAAGTTGGCTGCTCTGCTGTTTCCAAATCGACAGAAGAGCACAAATTAGCATGCGCTTCCAAGACGGTTGTGACGAATGGCGTCGATAAGGGGCCGAAAATCAAATCCGGAACTGCGTCAATGTGAGGCGCATAAAGACGACTCCCACGAATCGCAACCGCCAAGGCTAGGCCTCGACCGGCTCCACGTAGAACATTTCGTTCGTCTGGCGGAAGCCGTTGCTTTCGTACAGGCGGCGCGACTCTTCGGTCGAGTGCAGAGCCACGACGCGGATCTTGCGGCGGCGGGCTTCGGCCAGGGCAAGCTCGATCAGGTGGCTGGCCAGCTTGCGGCGGCGGTATTCGGGCTCTACATAGACGTTAAGCAGATAGCCGCGATAGACCGAGCGCGGATCGAGCGGGTGCGGCGGCCAGTCCAATATCAACAATCCGGCCCCGGCGACCACACGGTCCCCGTCGGACGTGAGCCATCCGAAGTATTTCTGTTCGTTAATCATCTTCGCGACCCAGGGCTCAAAGTGATGCGACATGACACTGAGAACCTGGTTGTCGGCGCGTCCCGCATCGACAAACATGCGCCGGCGGTGATGGGTGATGAGATGCGCGTCGGCTGCTGTGGCCGTTCGAGTTTCCAGCATGGAACCCAGTATAGCTACCATGGAGTTGATGGCAGAAGCTCCGGCAATAGATCGCAAGCTGTTGCGCGCGGGAATGCG
>JAFAKX010000245.1 GCA_019234945.1 Silvibacterium sp.
AAATTTCCCCCCAACGCGAAAATCCATCTGGCAAACGGGCGCAGTAAAGCCCTTCGGCCCCCACCACTGCATCACGTACTTCGGGTCTGTCCACGCCTTCCAAACTAACTCGCGTGGGGCATCAAAAACTCTTGTAACAACCATCCGCTCAATTTCGCTAACCGTGTTTTCTGTCATCTCCGACCTCCTCTTTCTTCATTTGCTTTACAACTGCATCCAGTTTGTCGAAACTCTCTTCCCAGAACTGGCGATAGCTGATCGCCCAGTCGCTGACTGTCTTAATCGCCTCTGGTCTAAGCGTGCACACACTCTCTCGTCCACGCTTCGTCTTGATCACAATCCGTGCCCGCACCAGGCAGGCAATATGTTTTGAAATCATCTGCTGCGAGAGTGCAAACGGCGCCGTCAAGCCATGCACAGAGGCAGGCCCGCGAGAGAGCCTCTCGATCATCGCCCGCCGGGTTGGATCAGACAAAGCCGCAAATGTTGTATCCAAGCAATCCACAACCGTATGGTAGTGGATTGCTGCTGAAAGTCAAGCGCTATTCTCGCGGTCCCAGTTTTTCTGTCCCCTGATCTCCAAACCCTGACACCTGCGCAACAAGCGTCAAATCGACTTTGCGCTCGTCGACCCAAGCCGCTGTTCAAGAGGATTGCTCTACGTTGTGCATGTCAGGGGCGTGGAGGCAGCGCATATGCGCAAGAGGAGCAGGAAACCGCCTATCGCAAGATCTCACTGCGCTCCCTCTGAAAAGAGAAATATCCTCTCTGGACACCCCTAGAGAGAAAAGAAAAGCCTAGACCAGCGAGAGAGAATCTCCGCGGATGCCTCTTCTCCGGGCCGGTACCCTGTAGATGATCGTAGTCGCCTTAGGCCGGCTTCGCGGCCGCCCGAATCTGGCGATTCGCAGACGGCCTGCGATGCCTGGACATGGCCTTATTTGGTGCCGTGCGCCTCGGCATGCTCCCGGGCCGCGTTTTTCGCATGCTCGTCGGCATGGGTGTCGTGTGCGTGGGCAACGTGCGCGTGGTGAGCCGCTTTTTCATGGTTGCCAGCTTCGTGATGCTTTGCTGCCTCGGTGTGGTGATGGGCAGCCTGTGAGTGGTGGTGGGCAGCCTGCTTATGATGATGTGATGCTTTCTCTGACATTTCCTCTCTCCGTTCCGGCTTGCACAGTTGAATGTATCGAGGGCAAGCGCGTCTGAAATCATCGGCTTCCGGAGCCGTCCGCCGGTTACGGCAAATTGAATTGCAGATGAATATGTGGTTACATTTCGGGCAGCTGCAAGATCATTCCTGCCGAATAGCCAGCGATTCGTCCCTCGGCGATTCGGCCTTTAATCGGCAATTCAGCGCCGGAGAGAGCTGGACGTAACCTCGCTGGACTCAACGGGAAACTACATCCTGCTCTCCCTACACCCTGATCCCCGTTCCCTGTACCCTGCTCTTATGATTGCCCACCTCCGCGGACGCCTCTTCTCGAAACAACCTGGCCAGGCCATCGTCGAAGCCGGAGGCGTAGGTTACGACGTCGTCATCAGCATCCCGACGTTTACCGCGCTCCCCGGCGAGGGCGCCGAGGTTTCGCTCCACATCCACACGCAGGTGCGCGAAGACCTCCTCGCGCTGTACGGCTTTCTCGATCTCAACGAGAAGCGGCTTTTCGAGCGGCTCATCACTGTCACCGGAGTCGGTCCGAAGCTCGCCATCACAATCCTCAGCGGGCTCAACCCCGAACGCACCGTCGCCGCCATCCGTGCGCAGGACCACGCGACGCTTACCCACATCCCTGGAGTGGGCAAGAAGCTAGCCGAGCGGCTCGTCGTCGAACTCAAGGACAAGCTTGAGGATATGGCCGCCGCGCCCGCTGTTGTTTCGGCCGGGCCGGCTGCGGAGGATGTGCTCTCGGCTCTCGTCAACCTCGGCTACCAGCGCCCGGCGGCGCAGAAGGCCATCGAAACCGCCGTCGCCAAGGACAAATCTCTCGCGCAGGATTTCGATTCGCTCTTCCGGGCTGCGCTCAAGGTGATCCGATAGTCGACGGTTGTCAGTCCCAGTCCCCCAGTGCCGAAGACGTCTAGGCTGCTTGGCATTGACGAGGCTAAGTCTGCGATGCAGAAGGCTGGAACCCTCGGGCTATAAGCCTGCGACGGCGAAGAAGTAACGGTGGCGAGCTTACTCGTACCGGATGGCCTTGACCGGATCGAGAGCTGCTGCCCTCCAGGCCGGAATCCAGCAGGCAAACAGGCCGACAAGCGTCAGCAACGTAGCGACGGTCGCGAAGATGACCGGATCGTAGGCAGAGATCGCCAGAGGCAGGCTGGCAATGACCCGGGAGGCGGGCACAGCTGCGGCAAGTCCAAGCCCGAGTCCGGCCGCGATCTGCCATATCCCTCGCCTCATCACCAGCCCGATGATATTGTGCCTGTCTGCTCCGAGCGCCATGCGTACCCCAATCTCCTGGGTTCGGCTATTGGTCGCCTGCGCGAGAACTGCGTAAATGCCCACTGCTGCCATGAGCAATCCAATCAGGGCGAATCCGGAGAATATGCGGCTGAAAAGGTGCAGAAACCACTCCACATGCTGGATTGCCTGGGGCAGCGTATACACATCGCGCAGGGGCAGGTCCTGATCGAGGGTCTGCACAGCGGCGCGCACGGCTGGAATTGGATTCCCGCTGGACCGGATCACAAGAGCCATGCCGTTCCAGCCTTCCTGCCGGAGAGGAATGAACATGAGCGGCTTCGGCGACTTTTCAATCAGCTCCTGGACGATATTCGCCGACACACCCACAACCGTGATCCAGTCGCCCGGCTTTTTCTTTTCATCGTAGAGGCGAAAGCGTTTACCGATCGCCGTCTGGCCGGGCCAGAAATGCTCCGCGCACTCGCGCGTTACGACGGCCGCCTTGTGATTAGCTGTTCCATCCGTCTGGTTGAAGTCGCGGCCAAGCAGAATGGGAAGATTGATCGCGTCGAAGTAGCCCGGGCTCTGGACGATGAAAGAAACAGAAGGCCGGTGCGCGGGATCGTTCGCCGCAGTGTGCTCGATTTCGATGTCGCGCGATGCAGCATAGAGGCCGGGAAGATTCGACGTGAGCGCCACGTGCGTTACCCCCGGGAGTGCCTGGATCCGCGGCAGAAGCTGATCATAGAAGCGCTGGCGCGCATCAGCGTCTTTGTAGTGCTCATCAGGAAAATCGATGCGCGCCGTGGCAATCTGGTCCGCAGGCACTGCCTGATTCGCCGCCAGGCTCCGGAGGAGGCAGCGCACGAACATTCCCGCTCCGGTGAGAAGCACCAGCGTCAGCGCAAACTGGAAAACGACCAGCAAGCCCGCGAGCCTGCCGCCACGGTGCCTGCCTGCGCTCCGTGCTCCATCCTTCAGAACTTCGTTCACGTCGACACGTGAGAAGCGCAAAGCGGGCGCGGTCCCGAAGAGCAATCCGCTGATGATGCAGAGCGCCGCGAAGTAGCCGAAGACCGTGTAGTTCATCGTGAACTCGATCCAATAGGGCTTGCCCACATTTTGCGTATTGAGATCGAACCAGTGAACGCCGAGCCACGCCAGTACAAGCCCGAGCGCACCGCCGAAGACACTGAGCAGCACGCTTTCGATCAACAGCTGGCGCACGATACGCCACCGCGAAGCCCCCAGCGCCGAGCGCATCGACATTTCGCGCTGGCGCAGCATGGCCCGGCTGAGCATCATGTTGGCGACGTTGGCGCACGCGATCAGCAGAACGAATCCCACCGCGCCCATCATCAACAGAAAGATGAGGCGGATCGGCCCGCCGTTGTAGCGTTCATGGAACGAATCGACGGAGATGCCGATGTCTTTGTCCTCGGGATACTCGGCCGCCAGACGGCGAGCGATCCCGTTCATATCCACGTTGGCCTGGAGGATGCCGACACCGGGCTTGAGCATTCCGAAGAGCACAAGCGGCCTGTTATCGCGCTTCTCGAGTTCAGGTGTGGGCGCCAGAGGCACCCACATATCAACGTTGGTCGGAAACTTGAAGCCCTTGGGCATGACGCCGATGATGGTTGCCGGTTTCTCATTGACCCGCACCTGGCGGCCAATCACGCTTGGCGACCCTGCGTACCGCTCCTGCCAGATGCCGTAGCCGAGAAGGAGGACCGGCGCCGCGCCTGGCTTGTCATCGCCGGGAAGAAAACCGCGACCAAGCACCGGCTGCATCTGCATCATCGTGAATATCCCGGAAGAGACATGCTCCATGGGGTAGGCCTGCGGCGCGATGCCGGTCTCGCTCAAGATGCCCTCTTCATCGCTGGCTGCTTCTACGGCCGACAAGGCAGCGGACTGAGCACGGTACTCGTGGAAGTCCGGGTACGACACACGCATCAGGTTGTCATCGCGCTGCTTCAGGTTGCGATTGAGCATGGCCACAAGCTGTGCTCCGCCTGGGACAGGCACAGGCTTGTACAGCACCGCGTTGATCAGGGTAAAGACCATCGTGTTGAGGCCGATTCCCAGCGCCAGAGTCGCCACCACCGCCGCAGAGAACAGGCGATGAGAAAAGATCATGCGCAACGCAAACCGGAGGTCGTGTGCCATGCGCGCGGATACGGAGCCACCCTGCCGGATGTTCCATTCTTTTTTGGGCTAGTTCCCCGGCCGTGGACGGGAGTTAATTCGGCGTGGCCGGCGCGATTTCTACTTGCCGACGGGGAAAGTGAAGACCTCACGAATCCCTAATACAGTTTCCTGGGGTGTAAAACTCACCTTCCAGATATTCCAGGTTGAGGGCGAAGTTCAAGACGTCGGCATGATGTGAGAAGCGAGCTTCCCACATCATGCCCTCTACCAAAATTCACGCCGGACGATTTTGTGTAAGATCCCACCCGGCAACATTATGGCCCATAAATTCCTTGGCTTTGCTGACCTCCGTGTCCCACTTCTTCAATTGTTCCGGGGTCAGGAAGTGCACCACGCGCTGGCGGATCTGATCACGATGGGAAGCAACCTCTTTGATCATGTCGGCTTTCGTGACGTTTGGATGGCTCTTGATGTAATCGGCAACCTTGACACGACCTTCCGCCAGGGCGTCGTGGAGCTTTTGCTTCTGATCGTCACTGAGATTAAGATCTCCAGCAAATCTCTTCAGTTCAGCGGCCACTTGCTCTCGTTGTTCGGATGTCAGATTCACACTCATAACTCTCTCCTGTTCTGATTGTTGGATATCAGGGTTCGACTCGAAACTCGTGTTTATGATTCGAGCCTGCAGGGATAGTGGGGTTGACGGATGAAGACGTTCTTGTCCAGCCCAAGGCCGCCGCGCGGGGGATCGTACGGTACGAGAAACTATGCGATGCCCCGCCCATTCGACCTCATCAAACATGGCCCTACAGGACAGGACCGTCTCGCGACTTATGGCCCTATGAAATATACGTCGGCACGCCTTTTTTCGCAATGGGGTGCCGCGAACAATTGTCACGAGACCAACTAACAACCTTCCATTCCTTCTCTATACCCAGGAATACGTTTGTTTCCTGAATTTCCTGGGAAGGTACCGAGATGTTGTGTCACGTTGTTCGCGGGTGACGCAGACCAATTCTATTTTCCGATGCAGAAGGTAGAGAAGATGCGGTTCAGGATGTCATCGGCTGTGGTCTCGCCGGTGAGGCTGTCTAATTGTCGCAGTGACGCGTACAAATCGAGCAGAAGCATCTCATGTGGGATGCGCGCGGCGATTGCGCGTCGCGCAGATGCCAATGATGTCAAGGCCGTTGCTACCGCTTCGTGATGGCGCAGGCTGGTGAGCATGCCGCTCTCGCTCTCGGAGGACGGACTGCGAACCATCGCGAGCAAGGCGTTGCGCAGTTCGGCGATGCCCTCGCCGGTGAGCGCGGAGGTGAGGATGACCGGTGGCATATCTTCATCGAGGGTCGCGCCGTTTCCGGCTGAATCGAGATCACTTTTGTTGCGTACGACGAGCGCGCGACGCCCTTCGAGCGACCGGATGAGTGCGGCTTCGTCGTCGCGCAGGGGAACTCCGGCCTCGAGGACGACGAGCACCAGGTCGGCATCGGCGAGGGCTTCGCGCGATTTCTGGATGCCGATGAATTCGGCTTCGTCGGTGGCCTCGCGAAGGCCGGCGGTGTCGACAAGTTCGACTGGAATGCCTCCGAGGGAGACCCGCTCGGTGACGAGATCGCGTGTGGTTCCCGGCATGGTGGTGACGATGGCGCGTTCGCGCTCGACGAGCCGGTTGAAGAGCGATGACTTGCCAACATTGGGGCGGCCGACGATTGCGAGCGTCAGGCCGGAGTGAACGAGGCGGCCGTGCTCGAAGGAGCGGCCGAGCTTTTCGAGGTCGGCCGTAATTGTATCGATGCGAGTTATGATTTCTGCATCCGGCGTGACTTCGACATCGTCCTCGGCGAAGTCGATGCCGGCTTCCAGCAGCGCAATCAACTCGACAAGCACCTGCTTGGCCGGCTGGATGCGGCGCGACAGAGCTCCGCCCATCTGCTCGGCGGCAATGCGCGCCTGATAGAGGGTCTGCGAGTCGATGAGGTCACGGACCGCTTCGGCCTGCGTCAGATCAATTCGCCCGGAGAGAAAGGCTCGCTCAGTGAACTCGCCGGGACGCGCAAGACGCGCTCCACGCTGAAGAGCGAGACGCATAAGCAGTTCGAGGACAACGGGCGAGCCGTGGGCGGCGATTTCGACAAGGTCCTCGCCGGTGTAAGAGTTGGGGCGGGTGAAGTACGTGACGATCGCCTCGTCGAGCTTGTGCCGTGTTTCGGGATCGCGGATCTCGGCAAAGAGCGCCCGCGCATGCGTGAGGGGATTGCGCAGAGTAAGGAGAGCATTGGCGATTTCGACGGCGTGGGGTCCGGAGAGGCGTACGATGCCGATGCCTCCGCGGCCGGGCGGAGTGGAGATGGCGGCGATGGTCTCGTTGGCGACCGATTCGCGCTCGGCGATTTGTGGATGGGGCTGCATTCAGGGCGCTCAGCGGCCAGCGATCAGCGTTCGCTGGTTCGGAGACCATTCTACGAAGTCAGCAAGTATGGTTGCGCCACGCTCGGAAGCACCGGGCGTGCCAGGCAGGGAGATTCTGCTAACGCCGCCCGCGGCTGCCTGAGAAGGGTGGCCGTGCACCAGCCAGTTTGCTGGTGTCGTATCCCTTGGGATGGGCAACGACGAAGCGCTGCAGGCCTTCTCCCGTCGAAGAGGTGGCGAGGTCGTCGTAGGCGCGAAAGGCGAGATGGAGCATGCGGCGTTCACGCGAGCTCATGGGCGCGAAACTGAAGGGCTGGCCGGTGCGGCGGACCTTGTCCGCTGCGGTCTCCGCGGCCAGCTTGAGCTCGCGGGCGCGCATGGCCTTGAAGTTGTTCGCGTCGAAAGAGACCTTGTCGTGCTCTTCGTTGTCGAGGCGAATTATTTTGGCAGCGATGTGCTCCAGGGCTCGCAGCAGCTCTCCACCGCGCTGGGTGAGCAGACCGGCATCGGGGCCGGCCAGCTCTATATAGATTTCACGTGCTTCGAGACCATCAGGATCAGCCGCGCCCTGACCGGCGGTGATCCGGTACTTGAGGCGAAGCCTGCCGTTTGTGGTGAGAGTCTTCAGGAGAGCCGCAATCTTCTGTGCAGCGGCAGAGTAGTCCTCGATCGGCATCGCTTTTTAGTATCTCATTCCCGGAGTTATTCGTCTCCCTGAGCTAGTTATCGGCGCGAACCGGGAAAACAATAAGGGCGCCCGGAAGCACCGGACGCCCTCAGGATTTTTGCTGAGTTGTTATCTTCGGGCGTTGATCACTTTTCCGCCCGTGCGCTTGGCAGCGCGTTTCGCGGCAAGCTCGCGCATCTCGCGGCCCATCTCAGTGCGGTTGACGACCCACTGGGTGCCGACCCCGATGAAGTTGCTGCAGGCCCAGTAGAGCGAGAGGCCCGAGCCGTAGTTCCACATCATAAAGCCGAACACTGCGGGCATGGTAAAGGCCATCATCTTCTGCTGCGCGGGATCCATACCCGGTGAGGGCGTGAAGTACTGCGTGAGGAACATGGAGATGACGACAGAGATGGGCAGGATATGCCACGGGTCCGGCGCGGAGAGGTCGGGGAGCCAGAGCCAGTGCGCCTGGCGCAGTTCGATCACATTGCCCAGCATGCGATAGAAGCCGAAGAGCAGCGGCCACTGAATGAGCATCGGCAGGCATCCGCCGAACATGTTCACGCCCTCGCGCTTCTGCAGCTCGAGTATTTCGCGCTGCATATCCTGCTTGCGCGGGTCGGTTGCCTTGTATTTGGCGTACCTGGCCTTGATAGCCTCCATCTGCGGCTGGATGCGCTGCATTTTGAGCGACGACTTCATCATCTGGAAGCGCGTGGGCAGCATGGCCAGATTGAGGACGACGGTGAGTAGAATGATCGCCCAGCCCCAGTTGGGGACGATGTGGTCGTAGATGAAACGGAGAATGACAAACAGCGGTTTGGCGATGATGCCCCACCAGCCGAAACTCACGACCTTCTCAAGACTCGGACCGGTGACGGCGTGAACCGATCCCAGAACATCGAGCGACTTGGGCCCGACGAAGATGCGCAGGCTTGCTGGGCCATTTGCGTCGCCCATCGCCGCGCCAAGGACCGACGCCTGATCGGTCTGGTTGGGATTGGGGTTTTTGAGATTCCGCGGGACCGCAATGGTGTTGTGCAGGCTGACCAGCACAGAGTTCGTGGGATCGTCGGGGAGAAACATGGCGGAGAAATACAGATCGCTTACGCCGGCCCAGTCGAACGGCCCGCGCAGCGTTTCGCCGCCAACGACCTTCTTATAGGCGATCTGATCCTCTTTGCCGTTTTGCGAAGTGTCGATGGTGCCGCCGGCATATTGTGGCAGCGTGCTCTGGTCTCCGAAGCCGGAGGGCCAGGCAATGAGCGCGGTAATGGGCGCTCCGTTCTGCCTCACGGAAACTTCCGCGCGGATTACGTAACTCGAATCGAAGCGAAAAGCCTTGTGAACCTCGAGGCTGCCAGACGAATAGTCGAAGCTGAGCGAACCCGGCGCGGCGATGTTTCCGGAAGCAGACGAGACGTACAGCGCGCTCGCGAGGCGGTTGCGCAGGCCCTGGTCATAGGTGAACAGCGAAAGCGGATATCCGAATTTCGCGGCCGTGGCCTGGTTCACCAGGTCGAGCGGCTTGCCGTCGTCATCCTTGTACTTTTTGAGGATCCACGATTTAACCTGGCCGCCCTGGTTGGTGAATGTGATGCGATAGAGCTCGTTCTCGACGACTGTCGTAGTTTCCGCGGAAGCGGCAACAGTATTGACCGGCGCAGCAGAGGGTGCGGCGGCGACCGGCTCTGGCGCCTGTGCAGGAGTCGTGGTGCTTGTGGTCGCGGCGGCGGGATGCGCCGCGGGTGGCGGAACCTGTTCCTTCTTCGGCTTGAGATACTGCAGGCCGAAAAACATGAGAAGGAAGACGGCGGTGAAAATGAGCATCGTGCGCGAGTCCTGCCCGCCACCGCCTCCGCCTTGCTGATTGGGATTTTTTATCTCTGCCAAACTGCGTTCCTATTTCTAGTGCCCTGATGAGGCTTCTTTTTATGGTAACCGGGTGCGGGCGTCCGAATGGCGACTGCCCGCGATCGACGACGTGACGTGGTGCGACAGATTGGCGGGCACAGGATCGAATCCTCCGCGGCAAAATGGATGGCACCGCAAGAGCCGGTGAATCGCCATCCATCCCCCACGCGCTATACCGTATTCGCTAACAGCAATGGCGGCGTACTCCGAGCAGGTGGGCTGAAAGCGGCATGCGCCTGCCGCACCCGATGCTGCATGGAGAAAGGGGGAGAGAGCGTATTTGTAAGCACCGAGCAGCACAGAAAGCAAGCGGGCGCGCGGTCTCATTGGCGCTCTCCTTCGCTTTTCGCTCCGCGACGCGGATCGCTTCGACTGGTCACGGTAGAGAAGATGCGCGCGACTTCGTTCTGGAGTTTTGCGAATTCCATATCGGCGACGGATTTGCGGGGATGCAGCACAACATCGGCTATCCGCGGCAGCCGGGCGATATTGAGCCGCACCGCCTCGCGCATGCGCCTCTTGATACGATTACGCTGGACGGCTTTTCCGAGCACACGTCCAGCGGTAAGCCCCACGCGCGGGCCCTCCGGGACCTTTTCCTCTGGCGTTCTGATCCGAAAGAAATAGCTCATCGAGGGCGAGAAGTGCTTTCGGCTCTCCCGGTATACGCGCTGGTAGTCGGCGTGCTTGCGCAGGCGCATGCTGCGAAGATCGGGAGAGGGCTCGGCCATGATTTTCCTTGTCCTCGAAACCGCGATGAGTGGACCACTACGCACCTGAGCAATCAGCGATGCTTTCTGCAGCGAGCAGCCCTGATGTTGGCCTGAATGCCTCCCGTCCACACGAAACAAATTTTTGGTCGCGGGTTCTAAATAAGGAGATGATTAATCGCGGTGACCCGCACTCACGGACACACGCTGGCGGCCCTTCGCACGCCGGCGGGACAACACGGCGGCGCCGCTCTTGGTCTTCATACGAGTGCGAAAGCCGTGGACCTTGGAGCGGCGACGGCGGTTGGGTTGAAATGTGCGCTTCGGCATGGAACTGCGCTCCTAAACTTTTTATGGAAAATGATGTCGGGCAGACACTTAAAAATGCCACTTCCGAACAAAGATTGATTATATCGTATGCGCCGCAGCGGACCAAGACAGGGAAACCGCGCGGCATTTTCACAAGGGCTGGTGCAACTCATTACCTTCGGCAAAATTCCTTGAGAAACCATGTCGTCGAGGCCAGCCGATTGTGCTAGTATCGGCATCGATTAGAAGAGATTTTCCTGACGCCTCGCGGGCGTCAGTCGATCGACCGAAGCATCGGAGACACATCGTTCCGATGCTCTTCCCGGCCAGCGAGAAATGCTACCGCGCTTTCCTAACTTTCCTCAGGCAAGCGTAACTTGGCATTTTCGCTTCTGCCCAGATTCGACGGGTCCGCGAGCGCTCAAGCTAAGGAAGCGAAATGTCGTTCGTCACAACGCCCACAACCGTGCTGAATCCATGGGTGCGGATCCTCGGCGCTCTCGAAAAGAAAATCAACCGGCAATCCTTTGATACCTGGTTCAAGCCCACGCGCTTCAGCCATGCGAAGGAACGCATGCTCTTCGTGCGGATTCCCACGCCAGAGTTTCAACACATTGCAGAGCGATACACCGATCTGATCCAGGAGGCCATCGATGCGCTGCAGTTGGAGTTTGACGATGTGACGTTCATTACCGCGGAGGAGGACCCAACGCTCACGCGCGTTCGTGAGGACGGCGGGTTTGCGCCTGCTCCAACCCATGCGCCGAATGTCCCGCCGAACAATTCGCGCCTCACGAATGCGCGACCTGCACCTTCCATGCCGCAACAGGGGAGGTTCGACTGGTCGACTGCGGCGCAGTTGAATCCGCGCTACACGTTCGATGCGTTTGTTATCGGCTCGGGCAACCAGTTTGCGCGCGCCGCGGCGGAGGCCGTTGCCGAGCGGCCTTCGAAGGCCTACAACCCGCTGTTTCTCTACGGCGGAGTGGGCATGGGTAAGACGCACCTGATGCATGCGAT
This sequence comes from Silvibacterium sp., assembly GCA_019234945.1. GTDB lineage: Bacteria > Acidobacteriota > Terriglobia > Terriglobales > Acidobacteriaceae > Silvibacterium. The sequence goes on from JAFAKX010000245.1 coordinate 11,597, forward strand.
CGGCCACGAGGTAAAGCTGCGGCAGCCCTCGGCCTCGATCAGCTACATCTCGGCGGAGAAGTTCACCAACGAGATGATCAACTCGGTGCGGTATGACAGGATGACGGGCTTCCGCGACAAATTTCGCACCGTCGACCTGCTGTTGATCGATGACATCCAGTTTCTTTCGCAGAAGGAGCGAACCCAGGAAGAGTTCTTTCACACCTTCAACGCTCTGCACGAAAACATGAAGCAGATCGTCATCGCATCCGACCGGCCTCCGAAGGAGCTGCCGGAGATCGAGGACCGTCTGCGCTCGCGCTTCGAATGGGGTTTGATTGCGGATATCCAGCCGCCGGATCTCGAAACGAAGGTCGCGATTCTGCAGAAAAAGGCCGAGAGCGAGCACGTCATCCTTCCGACAGATGTTGCCCTTTTCATCGCTTCGAATGTACGGACCAATGTACGCGAACTCGAGGGAGCGCTGACCCGTCTGTTCGCATGGTCGAGCCTCAACGGCGTGGAGATCACACTGCCCACCGCGCAGCAGTGCCTGAAACAATTCATCGACACGCAGGTGCGGAAGATCACCATCGAGGCGATTCAACGCGCTGTCGCCGAGCAGTTCGGCATGCGCGTGACGGAGCTGAAGCAGAAGGACAATTCCCGCGCGGTTGTCGTGCCGAGGCAGATTGCGATGTACCTGGCCAAGCAGATGACCGAGGCATCACTGCCGGAGATCGGCAGGCAATTCGGCGGAAAGCATCACACCACGGTCATGCACTCGATCGGCAAGATCGACGAGCAGCGCCGCAGCGACAAGAGCCTGAACAACACCATCAACAAGCTGCAGGAGACCTTGAACGGCTAAGACGCGATAGACTAGGTCATGGCACGGGACGCTGCGCAACTCCTGCATGAAGCGATGGAACTGCCCGCCGAGGCCCGCGCCGCGCTGGCTGACTCATTGCTGGACAGCCTCGATTCCGAAATCGACGTCGATGCCGAGGAGTTGTGGCGCAAGGAGATCGAGCGTCGGTTGGCCTCGCTGGGTGACGGCTCCGTTCAGCCGATTCCGTGGAGTGAAGTGCAGACGCGTCTTATTGGCCGGCTCAAAGAGTGAGCCTACCGATCAATCTTCACCCCGCTGCTGCTGATGAGGCTGAGGCTGCTCTCGCATGGTACGCAGAGAGGAGTGCTCGCGCTGCGGGGCGATTCCTTACATCGCTGGCTGAGACGATCAAAGAGATCAGCATCTCGCCGCAGCGATTCCCGTCCTATCATGCTGGGACGCGCCGAGCTTTGCTGCACCACTTTCCTTTTCAAATTGTGTTTCGAGAGCGTAGTGACCCAGATGGAAATCATCGCCATCGCTCATGCGAAAAGGCGACCAGGCTATTGGCGCGAGCGCCTGAAAGAATAGAAACAACTCCTTCTACAGCCCCGGCAGGCCCGCCGCCTGGTAGATCTCGGACATCAGCTCCATGTCGCGCAGGCCCTCTTCGCCCGGGGTTTTCGGGGTTCTGTCGTTCCAGACGCAGTCGGCAAAGTGATCTGCCTGACGGGTGAACTCCATGGGCTCGCGAACCGGCGAAAGCTCGTCGATCTTCTGATCGCGGCCGATCTGCCCGGCGAGGTGCATGCCGTCGTAGTTGAACGCAGGCAGCATCTCGATCGCGCCCTTGGCACCGTGCACGCGGAAATAGCCATTCATGTTTCCGCCGTAAGTCGTGTTGCAGGCGGCGACGATGCCGGAGGGGAACTTCATCGTCCAGGAGACGTTCTCCTCAACGGTGTTGAAGCGGCCGTCGTGGTCAATCACGGAGGAATATGCTTTGATTTCCTGCGGTTCCTCTCCGGTGAGGTAGCGCGAGGCGTTGAGGCAATAGATGCCGACGTCCATCAGTGGTCCGCCACCGGCCAGCTTGCGGTCGAGACGCCACTCGCCAGGCTGGATGTTGAATCCGAAGGCGCTCTCAATCCCCTGGATTTGCCCTAACTGCCCGCTGCGGATCATCTCGATGGCTTTTATATGCAGAGGATCGAACTGGCAGCGATAGGCGATCATCAGCTTCCTGTTCGCGGCCTTGCTTGCCTCGATCATCGCCTTTGCATCCGCCACGCTCGTTGCCATCGGCTTTTCGCAGAGCACGTGCTTGCCGGCTTTGGCTGAGCGAATCGTGTACTCGGCATGCATGCTGTTGGGCAGGGCGATATAGACGGCATCGATCTCTTTGTTGTCGCGGATCGCGTCCATGTTGTCGTAGTTGTAAATGGCACTCTGCGAAACGCCGTAGAGCGTCGCCTGCTTTTCAGCCTTGTCGCGATGTCCGCTCACCAGCGCAACGATCTTACCTTTCTGCGACAGCTTCACGCCGGGCATGAAGTGATCCATCGAGATTCGCCCGAGCCCGACGACGCACCATCCGATTGGATGTTGGCCGGTTTGCCCGTGTGCAGAAGGCACAAAGGCAGAAGCGGTGGCGAGTCCGGCGAGGCGGCTGAAGTCACGGCGCGTGAGAGTCATCGAGCATCTCCTGTAAATCGATTTAGCCCTGTGAGCTCAGCTTACTCCAGTTACCTGGATAGCTGCCTTCACCAACTGATGCAGGGCTGGCGGTGAACCCACTCCGTACTCTGGAGTTGCGCCAGCATGAAGGCGGCGAGGTCGGCGCGCGCGATGCGAAGGCCCTTCTCCGGCAGCGCGTCCGCATCGACACGAATTTTCCCTGTAGCCGGTTTGTTTATCAGCCGGGGAGGCTGCACGATCGTCCACTCGGTGCCGCTGGCGCGGATGAGCTGTTGCATCTCCCTCTGAGCCTTGAATGGCTTCCTGAGCAGCGTCCCCATGAAGACGCGAAAGGCAAGCCGCATAAGAGGAGGAAGTCGACTCAAAGTACTCTCGACCGAACCGGCGGCGCCGAGCACAATGAGGCGCCGCACGGCGTGGCGCTTCATCGCCGCGAGAATACGCTCCATGGAGCGCGGCAACAGGTTCTCATCAGAAATCGTGCCGCCGAGCGCAGACAGGACCGCGTCCTGCTCGCTCATGGCGATGTTGACGGCAGCGGGATCGTGGACGTCTCCGGCGGCGATGCGGAGATGCTCGGTCGCAGCGAGGGCGGCCGGGTTGCGGACAAACGCCGTCACCTCGTGTCCGGCGGCGAGCGCCTGACGCACCAATTCGCGGCCTGTTCTCCCGCTGGCTCCGAAAATGAGAACTTTCATCGCAACCTCCTCTTTATGGGATGTGGGGCCGGAATGTAGGCAGCAAACGACACAGCTGACTGGCAAGCCCGGCGGAGTTTCACGATATTCTGTCGTCGAGTGATTTCGCATCGGCGAACCAACTGGCTGATCGTTGGCCTCTTATTTCTCGCTGCGGTTCCACGCGCCCGCGCTGCTACGCGACATCCAGATACCGGGTTCCTGAACCGCCGCGTCACCGTCAATGGCGTCACCTACAAGTATCAGGTCTATCTCCCGGAGAACTGGAACGAGCACAGCGTCTGGCCAATCATTCTCTTCCTGCACGGCTCGGGCGAGCGCGGCTCCGAGGGAATGGATGAGACGCAGATCGGCCTGCCGCAGGCGCTCCGGCTGCATCCGGAGCGGTGGCCTTTCGTTGTCGTGATGCCGCAGGTACCATTCAGCCATCACCACTGGACCGATCCGGACATGATGCAGATGGCGATGGCCGCTCTCGACCAGGACGCGAAGGAGTTTAATGGCGATCGCGACCGAACCTACCTGACGGGACTTTCGCTGGGCGCCTATGGTGTGTATGAGCTGGCGCGCAACTATCCCCACCGCTTCGCAGCAATTGTGCCGGTCAGCGGCGGCGTTTTCTGGTCCTACAAGCCCGACCGCTGGCGTGAGAGCGCCACTTTGCCGGCTGAATATGCCCGCGCCATCGGAAGCACTCCGGTCTGGATCTTTCATGGAGAGAACGACAATATCGTCAGCGCCAAGCAGGCCGGGCTGATGTTTGACGCGCTCAAGGCCGCAGGCGGCAATGTACGCTTCTGGGAATACGCCGGCTGGAGGCACAACGCATGGGACAAGGCTTACGCCAATCCGGAACTGCCGAAGTGGCTCCTCGCGCACCGGTTAAGCACGGATCCGAAGCTCGCGCCCGCAGCGGAAGAAATCGTGATGCCGCTGCATCCGGTGCCGGCGAAGATCGACTTCGATGTCTGCAACGACTATGTGGGCGAATATGAGGACCAGGGGACGGTCGTCGCGACCATCTCCCGCCAAGGTGACCGCCTGTTCACGAGGAACCGCGTCGGCGACCTGATCGAGCTGCTGCCGGAAAGCGCTGCAACCTTCTTTTATCCGACGGGCAGCTCGACACGGCTCACGTTCGAGAGAGACGCGAGCGGCGAAGTGAAGGGAATCCGCTTCCGGGACGACCGGCACGAGGAGTTCTGGGACAAGCGGAGGTAAGGAAGAGCGCTGCAGGTGTGCTATAGCCCGCGTGAACGCCCCTTGAACCCGGACACCAAGTCCTGTCCGTTCTCGGACACTGGTTGCGGCGGATGAACACCCCCGAATTGTAAAAACTTGTGAAGTGCATGATCGTATGCGGTTAATGGGAACCGTCTACTGGTCCATAACGTGCTGTTTATATTCACAGCAGGTTCGAGGAACTCCCATGACACAGCCTCCGTATCGTTCACCAGAGGGTCATCCCATGCGTCGCTTCACACTCTTCTCAGCCGCGTTGCTCGTCCTGATAATCGCCGGTTCGGTACCGTGGAAAGCACGCGGGCTCAGCAAAACCGCCTGCGTCTGCGTCCCGGCCCGCGCAGCATTAATGCTCAGGTCGATGACCACTTTGTCGGTAGTTAAGACCACGATGTCGGTAGTTAAAACGACTCAGCCGCCCGCCAACCCGTAACTCACTGGAAACGCTGCCTCGCCGCGCCAAACATTGTGCGAGGCGCAAGGCAGCGGCTCCTCTGGGCAACTTCTCTCCGGCGCCCGCTTTCCTGGCAACCGCGATTTAGAAATTGCAAGCAGAGCGCATTGCCCTGTCCGTTCCCGAACAGGCGCTACGCCCAGTGGACACTTCCGGCTTTGTTAAGATTTGTGAAATCACTGACATGGTGGGGCTTAGCAGCCGGTTCTTTTGGCCTGGTACGTGCCTGTTCTAAACACTGAAGTCTCGAGGAACTCCCATGGCACAGCCTCCATACGGTACGTCGCAGGGAAATCCCATGCGCAGGTTTGCGATCTTCGCCGCCGTCCTGTTCGTCATCGTCGGGGCTGGCTCCTTACCCTGGAACGGGAGCGGTGGGTGGCGGGGATTTAGGAACAGCTTCCACGCTCATGCCAAGCACGCCGACCAGCGGGATGGCCGGGCGTTGGCCACCTCGGAGGGCTGGACGATCCGCGACTGTTCGGGCGCGGACAAGGACCACACCAATTGGGGATGGGGGAACCAGGAGCACGCGTGCGAGGTGCGCACCATCACCATCGCAACGCCCGACAAGCTGAAGGTTTCCAGCATGAATGGAGGTATTCGCATCGTCGGCGAGGACCGCCAAGACGTTCGCATCGAGGCCAAGGTCGAAGCCTGGGCAGGCAGCGCGTCTGAGGCGGCCGGCATCCTGCGCGAGATCCAGATTGAGACGGCGAACGGAACCATTCACGATAAGGGTCCCAATTTTCACATTGGACATCAGGGGTACGGAATCAGCTACGTGATCCATGCGCCGCGGCAGATCTCGGCCGAGCTGAAGACGCTGAACGGCGGCATTGGCCTGGAGCACCTGAATGGCGACCTGCAGTTCGACACTACGAACGGCGGTGTCGACCTGATCGATTTAGCCGGAGATGTCCGTGGCAGTACTGTCAACGGAGGGCTCGATATCTCGCTCTCAGGCGACCGCTGGAACGGCAAGGGCCTGCAGGCGGACACCACCAACGGCGGCATTACGCTGAATATTCCCGAGCACTATTCGGCTCATCTTGAGACCGGTACAGTCAACGGCGGGATCGAGGTTAACTTCCCGCTGACCATTCAGGGCGACATCAAGCATCACGTTGCCACGGACATCGGGAGCGGCGGTCCCACCATTCATGCCGAGACCACGAACGGTGGTGTGACGCTCAGCCACGCGTCGTCTTCATCCAGCGACGGCGACAGCGGCGGGGACGGCGAGGCTTAGGCGGCTAAACATCGAGCCTGTTTGCCGCCGCCACTCGCCCGTACCACAGCCCTGAGTCCTTGATGGTGCGCTTCTGATCGCGGTAATCCACATAAATCAAGCCATAGCGCTCCGTGTGGCCATTGGCCCACTCGAAATTGTCCAGCAGGCTCCAGGCATGGAATGAACGCACTCGAGCGCCGCCGGCAATGGCCCGCGCCAGTTCGGCAAGTTCTTCGCGGAAGAACTGAATTCGCCGCGCATCGGGTACCCGGCCATTCTCCTTGTCATACGGCGCGTCGAGATAGCCGCAACCGCTCTCCGTGATCTCGATGATCGGATGGTCGTACTCCCGCGAGATCTGAGTCACCAGGTCGTAGATGCCGCGCGGCCACACCTCCAAGCCGGATTCAGTCAGCGGGCCCTCCGTTGGCATCGCGGCGCGAAACCGCGTATAGGGATCGCGTCCGGTCGCCGGGTCAGCCTCAATCTCTGTGCCGCTGAAACCCCCGCCTCCAAAATTCTGTACGTGGCTCGCATCGGATACGACGCGGCGGGTGTAGTAGTGGAACCCCACCCAGTCGAGCGGCGCGTGCATGATCTTTTCGTCGCCCGGCTTGAATCCCATCAGCTCATACGGCGGCTCACCCACAAAGGCTTTGGGATACTGTCCCTTCATTGCCGCTTCCAGGAAGAACACGTTATTCATGGCGTGATAGCGCGCTGCGGCAGCGCGGTCGGCCTCCGAATTCGTCTTCGGATAGGCCGGGCACATGCCGTAGGCGCTTCCCACGGTGGCCTTCGAAGATGCCGCCTTGATGGAACGAAGCGCCTGGCCCTGCGCGAGCGCGACGGTGTGTGCTGCTTTCAGAAAGTCATTGAAGTTGGCGCGGCATGGTGGAAAGGCTCCAACACCGTAGCCCATGTAAGTGAACGACCAGGGCATGTTGAATGGAGCCCAGACCGTAATTCTGTCTCCCAGATATTTGGCCAGAATACCCGCGTAGTCGGCGTAATAACCGGCCAGGTCGCGGTTGGGCCATCCTCCCCGGTCTTCGAGTGCCTGCGGCAAGTCCCAGTGATAAATCGTGCAGAAAGGGCGGAGGCCGTTCTCGAGCATGACGTCAACAAAGCGGCTGTAATGATCCACGCCCTTCATGTTTGGCGCACCCGTGCCTGCTGGCTGAATGCGCGGCCATGAGATCGAGAAGCGGTAGCTTTTCTGGTTGAGACGCTTCGCCAGCGACATGTCCTGCGGGTAGAGATGGTACTGGTCACAGGCAACATCGGCCGTCGTTCCGCCCTTTACTTTGCCGGTGGTATGCGTGAACCTGTCCCAGATGGATTCGCCTTTGCCGTCTTCCTGCCACGCGCCCTCGACCTGGTAGGCGGCCGTGGCTGTACCCCAAAAAAACCCGTCGGGGAAACGGGCTGCGCGGATCTCGGAATCTGAGATCGTGCCCGGGATCTGCGGAGCATCGACTTGAGCAGAGGCTAGCCGGCGGGCGAGTAAAGCACTGCCGGTGGCCGCAAGCGAACTACGAAGAAAACTACGGCGATTCATGGGCGTTTCCACTTGGCCAGGCAACGTACCACTACCGAAATATCCTAGTCAAACGTTTTACCATGTGATTATCTTGCCTCTGTGGAACACAAGTATGTTCCGCAACGGCACCCTGCCTGCGTGCGGCCGAGCTTTCCACTTTCTGACCGCTTGTTCCACATGGGTTGAAGGCTTGGATGTGAAAAGCGAGGAGGACGCGTGCCGGAACTCTGGCTTTTCGTCAGGTCTTCCTGCTTTTGCAAATTCGAGGGACTGGTTTTCTAAAACGCGGCAGTAGCTTGGACCCGCGACTGGAGAGCTTTCTGACCAGCTTTCCACTTTTCCAGCGCGAACGACTGCTGCTACGGGGTAAATACAAATGAAAGTCTTTAGAACAGCAGTAGCAGAACGACTCCTCGCGGCGATATCCGGACCGTCAGATTTCCCTGACAAAAGTCGAGTTTTCCAGAGGAGCATTTGTCACTAGAATGTAGCCAACTGTATATTCACGGCTTCGGAGTGGGGCCCGGCCTGATGTACAGTTGGGGAAAATGCATCGCAGTTGAATCTCGGGGGTCAGCATGGCAAGCGTGAGTGGCGTGGAGCAGGAGAAATCAGGAGCGGGCGCAGCTACCCCCTCCGCCAGCCAAGGATCTGTCATGGAAATCAGCATCAGCCGCCAGGATCTGCTGCGCGAGCTCACCGCGACGCAAGGCGTCGTCGAACGCAAAACCACGATCCCGATCCTTTCGAATTTCCTGATTGAGGCCGAGGGGGATAAGGTCGTCATCACCGCGACGGATCTCGATCAGAGCATCAAGACCTCCTGCGCTGCGAAGGTCAAGAAGGCCGGATCCTGCACAATCCCCGCGCGAAAGCTTTATGACTACATTAAGCTGCTGGCGGATGGCGATATCTCTATCAAGCAGATGGAGAACCACTGGATTCAGATCCGCTCCGGCCGCTCAAATACCAAAATGGTAGGAATGGCGCGGGCAAACTTCCCCAATGTGCCCGAATTCCCCCACGCGAGCGTAACCAGCATCCCAGCCTCCTCGCTGCGGACCTGCATTGCCAGGACCATCTTCGCTATCTCGAATGAGGAATCGCGCTACACGCTGAACGGCGCTCTGCTGATCCTCAAGGCCGAATCGCTGACCATGGTCGCAACCGACGGCCACCGCCTGTCGCATATCGAGAAGAGCCGCGAGACCCTCTCGAACGTGAGCGGCGAGCGCAAGACGCTCATCCCGCGCAAGGCTCTTGCG
>JAFAKX010000176.1 GCA_019234945.1 Silvibacterium sp.
CGCAAGAATGGCTGGTGGAACGAGGTCATCATGCAGCACAAGCTCCGCCGCCGCAAGGAGCCGAGCGGCCCTCACTGTCAACAGTTCAGGATCGCCCGGCCCCGCCCCAACCAGATAAACCTTGCCAACCGCCCTCACGCACAAACCTCTTTCGACTCAACCGCAAATTTTCGCGCAGGGCACTCCTGCGACTCGCACACCTCGCGCTGGGCAAGCTGGTGCAGAAGGAGCTTGCGCTTTTCGCTTGCGGGATGCGCAGCCAGTACTTCGCGGCGGAGTTGGCCGAGATCATGCAGCCAGGGGCCGAGATCGCGTGGAAGTTGCTCGTCGATCTCCTGACGAAGCCGCTGAGCGAGTGCCGGGCTCTCGCCCGCCGTGGATATCGCGATCTGCAGATCTCCGCGGCTCACGACTGATCCGAAGTAGAAGTCGCAATGGGGTGGATCGTCGACTGAGTTGCACAGAATATTGCGCTCGAGCGCTGCACGATATACCGCGGAATTGACGTCGGGATTGTCGGTCGCAGCGATCACAAGGAATGTCCGATCGAGATCGGAAGGAAGGAACTCGCGCCGGATCAGCTCAATCCTTGCTTCGCTTGCGAGCGCCGCTATCTCGGGACCGACTCCAGGTGCGACCACTCGCAGGTTAGCCTCTGCCGCGAGCAGCGAAGGAATCTTCTGCAGGGCAACGGCTCCAGCGCCGACGAGGAGGCACCGCCGTCCAGCAAGCTTGACGAAGATGGGCAAAAGGCTCATGAATTCTCTCTAATCGCCGTCGTAGGCCAAGGCAGGCACGTCACGGTCGACGGCGTCCAGCGATTCGCCGGCTAATCGGGCACGGATCTGTTCCGCGTCGTGGCGGGAAAAGTAGGCACGGAGGTTCTCACCCGATGCGCGTTCTTCGAGGTAACTGGTCAGCAGGCGTTCGAGGGCTGCTGGAACCTCGGTTGCGGGAACGCGATAACCCACCGGGCGGCCGATGGCGGCGTGCTTGCCGACGGCTCCGCCTACACAAAAATAGTATGCATCAACCATCCTGCCTTCGTGCTTAATTTTTTTGCCCTCGAGCCCGATGTCCGCGATCCAGTGCTGGCCACAGCTGTTCGGGCATCCGGTCACATGGAGCTTTAATTGCTGGTCGAAACCTGGAAGCCGTTCTTCGAGTTCTTCGACAAGCCACCGAGTGAAAGTCTTGGTTTCCGCAATGGCCAGCTTGCAGAACTCAGTGCCGGTGCAGGCGATCGCTCCGCGCCAGAAGGGCGAGCCTTCCACATGCAGTCCAATCTTCTCGAGTTCGTGTGCCAGCTCAGCGGCTTTGTGATTCGGAATGTTGATGAAGAGCAGGTTCTGCATGATCGTCGTGCGGAGCTGGCCATCGCCGAACCGCTCGGCGAGTTCGGCCGCGGCGGCGAGCTGATCTCCGGAGATCCGTCCACGCAAAATCGATGCGCCGACATAGCTCAGTCCTGACTGCTTCTGCGGATGGATCCCGACGTGGTCGCGCAGCACATCTTCGGGGAAGACCTCAAAAGGCGCGGGATCGAATTGGAATTCCATCCGGCGCTCGACCTCATCCAGAAAGCTCTCGGCTGTCCACCCCTCGCGTGTGAAAAGGTGCTTTAACCGTGCGCGGTCGCGGCTCTCGCGCAGGCCCTGCTGATCCCGAAAAATCGAAGTTATCGTCCGAGCAACGTCGAGCGCCCGAGATGTTGAGATAAAAGCATCGAGTTTCACGGAAAGGTGCGGATCGCTCGAAAGACCTCCGCCTACGCGAACCACATAACCGATCTCGTCGCCTCGACGCACCGCCGTGAATGCCACATCGTTGATCTCCGGATACGAGCACCAGACCGGGCATCCCGTCGCAGACATCTTGAACTTGCGCGGCAAGTTGTAGAACTCGGGATTCGCGACCAAAGCGCGCGCGATCTCGCGGGCTAGCGGAGACGCGTCGATGATCTCGTCGCGAGCGATGCCCGCCACCGGACAGCCGGTGACATTGCGAACGACATCACCACAAGCTCCCTTGGGAGAAAGCCCGACACGTTCGAGAGCGTCCACGATCTCGGGTATCGCTTCAATTGTGAGCCAATGCAACTGGATGTTCTGGCGGGTTGTGATATCAGCGAGATTGCGCGCATGAGTCCGTGTGATGTCGGCGATCACGCGTAATTGAGGAGCGGTCACGATGCCGTTCGGCCTACCGATGCGCATCATGAAGTAGTCGGTCGCCAGCCCTTCGCCGCCCTTCCCTCCAACTGCGCCGATACCGTCGCCCTGGGTATAGATGCCCCACCACTTGAAGTAAGCCCCAGCCCATTCCGGAACCACGCTCGACCGGCCCTGACGGGCAAATGCTCGTACCTCGTCGAACACTTCCCAGGGATTCTTTTCGCGCTTCAGCCGTTCAATGCGCTGGGATTTCGTTTCCTTCCCTGCTGTTGCAGTTTGTGCCATCTCGCCTCTTTGTCGTGAAAAATGAAAAAGCCCACCAGGAACGGCGGGCTGAGCGGAGTCTGTGAGTAAGGGGTGGCGGAGCTACTCGCAAATCCGGCTCAGCGTGAAACAACACTCACGACAGAGGCAAGCCGGAATGGAGACGAAACTCACTGGTATCAGCATAGGCATGTTGATCGCCGCGGTCAAGCGGTTTACCACAGAGGGCGCTGCGATGTATGGCGATACAAGTGATTCTTGCGTCTAAAAAGAAAAGATCGCCTGTAGAAAGATGCGACGACTCGCTGCGCCGGACGAATAGATCTGTCCCGCCAACGCATTCGATTTGCCGAAGTTCGGTGTGCCGAGCGTGCCGGTTGGCGGCGCAAGGTTGATGTCGTTAAACAGGTTCAGGGCCTGGACGCTGAAGTTCAGGTTGTAACGATGATTCGTGCCGGTTTGGCCGCCCGGACCACCCGGCCCTCCTCCTCCGCCACTGAGACCGCGAGGGCCGAGGCCCCCGCCAGGCCCTCCTCCTCCGCCACGTCCTCCGCCGGGGCCACCTCCCATGAAGATTCCACCCCCTTGACCGTGGCCTTCGACCTTGGGTCCGAAGCCGATGCTCTTGGTAGCGCGCAGATTGAACGTGAATAGATTCGGACCATGACCCAGATTGATTGGAATCCGGGTCTCATTTACCGAGGGGTTCACATTGAAAGTGCCATACGGTGTTGAAACGGTGTCGGTGTCTCCCGGTTGCGCATATGAGGGACGGTCATTGAAGAACGAGTCGCCATTAAGATCCTGCCCCACCGTGATGTTGAAGGGCTTGCCCGACGCCAGCACGATGAATGGATTAAACCTCAACCCCCATTTCGTGGACCACGCGGCCATGAGAAACATCTGATTGCGAGTATCGAACGAGGCCCGGCCATAATCAGCCTTTAGACTTTCTGAGTTCGACGGATTGCTGTTGATACCGCCTGTGTCGCTGTTGGCGAAGCTCAGCGTGTAGAAGCCGAATATCGAGAGATTCGGCGTAAACCGGGCATTGAAGTTCGTAATGATCTGGTTCTGCTGGAACTCAGCTTCGGAGTAGTACTGATAGATGTTGGGCGCCGTCGGATCGTACACCGGCGAATAGGGAGCGTTCGCATTGCGCGTAATGAACTGATGGCGCCCCAGCGAGTTGAGATACGTGAAAGATACCGTCGATGATTTGGTCACCTGGCGTTCAACCCCAATCGCCGCCTGTTCCGTGATCGCCGCGTGCAGGTTTGACTGGATCTGGTAAACAGCGGCTTTGCTGCTCGTGCTGCCGGCCCCCGAGCATTGGACCAGATCGGCGGGCGTAATCCCGTTTGGCAGGTAGCAGGTGGGGTTCTGGATCACAACTTCCCTCTGGGGCGAGTTCGGCAGATCGCTCTGCCGGGTCGCCTGCAGCACTTCCGAGATGGGGAAACGGTCGTAGAAGAATCCATAACCACCGCGTATCACGGTTTTGGCTGGCTTGTTCTTCGGCCCCAGAGCATAGGCGAAGCTGAAGCGGGGAGCCCAGTCGTTCTTGTGGCCGATATCGCTCTGTGACTCCCACCGCACGCCGTAACTGATGGTCAGATTCTGGCGTGCCTTCCAGTCATCCTGGTAATAGAGTCCCACGTCAGTAAGGTTCACGGTTGTACTTGGCGCGCCATAGGTCAGGTTCAGCTGGCTGGGGCCGCCGCCGCTGGCCTGTATCTGCGCCCATGTCTGACCTGTTCCCTGACCGAAGATTGTGTTTCCGTAAGCGGTTGACGGAGTGGTGCTGACACAGGAGGGACTGGAGCTTGAGCACTGGTGACCGCCAAAGGTGAATACACCGTTGAAGCTCGAGTTCGCAGTGTTGGCATCGCGCGCGACCCTTAAGCGTGCGCCGAAGTTGATGGCGTAGTTTTTTAATGCCATCTCGGTCAGGTTCTGCAATTCGAAGTGGAGACCATGATCGTTGATCGTCTGCTCGCTGTTGCCGCCGAAGGTCTGGTTGCCGGAAACCTGGACCTGAGGCGTGGTCGCAAATGGCGTCTGGCTTGAAAAATCACGCAGGAACTGGAAGCGCGTCTCGTTGATTACCTTGTCGTTGATGACCTGCGTGTCGCTGATCTGAACGGTGTGCTCGGTCGAAGACGAGTTGTAGGCTTGGCTGTTGAGCGAGAACTGGCCCACGCCCTGGTTCTGATTCGAGTTGTCGTAGTACTGGTAGCGGACGCTCAGCGTATTCCGCTCCGCCAGTTGCCAGTCGACGCGCGGGCTGATGTTGGTGCGCGTGCGGGGCGTGAGAAGCGAGTCGCTATACGGTGCCGTGTTGTAGTCCGCCGGATTGGTGTAAATACCGTTGGCAAAGTCGCCGTTCAGCTCTCCAACCAGACGATACGCGCTCACAATGGCGGCATCGTTAATGTTGCGGTGCTCAGCACTCACAAAGAACGAGGCGCTTCTGTTAATCGGACCATTGACGGTGCCGTTGAATTGATAGCTGTGGTAATCGGGGATATTGCTGGTGAAGGGATTACCGGTATTGAATTGCGACGCATTTCCCTGCACGAAGAACTGACCGTGAAACTTGTCAGTTCCGGGTTTGGTGAGAATCTCGATGCGGCCATAGCCGAGTTTGTCGTATTGGGCCGAGAACGGGTTCTGGTTGATGCGAATTTCGCGGATGGCCGATTTCGGCGGAAGCTGGCCGGCCGTGAATCCGTCGATGTAAATCTGGCCGCCGTTCGGCCCGGCAGCCGGTCCCGCAAGTGCATTCAGTTCGTTCTGCAATTCATCAGGATCATCCGAGAGTGCGTCGAGGTCTTTCCCCTTGAGCACGAGCGTATTGGCGTTGCTCGATGGGTCAATGCTAACCGTAGGATTATCCTCGTTCACTACAACCTGCTGCTTTTCTACCTCTATCTCGAGCTTCACATCGAACTGTTTGCTCTGGCCGGAAGCAAGCGTAACGGCCTTGGAACTCGAAGGAGCAAATCCATTCGCGGTGACGATGACGATGTAGGTTCCGGGCGTGAGGGGGCGGGTCCTGTAGGCTCCGGCCGAGTCGGAGACCGCAGAGGCAAGAGTATGCCCGTCCGGAGTCGTGATATTCACCGTCGCACCTGGGATCACGGCACCGCTGGGATCGCTGATCGTGCCGCGAATAACCCCCGTGCTGGACTGAGCCAGAGCAACAGAGCCGGATATCCACAACGCGAGAGTGGAGAAGAGACAAAAATAGCGAAGTCCGAATCTCAAATGAAACCTCAGAAATGAACAAGTCACGAAGCGGAAGTTCAGGGTGTGCCAGCAGCCTCAGATGCTCCGCCGCCACCAAGGTTCCAGGAAGCCGAAAACATGCTTTGGCTGGCAGAAGACGGCGCAGTGAGAATGGGCTCGACGCCAGCGAGTAAAGTCACAGCGGTTGCGGTCTCTGGAGTTCCCTGCGTTGCGACGATCATGACCGCATCGCCTCTATGAAGTTCTGCAAGCTGTACGGCGGGCGTGCGCTGCAGCATCTGCGACAGGTCGCCGCCCCGCTGACCGCCGGGTCCATCACCCGCACCCTGCCTCCCGGTGCCTCCCTGGGACTGGCCCCCCGCGGGAGGGCCGGAAGCGCCGGATCCCGCGGCCGGACCGGAGCCGGAGGCCGAAGCACCAGCGTTCGGATTCTTCAGCCGGGCCGCCAGCCCTTCGGCCATCGCCTGCGGAAGCTTGTGCAGTTGCGAATCGGAAGTGATATGGATGACCACAGGCCTCTTTGTTGCCAGATCGGTCACCGTAACGGCGTTGGCGGCTTCATCCACCGAAGTCACTGTTCCAGCGATGTTGCGGAAGCTACCGGCAACAACTTCCTCCGCGGTGAGTTCGCTGCCGTCGGCGCTGCGATCTCCGCGGGCGCGCAGTTGGTCTCCGGGGTGAATCTGATCGAGGGAAGCAGGCTTGGCGTCGGAAAACTTGATAGATGAGGGATCGTACCGCTTATAGACCGTCTTTGGTGTTGTGTGAATTACAACAGTCCTCGAGCCAGCGGCGATCGTAATGGTGGAAGCCGCAGGATCGACAGTCTTTACCAGACCTCCGGTACCACGGCGCTGCCAATCGGCTTGTTCCACCTTTTGCTTCTGGGCGATGTCGCCCTGCTTCATCGCGATGATTCTCAAAGCCGTGCCGGGACTCCCCGCCTCTCCGGCCGTAGCCGATACCAGGACGCGATCGCCCACGGTGATGTCGATCACCTGTGCTGGACTGGCGTCTGAAAGAGACTTCGCTCCAGGTTCTGCCCGGAGCACGCGCGTGGAGTCCGTGGCATTTACCGTCGTCGCGGTTCCGGCATCGGATTTAATGGTGAGCGTCTTGCCCTCCACGGCCGTCACGGTGCCGACAATCCTGAGGGCCTGCGGCGCGCTCGGTGCCTGGCCGGTAGAGAGCATCGCGCTCCAAACGGCCAGCCCCGCCACCGTCAAACCGCAGATAAAGATAAGACGAATTGTTACGCTACGGATTCGCATCAAATATTAGTTAGTAATCGTTGTCTGTTGTTCTGAGAGCAACTGCAGAACCAGGGGTTGTACCTTGACAGACGTAGCCTGCCCCTTAAAGTTTCATCGATTGCGTGTGACCAGCAACAAAGTTCACGAGTCTGGGCTGCCAACCCACGCCGAAACAAAGTCAATGGGATGAAAGGTATCAGACCAACAACGACTGCCGTCTCCGCGAACAGGTATTATTTTCGGAGGCATATTCCCCTCCCGGCGGCGGGCTGTTAGCCATACCTGCCCATTGCATTAAGATGCCAAACACGAGGGAAACCCAAACCGATGGCAATCACCAACGTCAGTAGCTCCGCAAAAGTCGCCACAGGAACTGGAAGCGGCGCCAGTTATAGAAGCGCCTTTGCGATGGTCACCACACTGTTCTTCATGTGGGGATTTTTGACCTCGCTGAACGACATCCTGATACCGCACTTCAAGCATATTTTCGACCAGAATTACGCTCAGGCGATGCTGGTCCAGTTTGCCTTCTTCTGTGCCTATGCAGCATTTGGAGTGCCGTCGGGCAAAGTGGTCGAGTGGATTGGATACCAGCGCACTATGGTTGCCGGCCTCTTCACCATGTGTCTCGGAGCTCTGATCTTCATTCCCGCCGCGAGTGTGCCCTCGTTCCCGCTGTTTCTAACTGCACTCATTGTGCTCGCCGCGGGAATAACAGCGCTTCAGGTTGCCGCAAATCCTTACGTCTCGATTCTTGGGCCGCCTCAGACAGCTTCAAGCCGTCTGAATCTGACCCAGGCGTTTAATTCGCTCGGCACAGTTATCGGACCTCTGATCGGCGGGTATCTGATACTCAGGGGATATTCCAACGTCGAAAATCCGGAAAGTCTCTCTCCCGAGGCCCTGCATGCGTTTCGGCTTCAGGAAGCATCCACCGTCAAGCTTCCCTACCTTGCAATTGCCGTCGCCCTCGTCATCCTTGGCCTCGCCATCGCGCTCTATAAGTTTCCCCGCATCGACACGACAAAGGATTACCGGCCCATCGGGGAAAAGAAGGATAGCATGTGGCGCCACCGGCATGTGGTCCTGGGTGCGGTAGCCATCTTCGTGTATGTTGGCGCGGAGGTCTCGATTGGCAGCTTCCTCATCAACTATTTCAACCAGCCCAATATAGGCGGCCTCACGTTACAGGCGGCGGCAAGACTCGTGCCGGTCTACTGGTTCGGGGCGATGATCGGACGTTTCATCGGCAGCGCAGTCTTGCAGAAGGTTCGAACCGGCACGCTGCTCAGCTTCAATGCAATCATCGCCTGCGCTCTGGTTGTGATCTCCATGCTCTCCTTCGGCCACGTTGCCGTATGGAGCATTTTGTTAGTGGGCCTCTTCAACTCCATCATGTTCCCCAGCATATTCACGCTGGGCATAGCTGAGATGGGCCCACTCACCGGCGAAGCCTCGGGCCTGCTTGTAACTGCGATCGTCGGCGGTGCGCTCATACCGCTGGCCCAGGGGGTTATCGCAGACCATATCGGCATCCACCACGCATTCATTCTGCCGATACTGTGCTACCTGTACATCGCTTACTACGGCGTACGCGGATCGAGAATCATTATGCCGGCGTAGGCTCTCTTCGGAAATCAGCGCGGGCGGCTTTTGGGCCGTCCGCTCTGCTTTTCGGTCCCAAGGCGCGAAAGATCAGGCGATTGTCGCGCGACAGGCGAAGAAAAGACCAGGCTCGTCGTAGGAATCCCGTAGGGCAGGAGCCGCTCGATGAGTCGTTCCAGTTCTTCCAGAGACCGCGTCCCTACTTCCAGGAAAAACGCATCTGCTCCTGTCACGTGATGACACACCCGCACCTCGGGCACTGTCTTAACGAATTTCAAAAATGGATGGTAGTGTGTCCCATCGCACGTCATGCGAATCACGGCCATGACGGATACTCCCAGCGCTGCCGGATTGATTGCCGCCGCATATCCTTCGATAATTCCCTCTTCCTCCATGCGACGCATTCGCTCCACAACCGCGGAAGGCGAGAGGCCGACGCGCCTGCCCAGTTCCGCATAAGAAGCCCTAGCGTCCCGGGAGAGTTGAGCCAGCAGATTCAGTGAGAATTCGTCGATATTTTCCATGAATTATTTATAAATGGCGTGATTTAGAAACGATTCCACCAAAATTCTCGCATTTCTCCCTTGAATCTCCATGTACTCATCCCAGGACTTTTCCTAGCATACATATCCGATGAGCAAAATTCTCGAACTTGATGGTAGCCCCCTCTCGCTGGAAGACATCGCTGCGGTTGCAGTTGCGGATCGAAGAGTCGGACTGTCCGAAGAGGCATGCAGGAGAATCGAACAGTCTCGTGCCATTGTGGAAGCCGTTTTGTCTCGCGGCGAGACCGCCTATGGCATCAACACGGGCTTCGGCAAGCTGAGCGATGTGCGCATCGGGGCGGATCAGCTCGAAACACTGCAGCGAAACCTCGTTCGCAGCCACGCCTGCGGCATCGGGGAACCTCTGCCCGAAGATGAAGTCCGGGCCATGCTGCTTCTGCGTGCAAATGTCCTGGCCAAGGGACTGAGTGGAGTTCGCCCTGCCGTTGCAGAGACGCTCGTCGCGATGCTCAATCGCGGCATCCATCCTGTAATTCCGGCGCGAGGGTCCGTGGGAGCAAGCGGCGATCTCGCGCCTCTGGCGCACCTGGCAATGGCCCTGATCGGGGAAGGCGAAGTCTTCTTCGAGGGAGAACGAGTTGGGGCGGCTACCGCGCTGAAGAAAGCCGGTGTTGAACCTCTTACGCTCGCTGCCAAGGAAGGTCTGGCTCTGCTGAACGGGACCCAGGCCATGGCCGGAGTAGGAGGCCTGGCGGTCGCGCGCGCAATGCGGGTCGTCGAGCTGTTCGATCTTGCCGGAGCCATGTCTCTCGAGGCGTTGCGCGGCACCCCCGCGGCCTTCGACGCACGCATTCATGAGGCGCGGCCTCATTCCGGACAGATGGCGGCGGCCAGGCATCTCCGGGATCTCCTGGCCGAGAGCGAGATACGCGAGTCACATCGCTTCAACGATCCGCGTGTGCAGGATGCTTACTGCCTTCGCTGCATACCCCAGGTGCATGGCGCCGCCCGCGGTGCACTCGCCCACGTGCGCGAGGTTTTAGAAATCGAAACCGGGGCGGCAACTGATAATCCGCTGATATTCGATGAAAATGGCGGCGAAATCGTCTCCGGAGGCAACTTTCACGGAGCTCCTGTGGCCCTGGCTCTTGATTACGCGGCCATTGCTCTCTGCGATCTGATGAGCATCAGTGAGCGGCGCATCGACCGGCTGATCAATCCGGACATCAATGAGGGGCTTCCCGCATTTCTCTCGAAAGACCCCGGCGTTTCGTCCGGGTTGATGATTGCTCATGTTGCAGCAGCCGCTTTGTTGAGCGAAGCCAAGGTTCTCTCGCATCCGTCGAGCGTCGACAGTGTTCCCACCTCTGGCGGAAAAGAGGATCATGTCTCTATGGGCATGACAAGTGCGCTCAAGCTGCGCCAGGTGGTTTGGAATGCCGAGCATGTGCTGGCAATCGAGTTGATCTGCGCCGCTGAAGGCCTTGAATATCGGCTTCCGCTGAAGCCCGCGCGTGTGGTTGCGGCAGCCGCAGGGATCGTTCGAGAAGTTGTTCCACCGCTGAAAGAAGATCGCGCCCTGTCGGATGAAATCGGACAGCTGGCACAGAAAATCCGTGAAGGAAAATTCGACCGTTGGAGAGGAGAAGATCATGCTTGAAACAGCGACCCCGGAGGCTTCCGCGCATGAAGCCATTCGTGCGCCGCGCGGAACGAAGCTGAACACTCGCGGCTGGCAGCAGGAAGCGGCGCTCCGCATGCTGATGAACAACCTCGACCCCGACGTGGCGGAGCGCCCTGGTGATCTCGTGGTGTATGGCGGCACCGGCAAAGCAGCGCGCAACTGGGACGCACTCGACGCGATTGTCCGCACGCTGAAGACTCTGGCCAACGACGAGACGCTGCTTATCCAGTCGGGCAAGCCTGTCGGCGTGTTGCGCACCCATGAGGCTGCGCCGCGCGTGTTGATCGCGAATTCCAACCTCGTCGGCCGCTGGTCAAATTGGGAACACTTTCACGAACTGGAGCGCAAGGGTCTGATGATGTACGGCCAGATGACCGCCGGGTCCTGGATCTACATCGGCAGTCAGGGCATTGTGCAGGGCACCTATGAGACCTTCGCTGAAGCCGGCCGCCGGCACTTCGGCGGAAGCCTGGATGGCAAGTTCGTTGTCTCCGGAGGGATGGGCGGCATGGGCGCCGCTCAGCCTCTCGCCGCAACCATGAATGGCGCCTTCTTCCTTGGTGTGGACGTCGACGCCGATCGCATACAGAAGCGCCTCAGGAGCGGCTACTGCGACCACATCGCGTGGAACCTCGATGAGGCTCTGGCCATCTTCAATGATGCTCGGCGCGATGGAAAAGCGATCTCCGTTGGGCTCGTCGCGAACGTCGCGGACGTGCTGCCCGAGCTGATCCGGCGCAACGTTGTGCCGGATGTACTCACCGACCAAACCAGCGCACACGATCCGCTCAACGGCTATGTGCCGAACGGCATGACCCTCGAAGCTGCGCTCCGGCTGCGCGAGAGCGATCCGGAAGAATACACGCGCAGCTCGGTCGCGACCATGGGCAGGCATGTTGAAGCGATGCTCGAACTGAAGCGGCGCGGAGCCGTCACCTTCGATTACGGCAACAATCTCCGCGCACAGGCAAAACTTGCCGGAGTAGACGACGCATTCGAGATTCCAGGATTTGTTCCGGAGTACATCCGTCCGCTCTTCTGCGAAGGCAAAGGACCGTTCCGGTGGGTGGCGCTCTCGGGCGATCCGAAGGACATCCACCGCACCGACAAGCTCGTGCTGGATTTGTTTCCTGAGGACGCCAGCCTGCGGCGCTGGATCGAACTCGCGCAGAAGCGCATTCATTTCCAGGGTCTGCCTGCGCGCATCTGCTGGCTCGGCTATGGCCAGCGCGCGAAGTTCGGAGTGGCAATGAATGAGCTCGTGCGCACCGGCGAGATATCGGCCCCAATCGTCATCGGACGCGATCACCTCGACGCCGGCTCGGTCGCTTCTCCTTACCGCGAGACGGAAGGCATGCTCGACGGATCGGACGCGGTTGCCGACTGGCCGCTGCTGAATGCGCTCGTAAACACTGCTGCCGGCGCGTCCTGGGTGAGCATTCACAACGGAGGCGGCGTCGGCATTGGCTATTCACATCACGCTGGCATGGTGGTCGTCGCCGATGGCTCGGATCTCGCATCGCAAAGGCTGGAGCGTGTGTTGACCACGGATCCGGGCATGGGCGTCCTCCGCCATGTGGATGCCGGATATGAGCATGCTATCGAATTTGCCGAGCGCGCCGGAGTGCGTGTGCCCATGCGGGAGCGGAGCGCTTGAGCAAACTGCTAATAGTCAATGCTTCACAGCTCGTAACTCTTGCCGGCCCGGCCCGGCCGCGGATTGGCGCCGAGCTCCGCGATCTCGGCATCGTTACTGATGGCGCGATGCTCGTCAGCGACAGTCGAATTGTTGCAGTGGGAACACTTGCTGAGATCGAGCCTCAAGCAAAGGATGCTGAGGTCATCGATGCCGGCCGCTGCCTCGTTACACCGGGATTCGTGGACGCTCATACGCATCTCGTGTTCGCGGGTAACCGCGCAGACGAGTTCGAGAAGCGCTGCGCCGGCATGACCTATCAGGAGATCGCCTCGCAGGGCGGCGGCATCCGCTCGACGGTGAGAAAGACGCGGGCAGCCAGCGAAGACCAGCTTCTTCAAGCTGCGACTCGCCATGCGCAATGGTTTCTCCAGGGTGGAACCACGACGATCGAAGCGAAATCGGGCTACGGACTCACCGTCGAGGATGAGTTCAAGATTCTCCGCGTTATCGGGCGCATCGGAGAAACGACTCCTCTCCGCACCGTGCCGACGTTTCTGGGCGCGCACGAAATACCGGAGGAGTACGCGGGACGCGCGGATGACTACGTAAGCCTGGTAGCCGAAGAAATGATGCCGCGCGTCGCTCACCAGAAGCTCGCGGAATTCTGCGACATTTTCTGCGAGGCCAAGGTTTTCAATCTCGGCCAATCCCGGCGAGTCCTCACCGCAGCCAAATCTCACGGCCTCGGCCTCCGCATGCATGCCGACCAGTTCACGTCCTTCGGTGCGAGTGACCTTGCTGCGGAACTCGGGGCGAAGACCTGCGACCACCTTGAGCAGACACAACCGGCGTCCCTTGCCGCGCTAAAGGCTGCCGAGGTGCAGCCGG
>JAFAKX010000213.1 GCA_019234945.1 Silvibacterium sp.
AACGGGCGTGCCGACCCATCATGCGCGTTCACCTCCGGCAATGGTCATCGACGACAACATGGTCACACTATGCTGCTAAACAACTCGAATCACCATACGGATCTCGTCGAAATCGCCTGTCTCGTACTGACTTTTTCAACACCCACATCCTTGAGCGCCGCAAAACCCGCCTCTGTGCGGCAGTATTTCAGCAAAGAGTCGAAAAATGTCCGCCCCATTGCCAGATACTTTGGATCGCGTGTGGCGTGATACAGGTAATATGCAGATTCGATAATCTCCGGCCGAAGCGGATACTCCGGATTCGTGATCTTTCTCTTCACATAATCGAATCCATCCGGCTCGACACCTGTGAAGTTCCACATCTTGTAGCCGGAGTCCTGCAGCCGGGCTGCGCGATCCACGTCGCCGGACAGCACCAGCACGGCTGGGAAAAATGCATCCAGCGCCCCGTAGTAGGTTGTGATCCGCGCTCCAGAGTTCATGTTCGCCTGCCCATACCACAGGCCGTCCGGCCGCCGGTCGGCAAGATATCTGTTGATCGCGGTCAGGCTCTCCTTCCACATACGCTCGCAGTCTTTATCGCCAAAGAGAATCGCCGCTTTCAGCAGATATTCATAGTAGGAATCAATGCCGCC
This sequence comes from Silvibacterium sp., assembly GCA_019234945.1. Lineage (GTDB taxonomy): Bacteria > Acidobacteriota > Terriglobia > Terriglobales > Acidobacteriaceae > Silvibacterium. The sequence continues at coordinate 636 of JAFAKX010000213.1, forward strand.
CATAATCCCTGCCGTGGAATCGGTCCATTCTCCTGTTTCCACGTTAATGCCTGATCCGACGAGCCCGATCCCGGATTGTCTCTTGTACAACTCGACGACAGCACGCTTGGCCTTCTCGTAGTACTCCTGCCTGCCAGTTTCCCGTGAGAGCATTCCATACTCGATCAGCAAACTGCCGATCTCCGCTGGATTGCTCGCTGCGCCGCGCACGGCCCCAGTATGCAGATTCACATACTCGTACGGCATGCCGGTTGGTGAATTGAACATCGGCAGCATGCGTCGGCCCAAATCGTCGGCCAATTCGAGCAGGCGCTTGTCGCCGGTCAATTCGTAACTTGACAGCAGACTCCCCAGGAGCCGAATGGTGATTTCGAAATCCTTCACATACATGTCCTGATCGAAGTTCAATCTCTTAGCAATCAGCTTGCGCGCTTCGTCTGCCTGCGGCTTCAACCCCATCAGGATCATCGTGTCGAGTCCGTCAACCGGTGTCATGAGCAATGAGTGCGCGTACCAGTCATGCGGCTTGTGGCTCAAAGGCATCAGGGCGTCGTGGCCCCAGGCGTACTTGTGATATCCCTTCCAGGCATGCAGGTACTCCTCCCGGACCCGGTTCGCCATTTCCGCTTTTTGAGTGTCAGACATGTCTGCAGTGGAGCTTTGACCGAAACAGGACGGGAACAGCAGTAACGCAATGGAAAAGCAGAGAATGGATCGAAGCATAGTCCAATCACTGTAGACGAAACTCCGACACATTGCTTCCGCTCACTTCACCCGGTAGACTCCGAATCAAATGCCTCTTCGCAAGGATGATCCGGAACGGCTGGTAAGTGCGGTGCGCTCCGAAGATGAAAGCTCATTCGAACTGAAGCTGCGCCCGCGTCTTCTTCATGAATTCATTGGCCAGCAAAAAGCAAAGGAGCAGTTGAGCATCGCTCTCGAAGCTGCCCGCACGCGTGGCGAGGCGCTCGACCATGTGCTGCTCTTCGGACCTCCCGGACTCGGCAAGACAACGCTGGCCACCATCATCGCCAATGAACTGAACGTCGGCTTCCAGCAGACCTCCGGCCCGGCCCTGCAGATCCAAGGCGATCTCACTGCGATCCTAACGAATGTGCGCGAGCGGCAGGTGCTCTTTCTCGACGAAATCCACCGCCTGCAGCCGGTACTCGAAGAGAAGCTTTACACCGCGCTCGAGGATTACAAGCTCGACATCATCATCGGGCAGGGACCGGCCGCGCGCACGCACGTGATGGATATCAAGCCTTTCACCTTTGTCGCCGCGACCACGCGCCCCGGCCTGCTCTCCTCGCCGCTTCGCTCGCGTTTCGGAATCCTGCTCCGGCTCGAGTTCTACTCCGACGACGATCTTCGTTTCGTGGTCGAGCGCTCGGCGGAAGTCCTCGGCATTCCCATCGACCACGAAGGCGCAGCCGAGATCGCAATGCGCTCGCGCGGCACTCCCCGCATCGCCAATCGCCTGCTGCGCCGAGTCCGCGACTACGCGCAGGTACGCGGTTCGGGCATCATCGATCGCGCCACGGCCGAACAAGCGCTCAAGCTGCTTGAAGTCGACGCGCACGGCTTCGACGAGCTCGACAGGCGCCTGCTGCTGACCATCATCGAGAAATACGACGGTGGCCCGGTCGGTCTCAATACTCTTGCCGCCTCGCTCGCAGAGGAAGAAGACGCCCTCGAAGAAGTCTACGAGCCGTTCCTTATACAGCGTGGCTTCCTCGACCGCACTCCGCGCGGACGCGTAGCCACACGCCTGGCCTATGAGCACCTTGGGGTGCCACTGCCGCGCAAGGGCATGCTGTTTTAAGGTTGAATAAAATCAACTAGAAGAGGAGAAATATGGCCCGCACAGAATCTGCCATGCTTGCGCTCGGAACTTCAGCGCCGGATTTCGCGCTCACAGACGTAGTTACCGGAAAGCAGGTAACGACACAGGCGGTGACCGGTCAGAAGGGACTGCTGGTGATGTTCATCTGCCGTCACTGTCCCTTCGTGAAGCATCTTGAAAAGGCATTAGCGCAACTCGGCCGCGACTATGCGGGCAAGGGCATCGGCATCGTGGCGATCAGCAGCAACGACGCCGACAATTATCCCGATGACGCGCCCGAAAGCCTCGCCCAGCAGGCCCGCGATCTCGGATTCAGCTTCCCTTACCTCTATGACGAATCGCAAGACGTGGCCCGCGGCTACGACGCGGCCTGCACTCCCGACTTCTTTTTGTTCGATGGCGGCCTGAAGCTGGTCTATCGCGGGCAGTTCGACGACAGCCGCCCGGGAAATGGCATTCCTGTGAACGGCAGGGACCTGCGCGGGGCAATAGACGCGCTGCTCGCGGGCAAGCCAATCAGCCCCGAGCAGCGGCCAAGCATTGGCTGCAACATCAAGTGGAAGTGAGACACCGCTCTACAGCGACAGCGACTTCAGGAACTCCCGGAACGGCGGACCCAGGTCGTCGCGTTTGAGCGCGAAGTCGACCGTTGCCTTAAGCATTCCCAATTTGTCACCGGCATCGTGACGAATTCCGTCGAACGTGTAGCCATAGACCTTCTCGGTCTTCAGCAGGCCCTTGATCGCGTCGGTTAGCTGAAGCTCGCCGCCGGCACCCGGAGTAATCTTCTCGAGCAATTCGAAGATGGCCGGTGTGAGAATATAGCGTCCGATGATCGCATTCTTCGATGGCGCTTCTTCAAACTTCGGCTTCTCCACCATGCCGCGAGCCTCGATCACTTTGGGATTACCCGACAAGGCATCGCCATCGAGAACCCCGTAGGCGGAAATCGCCGGGCCTTCGATGACCTGGGTCGCGAGAATCGACCCCTGCACCTGCTCGAAAACATCGATCATCTGCTTGAGACACGGTACCTGCGCGTCGATCACATCATCGGGCAGAATGACCGCGAAGGGTTCATCACCCACCAGTTCCTTGGCCATCAGCACAGCATGCCCGAGCCCCTTGGCCTCCTTTTGCCTCACGTAAGCCAGGTCCACCATGTTTGACACCTTGCGGCTGGCCTCGAGCAGTTCCTTCTTGCCCCGCTTCTCAAGTGAAGCCTCGAGTTCATAGCTGATGTCGAAGTGATCCTCAATCGCCGACTTGCCGCGCGCCGTAACGATGATGATCTCTTCGCATCCGGAGGCCAGCGCCTCCTCAACCCCGTACTGGATAATCGGCTTGTCCACCAGGGCGAGCATCTCCTTGGGGATGGCCTTGGTCGCAGGAAGAAAGCGGGTACCGAATCCCGCCGCGGGAAAGACTGCCTTACGTACTTTCGATTTCATTTCTGGGGATCCTTGAGATCTGTGATCGGCAGCAACTTCGTTCTTCAAGTCTGACAGAGGATTGCGCCGGGACAAAACTTCTTCGAACCTGAGATGCAGCTAAAGCGTGGGCGAGTCGTCTCCCATGAGTGTTTGCCGCACGATTTTTATCGGAGCACCACCCTGCCGCATGAAATCGTCATGAAAATGCTGCAACGAGAAGCTTGCACCCTGCTTCTTCTGGAGATCGTCGCGCAGCTTCATAATTTGCAGTTTGCCCAGCGTGTAGTAAAGATAGGTCGGATCCGAGGTGCCCCGCTTGGTTTCAACCGTACCGACCGAGCGCGACTGGTAACCGTCGGAGACAAAGAAGTCAACCGCCTGGTCAAAGCTCATCTGTCCCGTGTGCATTTTGATGCCGACGATGAATCGTGCATCGCGCAGCAGCGCATCCTGCAGCTGCCCCAGCCGGATCAGCTTCGCCTCGCGCGCATCCCTTGCGCCCGTCCCCGGCTGGCCGTAGCCCTCGTCGAGCATCATCTGCTCGCAATAGTGCGCCCAACCCTCAACATTTGTGGCCACGGCTACGATCTTCCGCACCTGGCTCAGGTCGCCGTACCTCACCCACAGAAACTGCACGTAATGTCCCGGATATGCCTCATGCACCGAGGTGCTGATAATCGTCCCTTGATTGAACGCCATCATGTGCTCGGCAATGTGTTGCGGCGTCCAGTTCTTCTCCGGTAGCGTGACGTTGAAGTACGCCGTCGTAGAGTTTTTCTCGAAAGGGCCCGGCGGATCCATCGATGCCTGCGTTGTGGCTCTCATGAACGGCGGCGTCTCTTCGAGAGTCGGCTGCACATCCGACGGTATCGTGATGATCTGCTTCTCGTGAATGAACCGGATCAGCCCGTCAAAGGTACTGCGAAATGTCTGCAGGAGTTGATCGGGTGCAGGATGGATGGCTCCCAGCTCGGCGAGGACCTCCTGCGGCGTCTTCGATGGATCGACTTCCTTTGCGATGCGCTCGAACTCCGCCTGATTCTTGTGCAGATCGGCATAAGCAATCGTCAACAGCTTGTCGAGCGGCGTATCGACCATCTCGTCACACAGCAACTTTTTCGAAAAAGTCTCCGCCCCGATGCGAAAGTCCCCGTTGGAGCGGGGAAGCAGATCGGACTTCAGCCATTTTTCGTAGGATTGGAGCGAAACGATAACCGCGGCGTTCGTTTTCTTGAACTCCGATATCGTTGCAGCGTCCTTAGCATCGGCGAAAGCTTCCGGAACGTCCTTCTGGAAGAAGCTGACGATATCCGGCAGCTGCTCAAGAGCGATTTCCGTGTAAACGCGCGGCGGATTCTTCAGGTTCTCCTTGGCTGCTGCAAACACGGCCGGCATCTGCTTCTCGCGAGCGATCAGCGAGCGCAGCCGATCATCTGCGGGCGCGAATTTTCGCTCCATCAGGACGAATGCGCTATTTGCGATGCCGCTCGAATAGTTGTCGGGATTCTTCTCCCACGGCCGGATCGTCCCAAGTTCAAGCAGCTCACCGCGGATGCTGCTGCGGACCATCGTCAGATCACCCCGGGTGCTCTCATCCAGTCCTGCGTCGGAGACCGCATCGAACTTTGCCTCGAAAGTTTTGAGCGCCTCGATCTGGCGATCGATGGCGGCTCGGCTGTAGTCCTCGAGCTGAGGATCGTATTGGTGCAGCCCCGCCTGTGTTCCGACGGTCGGCGCGAATCTGAAGTAGACCTGCTCAAAAAAATCGGCGGCCAGGCTGCGAAAAGCCGTCGTCGCGTCCCGCGCGGCGGCTTCAGCATGTAGAGTTGTCGTCATCCGGGCCCCTGAAAAAACAGCGCAGCATACCAGCACGGCAGTCAAGAATCGGTGATTCATATAGGCCTCGTTTAATATGCAACTGCGACAGATACTTATTGTACGGCTACTTCGGCAACGGCAATCTGGTCGAGCAAGGCCCGAATTTCAGCCAGCACATCGTCCGGCTTCGGCGAAGCGAGAGGATAGCGCAGCACGCCCTGCGGTGTGAACTGGGCGCCGCGCTTGGCATTTCGCGCGACCAGCTTCATCAAACGGCCCGGATCTACGCCAGCGTTCTCGGCGAATCGAATGTGCAACTGGTCGCGTTTGCGATCAATCTGCGCCACGCCGATGCGCTCGCATTCCAGCCGCAGGGCTGCTGCATCGAGCAGGTGGCGCACGCTCTCCGGCACCGGTCCGTAGCGGTCTTCGAGCTCAGCCCGCACATCGGCCAGCGTGCCTTCGTTCTGCACTCCGGCAATCACCTTGTACATGCGCAGCCGCTGATTCTCCTCCGCGATATAGCTCTCGTCGATCCGCAACCCAATGCCCAGGCTGAGCTGCGTCGCAGGAACCTCGACGCGCTCCTCGCCCTTCAGTTTTGCGACTGCCTCTTCTAACATGCTCGTATACAGCTCGAACCCTACGGCTTCGATGTGCCCGCTCTGTTCGCCGCCAAGCATGTTCCCTGCGCCGCGCAGCTCGAGATCGAGCGCGGCAATCTTGAATCCCGCACCAAGGTCCGAAAACTCCTTGAGCGCAGCCAGCCGGCGCCGGGCTATCTCCGTCAATTCCTGCTCCGGCGGAATCAGCAGATAAGCATAAGCCCTGCGATTCGAGCGCCCCACGCGTCCACGCAATTGGTAAAGCTCCGAAAGTCCATGCCGGTCGGCTCGATTCACGATGATGGTGTTCGCCATTGGAATGTCAAGCCCGTTTTCGATGATCGTCGTCGCGACCAGCACATCGTGCTCATGATGCATAAAGGTAAGCATCACCTTTTCGAGTTCGCCCTCGCTCATCTGACCGTGGCCAACCGTGATTCGCGCCGCCGGAACCAATTCCTGGATCTTCGCGGCAAGCTCGTAAATCGTCTCCACCCGGTTGTGCACGAAATACACTTGCCCGCCCCGCTCCAGTTCGACCTCAATTGCTGACCGGATCAGCTTCTCATCGAATTTCGCGACAACCGTCTGGATCGCCATGCGGTCCTTGGGAGGCGTCTCAATCACGCTCATGTCGCGCAGACCCACAAGCGACATGTGCAGCGTGCGCGGAATCGGCGTCGCAGACATCGCCAGCACATCGATCTCGCGCCGCATCTGTTTCAGCCGCTCTTTGTGGCGCACGCCAAAACGCTGCTCCTCGTCGACAATCAGCAGGCCCAGGTCCTGAAACTTGATGTCCTTCGACAGTAGCCGGTGCGTACCGATCAGAATATCGACTCGTCCCGACTCGACCCGCTCAATGATGTTCTTTTGCTCTTTGGCTGTACGAAACCGCGAAATCATCTCGATGCTGATCGGAAACTGCTTGAATCGCGCCTTAAATGTCTCGAAGTGCTGGAAGCTGAGCACCGTCGTAGGCGTCAACACCGCGGCCTGCTTGCCGTCCTGAACGGCCTTGAAGGCGGCGCGCATCGCGACCTCGGTCTTGCCGTATCCCACATCGCCGCATAGCAGGCGGTCCATCGGTATCGTCGATTCCATGTCGCGCTTGATGTCGTTGATCGCCGAAAGCTGGTCTTCTGTCTCGTTGTAGTCGAAGGCGTCTTCGAATTCGCGCTGAAATTCGTTATCAATAGGAAACGCATGCCCCTGCGCGGCCTTGCGCTGCGCATAAAGTTTGAGCAGTTCATCGGCCATATCCTGCATGGCCTTGCGCACACGCGCCTTGGTCTTTGCCCACTGCTGGGAGCCCAGCCGGTTCAGCACCGGCGCCGGCCCGGCATCGGTCGAGCGGTACTTCTGGATCAGGTCGAGCCGGGTCAGTGGTACATAGAGCCGCGCCTCATCGGCGAACTCGAGCACCATGAACTCAATGGTGACGGCGTCCTGCTCGATCTCCTTGAGACCCAGGTAGCGTGCGATGCCGTGCTCGACATGCACTACGTAGTCGCCAATCGTGAGATCGCGAAAGTCGGAGACGAACGCGCCGGTCTTCGACTTTCGCGGCGCGGGCCGCGCCATCACATCGGCTTCATCGGAGAAGTCGTTCGCGCCGAAAAGGACCAGGTTTGCATCCGGCAGGCTCACACCCGCCGACAAGGTGCTGCGAACGATAATCGGCGTCCGGTAGTTCCCCGCCAGATAACTCGATTCGTCGTATACGTTCTCACTGCCGGCGTGCTGCACGCGGCTGCCGAGCCGATACGGCAGCTCGTACTCACGCAGAACGCTGGCCAGCCGCTCCACCTCGCCCTGGTTGGGAGCAACCAGCAGCATGCGCGTTTCCTGCTCCATCAGCGAGCGCACCTGCTCGATAAACGTTGGAATCGACCCGTGAAAACGCAGAGTGGGCCGCGATTGAAAGACGATTTCTCCGAGCGTCGTGTCTTCTTCGAGCACGTCGACTGCCCCCAACTGATCGAGATCGATCCCGGGATGCGACGACAACTGCGCCGCAAGGATCTCCGGCCGCTGGTAGATGTCCTCCGGCCGGATCAGCGATCCGATGCTCGCGCGCTCGTGCCGCTGTTCGACCTTGCTCCACCAGCGGTCAATCTGGTTCTGAATCATCGCCGGCTCGTCGACAAAGAGCAGGCACTTCGGCATCAGATCGAGCAGCGTCGCGTCCGCTCCGGCAACACCCGCGAAAAATTCCCATCCCGGAAATACGCTCACACCGCCCGCGGCAACGGCCTCGGCCACAAGCTCCGGATCGTCTCCGGCCTCGATGCGTGTGCCGCTCAGCCTCGTGTGGACGGCGGCCAACAGCCGCTCATTCATCGGTGTCTCTGTGAGCGGCAACAGCTGCGCTTCATCCAGAGGAGACGACGACCGCTGGGTCTCCGGATCGAATTTCTTGATGCTCTCGATCTCGTCGCCGAAAAATTCAAAGCGAACCGGCCGGTCCGCCTCCGGCGAATACACATCGAGAATGCCACCCCGCCGCGTGTATTGCCCCGGCATCTCGACAATATCCATCGGCGTGTAACCCACACCCGCCAAGTGAGCCAGCAAGGTTTCAACGTCAACCTCTTCGCCCCGCCGCAGCACCTGGGCAAGCCCGCCGTAGAAGTGCCTCGGGAACAGCTTCATTGCCGCCGCCTCAACCGGCGCAATCACGATCGAAGCCGCTCCGGTCGCCATTTTCCACAGCGTCGCAGCGCGCTGCTCCTGGATCTCCGGATGGGGCGAAAGGTTCTCGAAGGGCAGGACATCGTGGGCCGGAAGCTTGAGCACGCGATTCGGCGTGATCGCCCCGGTAAGATCGCAGCCCGCGCGGACCGCCGTATGCAGCGCATCGGCCGCCTTATTGTCGGGGACGACCACAACAACCGGTGCGCCGGCAGCCCGCGCAAACAGCGGAATATATAAGGAACGCGCCGACGAAGTTAGTCCAGAGACACGACGACGTCCGTGGGCAAAGGCAAGATGCCTCTGCGCCTTTTCAAACGCAGGAGAAGTCTCCAGATCCGCCAGAAGATCGCGGACAAACGGAAGGATCATCTTTCTTCCAGTTTAGCAATCGCGGATGAAGTTCACATGGACGCCGAGCAGCTTTCTGGCAAACACCGGACCCAATGAAAGCCGGTTTCACTCCACGTTGAAGTTCACCGTCTGCCCAACAGCCAGTTGGTGTGCCTTGATCGACCCCACCGGCAGCTCCAGCACATATACGGAAGCCTCGTGGCCGCCATATGAAGGACAGGTATTCGACTTGCCCTTGCACGGAGGTGTGTTCGGAGACATCTCAACGATCCGGTGGTTCTGATCCATCCAGATGATGTCGAGGCCGATCTTGCAGTCGTACATCCAGTACCCGTAGTGGCCGGGCTGCTCGTGGATGAACAGCATACCGCGGCCCTGAGGGAGCGACGTTCGCTCCATGAGTCCGAAGTTGCGCTCGGCCTCAGTCTTGGCCAGCTCGACATGAACCGTCGATCCGTCCGGTAGCATGACAAGCGTGTTCGCCGGGCGCGGGGCTACTTTGGGAACCTGTTGATCCTGCCCGTACGCAGACAGCGCGGTTAGAAAGAGTGAAACACCCAGCAGGCATGCGAAGGCTTTCGTCCGCATCGTCAATATCATCCCTCTAATTTCAACACCAAAAGCGTCATATCGTCGTGCTGCGGAGCTCCTGCCGTAAACGCATCCGCGTCCTTGAATATTTCGCTCAGGATTTCCGGCGCCCCCTTGCCCCTGACCCGCTCCGCGGACGCGATCAGGCGCTCTTCGCCCCATTCCTCATCGTCGTGCGTCATCGCCTCGCTGATGCCGTCGGTGTAGAGCAGCAGAAGATCGCCCGGAATCATGGTCAGACATTGCTCGGTGTATGGAGCCACTGGCAGCAGGCCCACCACCGGGCCATCGGCTTCGAGGCGTACCACCTGCACCTGGCCATTGCCCCCGCTCCGCAGCAGAATCGGCGGATTGTGGCCAGCGTTCACGCAATCGAGTTTGCGCGTCGCGGGATCGAACGCCGCAAAGAAGAACGTCGCATAGCGGTTCGACGCCGAAGCCTCAAAGACCAGCCGATTCACCTTGTCCATCAGATTTGCGAAGTCACGCGGGCTGTCCAGCGTTACGCCGCGCAGCGATGCGCGCAGGCTGGCCATCAGCAGCGCCGCCGAAATTCCCTTGCCGCTCACATCACCGATCGCCAGCCCCGTGCGCCCATCTCCCAGGTCGAAGACGTCGTAGTAGTCGCCGCCCACACCCTGAGCCGGCCGGCAATGGCCCGCAACCGTCGCACCCGGCAATCCCGGCATCTGCTGCGGAAACAGCCGCTCCTGCACCTCGCGGGCGATCTCGATCTCGCGATTCACACGTTCGCGCTGCGCCGCTTCGGTCGCCAGCGAATGCGCCAGTTCAGCCACCTCAATCGCCAGCCCAGTTTGTGTCGCCACGGTGTGCAGCAGGTGCAGATCGGCGCGCGTATACGCCGCCTCTGAGCGCTTCGGCCCGAGCGCCATCAGGCCCATCATTCGATTGCGGCCCTGGAGCGGCAGTAGCAGCTCCGCGTTCACTGCATCGAGCACGCGCCGCTCATCGGTTCCGGCCATGAGATACCAGGCATCGGGATCGTCGCGGTAGAGCCGCGCGGGCTCGTTTGTGGCCGCAAGGTAGCGTACCGCCGAGGCCTGCGCCGGCAGCGCCATGCTCCCGTCAACCTGAACCCCGATGGCCTGCTGCACCTGGAATTTCTCTCCACGACGCAGCAGCATGGCGACCTGGTCGATGTGCAGCGTCTCGGCCACACGCCGGGCGACCGTCTCGACCAACGGAGCCGTCTCGGTATACCGTCGCACCTCGTCCGACAACTCGTTCAGCACCAGCTCCGCGTCATAGGCTTCGCGAAAGAACTTGTGGTCGAGCCAGACCTGCAGCTTTTTGCGGACTCCGAAGCGAAGGACCAGCAGGACCGCGAGTGTCGCCGCGGCGCCCAGGATGTCCTGCAATTCGAGTTCCTGTTTGCGCAGAGCGGGCAGCAGCAGACGCCAGATCGCGGCGACGATTACAACGACCTGAAGAACGAACAGGAAGGCCTTCGCCAGCAGATAACGCGTACCCATGCGCAGGATCACGCGGACATCCATGGCGCGCTGCACCAGCACCACGTAGGCCAGCGTCAGCGGGGCGATCATGAACAGGCTGCCGCCCAGATACTGCAGCCAGTAATGCTGGCGCTCCTGCACCTTCACGCCGAAGTGAGGCAGAAGGATGAAGACGATCAGCAGTGCGCCCACGCCGACACCTGTTCCAGCGGTCAGCACGCGCAGGCGGCGGCGCGCGTCTGCGGTCGAGGCTGAGCGCAGTTTGTCCAGCGTAAGAACCAGGTAGAGGATGACGCAGAGCAGATTAAGGAAATTGATCAGCTGGCCGGCATAATTGCTCAGCGGCGTCAAAACAGGGCCATCGCCCCCGCGATAGTAGTCTGCGTACGCCGCCGCGAGCAGAACCAGGATGTAGGCCGCCATCGGGCCGAGGATGACCCACTTCAGCCATGGAAAGCGCACATCAATGCGCGAGCGCTCAGGGAAATAGATGCCGAACAGCAGCAGCGCCGGCGAGGCAAGAATCTGCATCACCTGGTACCAGAATCCCCGCAGAAACAGGGAAAAGCCGGTCGCCAGGCCGCTGTTCACAAACAGGACGCTCGGAAAAGTCAGCAGAAGCAGCAGCAGCCATGCGTTGGGATCGAGGGGCCGGGCCATCGCTACCCAGTACCCCAGGCATAAACACACGAGCGGCAGCAGCCCTCCGATGAGAAACTCCTGCCAGTAGGAGATCACCGGAGATGTGTTGCCGTAAAAGTATGGCGCATGCGCAAGGGTGATTGTTGTCGCTTTCCGCGCGCCGTCCGGTCGCGTGTACTGCACGTCGAGGGTGTCTCCGGGACGGCCGTCGGAAATAATCTCCGTCCACTGGGCGAGGCCGGTATAGCCGCCACCGTTCAGGCCTTCGATTGTGTCGCCCTTTTGCAGCCCGGCTGCCGTGGCTTCCGGCTGGACGCTCTCCACCACGTGCGTGTCGGGGTTGAAGCGGAATGGCGCCTCGACGATCCGATCCCAGTGGACGCGGATCTGCCACATGTCGATGGCTCCTGCCAGCCAGTACGACAGGCTCGCGATGGCATAGACCACGAGCAGCGCACGCAGCGTATTTGGAGACCTCTTGTTCCGGCGTCGTCTCTTTCGCTTCATTCTGGTATGGCCAACATACTAAACGCGGTCGCACCATTGTCTACGCAGCCGCCCTCGCCCCGGTTCGCTGCGTGCCGACCTAGAGGTAAATCGGTTATCTTGGTAGCGTTTGTGGGAACCTGCTCAAAACAGGGTCTGGAAGGAAATCCGGCAATGACTCGCTTACTCGCTGTACTGCTCTCGCTGTCGCTGCCTGCCGCCGCCTTTGCCCAGGCCCGGCCTGCCATCACCGGCATCTCTCACATCGCCGTTTACACCACCCGTCCGGAGGCTGCCGAGAAGTACTACGTTCACGATATCGGCCTGTTCAAGGGACCCGATCCAGAGAATCCGAATGGCGTACGCTACTATGTGAACTCGACACAGTTCGTCGAGGTGCTGCCCTTCCCTGGGGGAGCCGGCCCGGACCGGCTCGATCATCTGGCCTATATCACTACTGACGCCGAGGCGCTGCGTGCCTACCTCGCCGCGCACAAGGTAGATGCGCCGGCGCAAGTCGAGCATGGGTCCGACGGCAGCCTGTGGTTCCATGTGAAGGACCCGGAGGGCAACACCGTCGGATTCGTCCAGCCGCCTGCCCATCCTCTCTCGATCGCCGGAGCCAGTCCGATCGGGCACCGCATCATCCACGTCGGGATGAGCGTGAAGAACCGCGAGGCCGAGGATGCCTTCTATCGCGAAATTCTGGGCTTCCGCCCATACTGGTTCGGAGGCATGAAGCCGGATCGAACCGACTGGGTCTCGCAGCAGGTTCCGGACGGGCATGACTGGCTCGAATACATGCTCAGCCCGCTGCCGGCAGGTGCCGCGCCCGACGTCCTGCAGAAGCAGCTGGGCGTGCTGAACCATCTCTCGATCGGCGTGGTGAACATGGAGAAGGCGGTGACAACGCTCGACGTCGAGGGTCGGCTCGACAACCAGCACACCCCCATGCAGATCGGCAGGGACGGCAAGTGGCAGTACAACCTGTTCGATCCCGACCAGACGCGTCTTGAACTGATGGAGTACAGCAACGTAGCAAAGCCGTGTTGCTCGGAATTTACGGCGCAGAATCCGGTTCCGGCGGAGTAGGATTATGACTTCTCTTTCGCGTAGAAGGTTTTTGGAGGCGGGAATCATCTCCGGCGTCGGGGTATCTTTCATGACCGGCGAATCATCGGCTGCGCAAACACAGACGGCCACCCCGCCGTCCGGCAGCCGGATCAAACAGTCGGTCTGTCGCTGGTGTTACAAGGACATGTCCGTCGACCAGCTCTGCACGCTCTCGGCGAGCCTGGGCATGAAAGGCGTCGACCTGCTGAACGTCGACGAGTGGGAGATCCCGCGGCGGTATGGGCTGATATGCACCATGGGGTATGCCGGAGGAGGCACGATTCCGGACGCGCTGAATCGAACCGAGAATCACGCCGCAATCGAGGAGGCCTTCCGCAAGAACATCCCCCTCGCGGCAAAGGCCGGCGTGCCGAACGTCATTACATTCTCAGGAAATCGCAAAGGTATGTCCGACGAGGAGGGCGCCCGCAATACAGTCATCGGCCTTAACCGCGTCAAGAAGATCGCCGAGGACAACGGCGTCACCATTTGCCTTGAGCTGCTCAACAGCAAGGTCAACCATCACGACTACATGGCCGACCACACTGCATGGGGAGTACAGGTGATGCAGGAAGTCAACTCGCCTCGTGTGAAGCTGCTCTACGACATCTACCACATGCAAATTATGGAGGGAGACCTGATCGCCACCATTAAGGCGAACAGCGGAGCGATCGGGCACTTTCACACCGGAGGCGTTCCGGGGCGGCACCAGCTCGACCACACGCAGGAGATCCAGTACGACGCCGTGATGAGGGGCATCGCAGATACAGGCTTCACCGGATACGTGGCGCACGAGTTTCTGGCTACCAGCGACCCTGTCGCCGCGTTACGGCAGGCCGTCACGCTTTGTGCCGTTTAAGAAACAGGTAGGGCTTCCGGCTCCTGCTCGCCGCCCAGAACGGACACTCCGTTCGATGAGCGATCGAAGGGGAGAAATACCGAAAACACAGTTCCGCTATGGTCCGGTAACCGGCTGCTCCACACCGATATGCTACCGCGCAGCCGATCGACGATCTGAGCCGTCACCCACATTCCGAGTCCCGTTGAGCCCTTCGTCGTGAAGAACGGCTCATAAATACGCCGTTTCGCCTCGGGCGCCATGCCCTCGCCCGTGTCGGCAATGGTGATGCGCAACCCGTATTCCGTCCGCTCCCGCCAGTTGACCGACCTTCGAATCCGGATTGTGAGACGGCCTCCGCGAGGCATCGCGTCGAGGGCGTTAACGATAAGGTTAGCGAACACCTGGCGCAGGTCCCCGCTGGGGCACTCCACGACTGGATCGTCCTCGTAGCGGCGTTCCACCGTAACACCGGACTGCCGCAGCTTTCCGTGGAACAGGCTGAGCACGCTCTCGGTCTCCTCGGAAAGCCGGGTAATTCTTGAAGCCTCGTTCTGCTTATGAAACTTGAGGGTCTGCCGCGTGATATGCGCCACGCGCATTACCTGTTTGAGCGCCGTGTCCGCGTGCTCGCGCGCGCCCTCCAGCGAATCGGCATGCCTGATCAGGTACATCAGATTCGCCACAGCAGCCAGAGGATTGTTGATCTCGTGCGCAACGGTGGCCGCGAGCCGGCCGGCGATAGCCAGCTTCTCTGATTGCAACAGCGCCGCTTCGGCCTGCTTGCGCCGGGTAACGTCGGTCAGGACGCCCAGCATGCGCACCGGCTTGCCCGCGGCATCCAGTTCGTACTGGCCCTCGGCCTCCACCCAGGCAACGGTTCCGTCAGGACGCAACACGCGATATTCAGAGTAGAGTGGCTTGCCTTCGGCCAGTGTGCTCTTGTAGCGCGCGTCCATCGCGTCGCGATCCTCCGGATGTATCGCATTGTGCATCACTTCGTAGCTCGGCGGCACGGAACCCGGCTCGAGCCCCAGAATCCGGTAGTGCTCGTCGGACCACAGCAGGGCGCCCGTCTCAAGGTCGCGATCCCACAGCCCTATCTGGCCCGCCCGAAGCGCCATCTGCAGGCGTGTTTCGCGCTCGTGCAGGGCCATATCCGCTCGCTGGCGCTCTTCGGCGAGCCTTTGTTCCGCCGCACCCAGCTCCAGTTGACGCCGCAGCTCTTCAGTCGCGTTCTGCTGCCTTAGGTTCGAGACCTGCTGCGTCAGCCAGGTTACCGTCACTGAACCGATCACGAAAACAATGAGCCGGGACGGACTTCCGGACGGTATCGACCGGTGGACCACAACAAGGTGACTGTAATGAGCAAATAATTCGATGATCGTGCCGGACGCAATCGCGCACGTCACGCCCGCGCCGACGCCGAAAAGCCATGCGCTGAGCACCACGCCCGGATACGCAATCAGGTATGGAGCACGGTGGCTGGGCGGCAGGAGCAGGGCGATGCCGAAGGCTGCCAGGGCGGTGATTAGACCCATCGCCCATCGCACAGGAGGAGACTCGGTCTGCAGCAGGTTGAGCTGACTTTTGAGCATTGCGGCCAAATCCGGCCACCCTGGCCTAGCAGCGGCACGATCTGTCGGAGACCATCCACAAATATCATGGCCTGGTTTGACTGCAAAACAAATTGTGGAGTCGCGCTGCGTCGCCCGGCAGCTCGCACTCCCGGTCCCGCCTCAACCCTATAATTTCCAGCCGGATGTGGCATCCTTGTAGCGGAGAAGTTCTCATGCCTGGTTTTGCTCAAAAAGTTGTTGTCGGCGCTATGCTTGCCCTTGGAATTTCCGCGACGGCGCAGAGCCGCGTTATTTATTCAGCCACTGCCGACCCCCATGCCGACATCGATCAGGCAATCAAAACCGCTTCAAAAACGCACAAAAACATCATCCTCGACTTTGGAGGCAACTGGTGCAGCGAATGCCAGGTGCTCGATATCTATTTTCACCAGCAGCCGAACCTGTCGCTGCTTGAGAATAATTTCGTTGTAGTGCATGTCGACATCGGCCACATGGACAGGAACACTGATGTCGCCGCGAAATACGAGGTCCCGATCAAGCGTGGTGTCCCCGCTCTGGCGGTACTGGATCAGCACGGACGCCTGCTCTACAGCCAGAAGAACAAGGAGGGCGAGGCTCTGGTTCGCACGGATCCGGCTTCGGTTACCGAGTTTCTGAATCAATGGAAGCCGAAGAAATAGGCGTTCTGGATCTGCATCGTTTTCAGGCCTGAAGAGGTGAATCCGATATAGATGAACCCGCTCATCATCTTCGATCATCTTCGACGCGCGCTTTGGAGGTCCTTCGGGCACAGCGCGCTCAATAATGCGAAGGCGGCTGCCTATTCGGCAATCCTCAGCATCTTCCCGGCCTTGCTCGTCGTCACCACTCTGCTCGCGCTTACTCCTGAAACCGATACCGTGCGCAGCGACATCCGGAATGCCTTCAGCGAATTCCTCCCGCCCGATACGATGTCGCTCCTGCAGACCTACTTCCTGAACAATCATGCCCATTCCGTACGCCTGATCTGGACGGCAATCTGCATCTGCCTCGGCGCGGCAATGGGCGTCATGCTGTCTCTCATGGACGGCTTCCGCCAGGCCTATCTCTTTCCGCGCCGGGAATGGAGTTTCTGGCGCGAACACCTGATTGCTCTCATGCTTGTGCCGGGCACGCTGGTCCCGCTCATCTTCGCCACCGGCCTGGTCGCCTTCGGGCATGCCATTGAGCACTGGATGATCGAGAACGCGGACCACGAGATTCGCCTCTACGTCCTCTTCATCTGGCGCATGATCCGCTGGACCATCGCCACTCTTACCAGCATTGCCATGCTCGTGGTGATCTACCATTTCGGAACGCCCCGAGCCCGTCCCTGGAAGCAGGTCCTTCCCGGCAGCCTGCTCGCAACGGTCACCTGGTTCCTCACCACACTGGGTTACGGCTGGTACATCACCCGATACGCCGACTATTCCGTCGTTTACGGATCATTCGCGGCCGGCGTGGCCACTCTGGTCTGGCTTTACATGATCTGCTTCACGATCCTCGTGGGCGCCGAGTTCAACGCCCTCATCTTCCCGGCTGCTCTCCCTGCTGCCTCGCCCATCGCTGAGTTCAAAGAAGATAAGAACGTGGTTACGATGCCGCCCCAGCAGGCTGTGTGAACAGCCCGAATAGCTCGCCACGAGTTAAAATGAGAATGCTTTCACCGCAAATCGAATCAATCTATCGAAATCACTAGTACAAATACGCAGTTGGGGGATGGATGAACGTCACGCATGCCGGCTGGAGTTCTGAGCCGGGCAACAATCCGCGCCGCGCCAAGATTGTGGCAACACTCGGACCCGCGTCAAGCAACGAAACGATTTTTCGCGAGCTGGTCCGGGCGGGCCTTGATGTCGCCCGGCTCAACTTTTCGCACGGTACCCACCCCCAGAAGCTCGAACTTATCGAGATGGTCCGCAGGATCGCCCGGGAGGAACAGAAGAACATCTGTATCCTCGGAGATCTGCAGGGACCGAAGATACGCACCGGCAAGCTGAAGGACCGAAAGCCCATCCAGCTCGAGAGCGGCCAGCGTCTGACCATTACCCCGCGTGAAATCGAAGGCACTCCGGAGATGATCGCCACGACCTTTCCCACGCTGGCGGAAAATCTCGAGCCCGGAGCGCGCATCCTGCTTTCCGACGGCCTCATCGAGCTTTTGGTTCTCAGCGTAAACGGCCTCGACGTCGAATGCCAGGTCATCAACGGCGGAGTCCTCGGCGAGAACAAGGGAATTAATCTCCCCGGCATGGCCGTCCGCGTCCCTTCTCTTACAGAAAAGGACGAAATCGACCTTGAGTTCGCCATCAGGAATGGTGTCGACGCGATAGCCGTCTCGTTCGTCCGCACCGCCGACGATGTCCGGCTGGTGAAACAGCGCATTGCCGACCTGGGCGCCGATACGTGGGTTGTCGCCAAACTCGAAAAGCCCCAGGCCATCGAACGTCTCGAGGACATTCTCGAGGTCGCCGATGGCGTGATGGTCGCGCGCGGCGATCTCGGCGTGGAAATGCCGCCGGAAAAGGTTCCCGCCATTCAGAAGCTCGTCATTCGCCGCGCGTCGGAGCATCGCAAGCCGGTCATCACCGCGACGCAGATGCTCGAGTCGATGATTGAAAATCCTCGGCCCACACGCGCTGAGGCAAGCGACGTTGCCAACGCTATCTATGACGGCACCGACGCCGTGATGCTCTCCGCGGAGAGCGCCGCCGGCAAATATCCAGTGGAAGCGGTCAAGATGATGGCGCGGATCATCGTGGAGTCCGAAGGGCAGGTGCACGAGGCTCCGAACCCGCATGACGGACGCCCTAGCAATATACGCCTTTCTGTGGCGGAAACCATCTGCGAGTCGATGGCCCACGCAGCCGAAGACCTCGACCTCAAAGCCATCGCCGTCTTCACCGAGACCGGTACCACGGCCCGCCAGCTTTCGAAATACCGCCCCAAGCCGCCCATCTACGCGCTTTCAAGCATCGAAGTGGTCATCAACCGCATGTGCCTGCTGTGGGGCGTGCACCCCGTCATGTGCGCCAAGGCGCACACCGCCGAAGAGATGGTCCAAATGGCGGAATTTTTGCTCGAACAGGCCGGATACGTAGCCCCGGGAGAAATCCTCGGCATCGTCGCCGGAACCCTCACCAAGTCAGGCTCGACGAACTTCCTCCGCCTGCACGTGCTGGGCGACCGGCTTCACGAAGCTCAAGTGGCCGGATGACGCTTTCAGCCTCCGGCTCGCTTGACGCGCCACCCGCAACCGTTAGCCGTATCGGTGCAATTGAATGGGCCGCATCCACATATTGACCGATCAGGTCGCGAACCAGATCGCCGCCGGCGAAGTTGTGGACCGGCCTGCTTCGGTAGTCAAGGAACTGCTTGAAAACTCTCTCGACGCCGGAGCCACCCGCATCGTTGTCGAGGTCGAAGGCGGCGGCCGCAAGTTCATCCGCGTGGCCGACAACGGCATCGGTATGGTGCGCGATGACGCTCTGCTGGCCTTCGAGCGCCACGCGACCTCGAAAATCCGGTCGAGTGATGACCTGCTTTCAATTGCCACTCTCGGCTTTCGCGGCGAGGCGCTGCCGTCGATTGCTTCGATCTCCCGCCTGGAACTCGAAACCCGCGCCGCGACAGATGCAAGCGGAACGCACCTCGAAATTGTTGGTGGAAAGATTTTTCGTGTGGAAGATGCAGGCTTGGCCGCCGGAACTACCCTTACTGTCCGCGATCTATTCTTCAACACGCCCGCGCGGCGCAAATTCCTCAAGACCGAAAACACTGAGCTGTCGCACGTAACTGCATTGGTTACACATTATGCGCTGGCGCATCCGGGCAAGCACTTCGAGCTACATTCGGCGACCAGCGCGCTGCTCATCGCGCCTCCCGTCGAGAAGCCGGCCGAGCGCGTCTACCAGATCTTCGGCAAGGACACGCTCGACCAGCTTGTACCCGTCGCTGCGGAGCGGCCGTTCGACCGGGCGGGGCTGCCTGAACCTCCACCCTGGAAACGCGACGAGGACTATCAGGCTCCCGAGCCGGGATTCCTCAGGATGTCGGGCTTCGTCTCGAAGCCCGAACTGCAGAAGCTCAACCGCAACTCGATCTACATCTTCGTGAACCAGCGGCTTATCCGCGACCGCCTGATCCTGCATGCCGTGAGCGAGGCGTATCGCAATGTGATCCCGCCCACGTCCTTCCCCGTCGTGCTGATGTTTCTCGATATGCCGCCGCACGAGGTGGACGTGAATGTGCATCCGTCAAAAACAGAGGTGCGTTTTCGCCAGCCGGCGCATGTGCACGACTTCGTCCGCGACAGCATCCGCAACACGCTGATCAAGGCGCGGCCTGCCGCGCAGTTTCTCGCCGCACTCACGACGGCTCCGCACGCCACGCCTGCGCTGGTGCCCACGACGTCACCCATTCCGGACCAGGCCGAGTCGGAGACCACAGACTCCGAGCCGGCCATCACCGCCGACGATGCCGCTCCCTTCACGCTGGTCGAACCGGAGCGCCAACCGGAAGACGTGAAGTTGCCCTTCAGGATTGAGCCGCGCGCAACAGCGTCCGCCCCCGAGAGCCACAGCTGCGCTGACGCACCCGATATCGATTCCCTGCCCGATGGCGGCGAGCCCGCCAGCCTGAACTCGCTGGCATCCCTCAAGCCTCTTGGGCAACTCAGGGAGTCGTTCATTCTCGCCGTCAACGACGAGGGCCTCTGGATCGTCGACCAGCACGTCGCGCACGAGCGCGTGCTCTTTGAAAAGATTTTGCGGGAACGCGAGGTTGAGCGCGTCGAGCGCCAGCGCTTGCTGATGCCACTGCTCGTCGACCTGCAGCCCCACCAGATGGTTCGCTTCGGGACCATCGCCGATGAACTCGAACGCAACGGCTTCGAGGTCGAGCCTTTCGGTCCGCACACACTCGCCGTCAAGACGGCGCCCGTGGGTCTCGAAGGCCGCGAACTCGAACGCATGTTGATGGAAGTTTTGGAGCAGGCCGGCAACCCGGCGCAGTCGGAGAACCTCGGGACCCTGCGGACAAGAATCGCCGCCTCCATTGCCTGTCACTCCGCGATCAAGGTGAATATGCCGCTCGACAACCGCCGGATGGAGTGGCTCCTCGCCGAGCTTGCCCGGACCGAGCATCCCACCAGCTGCCCGCACGGCCGTCCCATCGCATTGCGGTATTCTTGGAAAGACATCCGGCGGGCATTCCATCGGGTCTGATCCGCCTTGGCCGGTAAAAATTTTGACACCCGAACAATTACAAGCCGTGCGCGCCGAACGCTGGCGCCAGAAACAGAATCCCGTGCTCACGCTCGACGAGGCAGCGGCCTGGGTCCACGCAATGGGTCTTTGCCTGTTTCTCCCGCGCCGCAACCAGTTCCTCACGTCGGCGCCGTCGTTCGTCGAAGCCTGCATCGCCGCTCCGAGCGACACACCCTCGCCCGCTGAGATCGAAAACGCCCGGGGCCTCGTGCTTCGGCTCACCGAAAGCGCAACGGCCCTGCCGCTAAACCTCTTCGGCACGCACACCGACCAGCCCGACTTCCTCGTCTCGCGCGATGTCTTCCCGTATATCTTCAGTCTGCGCGGCGGCCGCAACTGGAAAACGCCACCTTCCAAGGCTACGCCTCTGGTCGTTGAGATCTGGAAGCTGCTCGAGCCGGGCGCATCCCTCGAAGCAACCGAAATCCAGTCAGCCCTCGGGCGCGAAATCACGGAATCCGCCGTGATGCGGTCGCTTTTCGAGCTTTGGAGCGGCCTTCGCGTGATGCCGATCTACACGCAAGACGGCCCAACCCGTTGGGAGCTGACGCAGGCGCGCTTCTCCGACGCGATGAACGCCGCGAACAGAATCGCGCAGACGACCGGCCTCTCGGCGCTGGTCTCGCTCTATCTCGAATCGGTCATTGCAGCGACGCTGGAAGAAATCGAGACATTTCTGTCGCCGCTCACCGCACGCTCGAAGGTACGTGACGTGGTGAATGGCCTCGCGGCGACCCGTCAGATCGCGATTGTCCCCGTCGGCACGCAGACCATGGTTCACGTCGCCGGTTCTTTGCCCGAGTTCGCCGAGCCCGAGCCAGTCGCCGAGCCGCCGAAACCCGAGGCAAAGCCGCCGTTCCAAGCCCAACGCAGCTTCCGCGAGCAGCGGCCGTCCTTCCGGCGCGAGCGACCCCAGCAAGGTTTTCAGTCCGGCCCGCCGTCACGAGGGCGCTTTGCGGCACGGGGAGGCGATCGTCCACAGCGGCACAAGCCCTCCCGTGAGGGCGAGCGCAGAGAGCGCCAACCGTTTCGAAAATTCGACGAGGACAAGCGCCGCGAAAAATATTCGCCGAGGACAACGGAGTCAGGCGGCGAGCGGAAGCCGTTCAGGAAGCGCCCGTTCGAGGGTGCCGAGCGGCAGGGTGGCAAGTTTCCACCGAAGAAGTACGGAGCAGACCGCGAGCGCCCACCAAAAAAATTCGGCGCAAAGCGGCCATTTTTCCGCGAGGAACGTCGAGACTCCGCGCCGGACCGGGGCGGAGAACGGCGGGGCGAACAAGGAG
>JAFAKX010000214.1 GCA_019234945.1 Silvibacterium sp.
AACGGGCGTGCCGACCCATCATGCGCGTTCACCTCCGGCAATGGTCATCGACGACAACATGGTCACACTATGCTGCTAAACAACTCGAATCACCATACGGATCTCGTCGAAATCGCCTGTCTCGTACTGACTTTTTCAACACCCACAATCCTTTTCGCACAGAACCAGGTGGATGGCTGCATTCGGATGGAATACGAGTGCGTCGTCTGGTACGGGCAGCTTACTTAACACTCAATTACGTTTAGCGCCAGGCCCGCGAGGGAGGTCTCCTTGTAGCGGGACTGCATGTCGAGGCCGGTCTGGTACATCGTTTTGATCACCTGGTCGAGCGAGACCTTATGCTCTTCGGTCTCGTTCATCGCGATACGGCACGCGTGAACTGCTTTGACCGCGCCCATCGCGTTGCGTTCGATGCAGGGAATCTGCACGAGGCCGCCGATGGGGTCGCAGGTCATTCCGAGATTGTGCTCCATGGCGATCTCGGCAGCGTGCTCCACTTCGCCGTTCGTTCCGCCGAGTGCCGCAGCCAGGCCTCCCGCTGCCATCGAGCACGCTACGCCGACTTCGCCCTGGCAACCGACTTCGGCGCCGCTGATCGAGGCGTTTTCTTTGTAGAGCACGCCGATGGCAGCGGATGTCAGAAAGAAGCGCAGGATGCCGGGTTCATCTGCTCCTCCGCAGAATGTCGAGTAATAGCGTGCGACGGCGGGGATAACTCCCGCCGCCCCGTTCGTTGGAGCAGTGACAACACGGCCACCCGCGGCGTTCTCTTCATTGACGGCCATCGCATAAACCGTGACCCAGTCGAGCGGCGCCAGCGGATCGCCCGATCCCTTGCCGGCGCTTTCTTTTTCGCGGAGCCGCTGGGCAAGCCGCGGAGCGCGCCGCCGCACTCCGAGGCCTCCAGGCAGAATTCCTTCGGTCGTCATGCCGCGGTCGATGCACGCCTGCATCACCTGCCAGATATGCAGGATGCCCGCGCGTACGTCCGCTTCCGGGCGTAGCGCGCATTCGTTCCTGAGCATGAGCTGCCGGATGGAAAGCCGGTCGCGGGTGGCCATCTCGATCAGATCGGCGGCGCTCCGAAAGGGATAGGGCAGCGCTCTGGTCGACATTAAGGGTGAATCGCCGGCGCCTTCGCCGTCGGCGATGATGAATCCGCCGCCAATAGAGAAATACGTGCCTGTGCGCAGTACATTTTCTGCTGAGTCGAATGCGGTAAACCGCACGCCGTTGGGGTGCTGGGTGACTGCACCGGGAGGATACATCTGGTCGCGGTGGAAGATGAGATGTTCCGGTTCACGGAAGGGGATGGCATGCCTGCCGAGCAGGAGCAGCATTCTGGTGCTGCGGATTGTGGCCAGCTTCGGTTCGATCGTTGCGGGATCGATGGTGCTGGCTTCTTCTCCGCTCAATCCGAGCAGCACGGCGCGGTCGGTTCCGTGCCCGATCCCGGTGAGGGCAAGCGAGCCGTAAAGTTCCACCCGAAGGGCCGCGACACGATGGAGTAGTCCGGCGTCGGCGAAATCAACCGCGAACCGGCGAGCTGCCCGCATCGGGCCCATGGTGTGGGAACTCGATGGGCCGACGCCGACCTTGTACAGATCGAAGAGACTGGTCTTCACAACAGGTCATTCTATTCTGTTGCGCGCATTACTAACGCTACGGGCCAGAAGCTCGTCGATCCGCTTTTCTCGTCGTTTTCACTACGGCCGGGATGTATACTCCACGCACTAAACTCCAAACCCATGCTCTTCAAAGCCCTCAGCGCTGCTGTCTACGGCATTGACGCGAACATTATCGACGTCGAGGTCGACTTCTCCGGAATCAAGACCGAAAAGGACTACTTTCACACCGTAGGCCTGCCTGACGCTGCGGTGCGGGAAAGCCGCGACCGTGTTCGTTCGGCGATCAAGAACTCCGGCTTCGATGTGCCGCCGACGCACATCACCATCAATCTGGCGCCCGCCGACATTAAGAAGGAGGGCTCCGGATTTGACCTGCCGATGGCCATCGGCATTCTCGGCGCCTATGGGGCTCTGAATCTCAGGGACCTCACGGAGTTTCTGCTGGTTGGCGAGCTCGGGCTTGACGGTGGTGTTCGTGCCGTCTCAGGCATGCTGCCCGTCGCAGTCGCAGCGCGCGAGCGGGGGATCAAGAACCTGGTGATTCCCAAGGCGAATGCGCGGGAGGCCGCAGTCGTTGAAGGTGTGAACGTCTATCCAGTGGCCAGCCTTAACGAGGTGCGCGATCTGCTGAACGCCGCTGCGAACGGCGGCATTCATACGCTGCCGTTTCGCGTCGAGCCGACTCAGCTGCTTGGCGAGCTGCAGCATCATCCCCTGGATTTTGCCGACGTGCGCGGCCAGCAGACCGCCAAACGGGCGCTCGAGGTCGCTGCCGCTGGCGGGCACAACATCCTGATGATCGGGCCTCCTGGTTCGGGCAAAACCATGCTGGCAAAGCGGCTGCCTTCAATCCTGGCTCCGCTCAGCTTTGAAGAAGCTTTGGAGACAACCAAGATTCATTCCGTCGCCGGAGTTCTCGATGCGGATGCTGGACTGGTGGCGCAGCGGCCGTTTCGCTCGCCGCATCACACCATATCCGATGCAGGCCTCATTGGCGGCGGAGTTGTGCCGCGTCCCGGAGAAGTCTCTCTGGCGCACAACGGGGTTCTGTTTCTCGATGAGCTGCCCGAGTTTCCCCGCAATGTCCTCGAAGTCATGCGGCAGCCCCTGGAGGATCGGAGCGTGACGATCGCACGCGCCTCCATGTCTCTCAGCTTCCCGGCGTCGTTCATGCTGGCCGCGGCAATGAATCCTTGCCCGTGCGGATATTTCAATGACAAATCGCGGGAATGCCACTGCACACCGCCCCTGATCCAGCGCTATGTGTCGAAGGTTTCAGGACCACTCCTCGATCGGATCGATATTCACATAGAGGTGCCAGCGGTGCAGTACCGCGAGCTGCGTGGCGGTGCCGCTGCGGAAAGCTCCGGAGTGATCCGCGCCCGCGTACTGAAAGCACGCGAGTTGCAGCGCCAACGCTTCGCACGAGCGAAGGAGAAGGTCTATTCTAACGCTCAGATGGGTACCCGCCAGATTCGTGCCCACTGTGAGCTTGGCTCCGAAGCAGAGAAACTGCTGGAGCGCGCCATGTTGCAACAAGGACTTACCGCCCGCGCCCATGATCGCATCCTCAAGGTCGCGCGCACGATTGCCGATCTCGAGGGCGAGCCGCATCTGACTGTGGCCCATATCGCCGAGGCTATTCAATATAGGACACTTGACCGCAGTTACTGGAATTGAAGGAAGCCCGGATCCACCTATCTTGCGGCAGGTTTCTGCTGGAACCTGTTCCGTTACCGTTGCCCAAGGAAAAAAATAGTTGACCCGGAGCAAGTTACAGTTTAATTTCTACATTGCTGCTGTACGTGTGGCCTTTGGAATGTAGCGTTTCCACCATACTGCGCTGTCCCTGTTCTCTGATCGGCTCGCAGTTCCCGACCATACCCGCATTCGTCAGAGCTCTCAGAGGAGCTTCTGACGCAACGTCCATGTCGGTAAGGGGTGTTAACACAGCTACGACCAAGGACATGGGCGCAGGAGCGTCGCGAACGGTGGGTCAACCCGGTCGCTAGCGCCGTGTACAAAAATGTTGACCAATAACGGCGCCCCACGCGTCTAATCAAACAGATAACTGACAGGCCGATCCAGGGCAAAGTGCAGTTGAAGATACCAACCGGGCGCAACCTGCCCGAACCCACGCTTGTTGCTATACGCCGGTTGGTTGGAAACGGCCAAAGATAAGGAGATTTACCATGCGATCCGACTTGATTTTTGGGGCTCTTGCCCATGTAACAAACCGTTACCAGCTGTGCCAGTTGGCTTCGAAGGCGACCCGCAAGCTGCACAAACCAAACACTCGCCTTCAGGACACCACCAACGAGGTTCTGGTCCGCTTTCATGCCTCGAATCCAGTGGCGGCGTCGGTTACGATAGCTGAGCAACACGCCATCGAGCAGCGCCGCGCAGCTTAAGCGCGGCCTGCTTCAGGCCCATCCGCCGATTACAGGCATCTCACAACCAAGAACCATTAAGTTCCCATCCTAGAAGCATTTCGACCAAACAAGACTTCCTTCCTCCAACATCCTCTATCAGATCCCACCGCAGGTGAAGAATGACCATCTCCGAACTAAAAGAAAAGAACATCACGGAGCTGAGCCGCATCGCGCGCACACTCGAGATACCGGGCGCCAGCGGTCTCCGCAAGCAAGACCTTATTTTCAAGATTCTCCAGGCACAGAGTGAAAAGGAAGGCCACATCTTTGCCGAGGGCGTCCTTGAGATTTTGCCCGACGGCTACGGCTTTCTCCGTTCCCCTGACTACAACTATCTGCCCGGTCCCGACGACATTTACGTCTCTCCCTCACAGATCCGCAAGTTCGACCTCAAGACCGGCGACACTATCAGCGGCAACGTCCGCCCGCCGCACGAGGGAGAAAAATACTTTGCGCTGGTTAAGATCGAGGCAATCAACTTCGAGTCGCCGGAGGAAACTCGCAACAAAATCCTCTTCGATAATCTGACGCCGCTCTATCCTCAGGAACGGATCAAGATGGAGACTGTCCGCGACAACATCAGCGGTCGCGTGATGGACCTGCTCACGCCAATCGGACGCGGCCAGCGCGGATTGATCGTCGCTCCGCCACGCACTGGCAAAACGATGCTCCTGCAGTCGATAGCCAACTCCATCACCGCGAATCATCCTGACGTCGTGCTGATTGTGCTGCTGATCGATGAGCGTCCTGAAGAAGTCACCGATATGCAGCGCTCGGTCAAGGGTGAGGTAATCAGCTCTACTTTTGACGAGCCCGCGGCGCGACACGTGCAGGTTGCCGAAATGGTCATCGAAAAGGCCAAGCGCCTGGTCGAGCACAAACGCGATGTGGTGATCCTGCTCGACTCGATCACTCGACTTGCCCGCGCCTACAACACCATCGTGCCGCCATCGGGCAAGGTGCTCTCGGGCGGTGTCGATTCGAATGCTCTTCAGCGGCCAAAGCGGTTCTTCGGTGCGGCGCGCAACATCGAAGAGGGCGGCTCACTGACGATTATCGCCACGGCACTGGTCGATACCGGCTCGCGAATGGACGAAGTGATTTTCGAGGAATTCAAGGGCACCGGCAACATGGAGATCATCCTCGACCGCAAGCTCGTGGACAAGCGCGTCTTCCCGGCCATCGACATCCAGCGCTCCGGCACTCGAAAGGAGGAGCTGTTGATCGTCAAGGAAGAACTCAGCCGCATCTGGGTGCTGCGGAAGGTGCTGAATCCGCTGTCTCCCGTTGAGGCCATGGAACTGCTGGTCGACAAACTGGGCAAGACTCGCAACAATCCCGAGTTTCTGCAGAACATGAGCTCGATCTGACCTATCCTAGGATCAAGGCATGAGGCGACCCGGGTCCGTTCTACCGGACGTGGGCCCGCTTTGTACTCCATAGGTACCGGATCGAGGGGCGGACAGAAATCAGGGATGCAGCTCGGTCACACAGGGGGCGCCGAACTTACTCTTGGATTCTGGTCCATCAATGCTCTCGTTTCTGGTCGTAGGGATCTCGAACGAGCATGGCGACTGCGAAGATGCCTCGATATCGGTGACCATGCCGCTGAGGGTTGCGTGACGCGGCGTTTCAAAGAATGACTGATCTGGTACGGCCTCACCTTGCCACGCTGGTCGACGATTTTCGTCGGCGCGGAAAAGAAACCGCGATTGTTGCGCATCGCGGAAATCGCCGCATCGCTTCAACCTACTCTGAACTCGCGGAACTAAGCGAAAGGTTCTCGGCTGAGCTGACGCGGCGAGGGATTGGTTCCGGGGAGCGCGCTGTTCTGTGGGGCCAGAACGGTGCCGGGTGGGTTGCGGCATTCTTCGGATGCGTAATT
This sequence comes from Silvibacterium sp., assembly GCA_019234945.1. GTDB lineage: Bacteria > Acidobacteriota > Terriglobia > Terriglobales > Acidobacteriaceae > Silvibacterium. Next base: position 5,946 of record JAFAKX010000214.1, read on the forward strand.
CGGGGCGTCATCGCGGTTCCCCTCGACGCATCCGGTAGCGTGGATTTTGCCCGCCGAGTGGTGGCGGAAACGTCGCCTGGCCTCGTGGTTGGAGATGCTCTGTTGCTCGGCCAGCTTGCGCCAGAGACGGAGCGGATCGGCTTCGACGATTTTGAATCTCTGCCGGAAGGCGGGTCCATTCAAGTTGAGCCCAGCCTTGGCCTGGATACGCCGTTGCAGATTCTCTTCACGTCAGGAACTACGGCCGAGCCCAAGGG
>JAFAKX010000223.1 GCA_019234945.1 Silvibacterium sp.
AATCGCCGTAGGGAGCCGAAGCCACGGACAGAGTGGTGAATGTTTCGTTGGACTGGCCGAGCAGAACTGCGATTCCGCCAGTGGTCTCGACCACAAGGTCTGCCTTGCCGTCTCCATTCAAGTCGCCGCCGGCTAATCCTGCGTTCGTCATGGAAATGGATTTGGTTGAAAAGGTTCCGTCGGCATTTCCAAACAGGACGGTCACGTTTTTGCCGTCGGCGAATGCTATATCCGACCTGCCGTCACCGTTGAAATCAGCAGCGACGAAGCCCCAGACACAACTTGACACAGACGTGCTTCCGTCCGCTGTGAATGTTCCATCGCCCTTTCCCAGAAACACGAGGATCGAACCGGCGGTGTTGGGACAAGGTGTACCGATGGGGGAGTTGAGAACGGCCATGTCCGGTTTGCCGTCGCCGTTGAAGTCCCCCACCAGAACTGCCGCAGCTTCGTTACTTGTAGGGGCAGAGACTCCGTTGGCAAGCCCCAACTTGACCGTGGAGGCACTCAGGGGGTTCGATCCCAGAGAGAATTTGCTGTTCGACGCGTCGACGAACGATACAGATCCTGTCGGTGACCCTTTGCTTCGCATACCGGTTACGGTCGCTGCCAGCGTATAGTTCCCGGCGGATCCGAGAGAACCGAGGGACGTAATCGTTGCGCCGGGGCCTGCTGGCCAGCCGGTGCCGTTCAGGGTCACCGTCTGGGCCGGTGTGCTGCCGTTATCGCTGACGGTCAGGGTGCCGGTGCGGGTACCGGTTGCGGTCGGCTTGAACGTCACGTAGATGGCGCATCCCGGCTGAGATCCTCCTTGCCAACCCGTGCCGCAGGTGTTGGTCTGGGCAAAGTCGCCCGTTACCGAGATTGAACCTATTGTCAACCCATTGTTGTTGTTGGCAGTCAAAGTGACCGTAACCGCATTGCTTGTCGTACTGACTGCCTGAGCGGGGAATGTGACTGTAGCTGGCGAGAGCTGCACTACCGTCGCTCCGGAGCCGGTTTCCGGCTGGACCTTGGCTGAGCGCCATTGCTTTCCATGCGTCCTCTGCGATGCGAGTAGTGAAAAGGGAAGACCGAGTGTTAGAAGAAAAAGTGCGAAGTACGAAAGGGCTTTCGTCAGGCAGGGGCGGGTGAAAGATGGCTTTGCTTGGCAGTCTGCAAATCGAACGATGCTGCGCATGTGTGGCCTCCAAGGAGCTAATCCCTATTGCGAGAAAATTTCATGGGGGGGGACTTTGGGCAGATTTGGGGACGTGCAGGTCATAACCCGGCACCTCTAAGGCCAGGCCAGACCCTTATAGCTCTCGCCCTCAACTGGATCGGGACGGATATCGAACGTGCGATAGTATCTGGCAGGCTTCGGGCTGCGCGAGGATGTCGAACTCCAGGCTGGCATCGCTTTGGTAGAAGCGCAGATCGATTCCCGGATATACGCCGTGCAGCCTAACGGAATCGTAGTCGGGCACGTGGCTGCGCCATTGCTTCGGGTCGGAACCGCGGAAGTAGCTGGCCTCGGAGGTCAGCCGCTTGCCCGGCACGGCTGTGAAGCCGGAGGCTGCTCCGGCGATCTCCAGCGCGGTAGTGAGCGGGCGGTGCGTGGCGGGATCGGGGCGGACAAAAGCGATCTTGCCCGGCGCGACAAGCACGGCGTGGCTGCCTTGGATGCCGATGTATTTCCAGTCGGGGGAGTCTCCGCAGTTGATGGGACTGCAGGGCTCCAAGCGGAGGGGAATGGTGAGCCCGGCAGGGGTTTTCGAGACCGGAGAAGCAGGTTTAGGCGAGTCGGCGAACGCGGTGTTGAGGCCGGCGAAGAGGGCGAAAGTTAGTAAGGCAACACGTGCGAGGTCAATGAGTTGTTGGGTTTTGGGAAATGTGGGCAGAACTTCATTCAACAGGGCGCAGGACTTCTTCAGGCAGGACAATGTGAGCAGCCTCAGCAGACAACCGGAATGTTGGGGGGCAGAGTTACCCTAGCATGGGTTCGGCGGGAATGCGACTTTTTTTGCGGAGATATTTTTCGATGAGGTTCCTTTCCGCAAAAAAGCGCGCCGACGATGTGGCACCGCCCCATGCTCCGATTGGGACTGCCAGGTCCCTCCGCTTCGTCCGCCGCGGCGACTTCGGTCGGGATGACAACTTGTGGAGGAGAGCTTTCCCAGCCTCGGTTCGTGCTCGATAAACAAGACGCAGATCCTTCGCCTTCGGCTCAGGATGACAATAAGGGGGCGCTGGAAGGGGGGGGCTAAATTGCTTTCGCCGGCACAAACGCCGCCGATGCGCCGACCCATTCGAGGTCGCGGTTGTGGTCGACGCCCATCATCTTGCCGCGCCCGAGGCGGATGAGAGGGAGGACGGGCTCGAGCTTGCCTCCGTCGGGCCACAGATAGAGGATGCGGATTTCGGGCTGGGTTGCTCCGTGCGGGGTGTCGATCACGTTTTCGAATTTCACCCGCTGCTGCAGAAGATAGTTGTGCCGATCGCGTGGCGGGATGGCGCCG
>JAFAKX010000004.1 GCA_019234945.1 Silvibacterium sp.
CGCAGCTTCATGCCTTCATGCCAGGCGAAGCGGCCCGGATTGGCGACGTTGCCGCGCAGGGTGACGACGTTGGTGAAGCGCGGGAGCACGGGGAGGATGCGGAGGATGTCGCCATCCTGAACGGACGCGCGGAGATCGGGGCCCTCAAGCGGCATGGTGGCGGCGCGGCGGGTCTGGTGGTTCTGGACGCGCTCCAGGGTGGCCTGCTGGGTGTCGGCAATGGCGCTGAGGCCGCAGGCCATGCGGATGAGGTCTTCGACGGTGCGCTCCGATTTGAGTTCGTAGATAGCGGGCGCTTTGACGCTGCCGGCGATGGCGACCTGCGGGCCGGCGGGCGGCATATAGATGACGTCGCCCTGGGCGAGGCTGGCGTCTTTGGATTTGTCGCCGTGGAGAAGCAGGTCATAGAGATCGAATTCGGTGACGATCTGCTGGCCGCGCTTGAGCTGGATGCGGCGCATGGAGCCCTGCGGCGTGGGTCCGCCGGACGCGAAGAGCGCATCGACCAGGGTGCTGAGGGAACTTACGGTGTACGTTCCGGGGCGGCGGGCCTGGCCCATGACGAAGATCTGAATGGAGCGCAACTGGCCCATGGAGACATTCATTTCGAAGTTGCGGTACACGCGGCTGAGCTGGTCATGAAGGAAGCCGTTGAGCTGTTGGAACTGGAGTCCGGCGACGTTGATGTTGCCGGCTTGGGGGATGTAGATGGAGCCGGAGCGATCAACGGTGAGGTCGCGGTTGAAGGTGACCTGGCCCCAGACGCGGAGGAGGATTTCGTCGCCCGGGCCGATGACGTAATCGGCGGTGACGGGGACGTTATCGAGAGGTGCAAAGGTACTGGGGACCTGATCGAACAGGCTGGCACCGAAGATGGGGAGGAGCTGGCCAGTGGACGATTGGACGAAGGTTTGGAACTCCGACGGCGCGGCCTTCGGCGGAGGGGGCGGCGTGGGCGGTGCAACCGGTTTGCCTGGTTTTGTCAGGACTTCCGGGGGAAGAGTTTCCGGGAGAAGAGTTTGCGGGAGAACGGGTTTTGACGGAAACTCAAGGCCTTCCGGGAGCTGGGCGAGAGCGCTGGTGGCCAGCAGGAGTAATGCGAATCTTTTCATTAAGAATAATGGCCGCGAATTAACGCGAATGGATAGAAGTTGGTTCCCAGGTGAACTGGAGGATGGCGCTTACGTTTCGTCTGGGGGCGCCGGCCAGGACGGGAACGTAGAAGCGCTCGTATTGCAGGGAGATGTTGGCGTATAGGTTTTTGGAGAGGTCGAAGGTTTGCTTCAGGGTGGCGTCGGACTGGGTGATGCCGCCGGGGACGAAGTACGCCGAGCCTTTGAACTGGCGGTAGCCGGCTTCGAGGGTGTCTCGCGAGTTGAACCAGTAGCGACTCCAGCCTTCGATGGCGCGGCCGTCGCGGCCGACCGGACTGCCCAGGAGATAGCCGTAGTTAGTGTTGGAGCTGTGGTACTGGTTGTTGTAATAGAGGAACTGGCCGCCCTGGTCGCCGTGGAAGGGCGTGGTGCCGGGAGCTTCGACGCGGAAATCGAGTTTCGGGATGCCGGGCACGTGGGTGAGGTAGAGGCCGGGACTGATGGCGGCGCGGCGGGGCGCGGCGAGGGGCGAAGGGTCATCGTCCGAATAGGAATCGCTGTATAGGGTGAGCCAGTTGCGCAGGCCGGGGATGCGGTAGCGAAAATCGAAGCCGGCTTTGCGGTCGCCGGGGTCGTTTCGGCCGATGCCGGCGTTGCCTAGAGGGCTACTGGTGGAGGTGAAGTTCTTGATGAGGGTGCCGATGGTTTCGGGATGGCCGACGCCCCATAGAACAGACCAGCGGGTGAAGCCGAGCTCGAGGTTTTCGGTGAGCTTGAACGAGATCTTGATGCCGTTGAACCAGGGCCGCCAGGTGTACGACTGGCCGCCTAATTTGCCCATGACAGCTTCGGCCCGGATGTCACCTAGATGGCTTAGGACGCCCGGCAGCCGGATGGGATTCACGGTCGAAAGTTTCGCGTTCTTGGTGGGCTCGGCGTTGTTGCTGAACGAGAAGGGCGCGTCATACGCCGGGCCCCAGTAGAGGGACTGCTTGCCGACCGAGAAATCGAAATCGCCGAGATGGACGCCGGCATAGGCTTCTATGGTGCGGAAGCGGTTGGTATCGGAGTAGGGTTTCGCGAGCTGGACGGGGTTGCTGTCGAGGGAGGCGATGAGCTCGCGGGTTTGGAGCGAGTAAGGGTCCTGACCGGGGGCGTGCTGGTATTCGCCGCGGACAAAGGCGAAGAAGTGGCCGGATTCGGCGCGAGTGATGAAGCCTTCCTGCGAGTTCCAGCCGCGGGAGAAGGGGCGCCCGAAATCGTTGGCCCAAGTTTGGCCGAAATGGTAGCTGTCGTTCAGCGCCGGGCCGGCGATTATACCGTTGCGGGCGTATAAGGAGTCGAGCACGATGGATGGCCGGGCGGCATTGCCTTCGGGGAACTCACGGTGCAATTGTTCGAGCAACTGCATGGCTTCGTTGCGAACGGCGCTACCCAGGTGCGTGGAGTTTTCGTCGAGTTGTTCCTGTGCTTCGGCGATTTGGCGTTGGACTTCGGTGCGGGTCCAGGGGCGGAGGCCGGAGATCTGGGAGGGAATGAGGCCCAGGGCGGCGAGGCGGTCGAGGGCCGGGTAGACCCAGCTATCTATTTGGAGGTAGGTGGAACCGCTTTCGGACGCGGGTGGTTCGGAATCCGCGGGTGGATTGTCAGTAGCAAGGAGGGGCTCTTGTGAGCCGGGTGCGTGATCCTGATGCGCGACGTACCTGCCGATCAGGAAGCCGAGCGCGCTGCCGACCACGACATCTGACGGAAAATGCTGGTTCGCGCTGATGCGGCTCAAAGAAACAGCTGTTGCGATGCCGTACGCGCCCACTTGCGTCAGCCAGCCAGGGTAGCGGTCCGCGACCACGGAAGCGAGAGCCCAGGCGACCGCGGCGTGATGCGAGGGGAAGGAACTGTTCAGCGCGCTGGCAGTTTCGAGATGGCCGGACGCGTTGTCATAGGCCGGGCGTTCGCGGCGGGCGATGGCTCCGATGAGCTCGGTGGTGAGGAAGCTGTCGATAGCGGCGCGCGCGCTCAACAGAGCGGTGTTGGTGCTGTAGGTATCGTCATGCCGCCAGCCCCAGTAATACAGGGCGGCAGGAACGGCGGTTAGAGAGACCAGGCCGGCATTCGAGATTTTGGCGCTCTCGCTTTGGGAGGAAGGATTCGTGTGAAGGCGCTCGGTCATGTTGCGGGTGTCGGAGGCGGCCAGAAATGCGACACCTGCGGATAGGGGAAGGACCCATTCGAGATCGCGCTTCTTAATATGTAGGGGACTGGTCAGAATCTGGCGCTGATCTCCAATGACGGCGAGCGAGAAATTGCGGACGAAGGGTTTGGGAGATTCGCCCGATGCGTTCTGCTGTGCGTCCTGCTGGACGTTCTGCTGGGCTGGCAGTTGGCTGCAGAGCGACACGCTCATTGCGAATGCCGCCAGCCATTTTTTGCGAGGCCGAAGGAGCAACCGTTTCACAGGCCGGCAGTTTGCGGATGATTCTCCTCCGCCGGAGTGCTTTCTTTCAGGGTGCTTAAGAGCGCGATGATTTCGTTTAATTTCGCATCGAAACTGTCGAGCTTGATCTCTACGGGGCCAGCCGCTGCGGCTGCCGGAGGTAACGCTAAGACCGCATTGCGCGCAGCCTCCGATATTGAGTTGGCGTTTTCCGCGCAGCGATTTTTCAGCCACTTGTATTCGTTTTCTGTAAGCCGGAAGGTAACGATGTGATTGCGCGGGGCGGGCTTCATGAGAGGTTCGACATAGGGGCTAGTTGAGAGGAATTAGCGAGGCGGAGTCTACCTCGACCGCGACCGAACGCTGGAGCAGCTCGATGCTGACGACTACGCGGTTGGCGTTCCGGCAGTGGACCAGAATGCCTTCGAGACCCGTGAGCGATCCTTCGCCGATGCGGACGAGTTGGCCGACTTGCAGGAAGGGCCAGGGCTCGACGGGATAGTTGGAGGCGAGCATCTGCTGAATGGATGCAAGCTGCGCGGCCGGGATGGGCGCGGGTTCGGCGCCGAAGGACACGATGGACCGGACGCCGGGGGTCCTGAGGACAGGCGTGCGACTGGTGGCGCTGAAATGGCAGAACACGTAGCCCGGGAATAGAGCCTGCTGCAGCTTCTTCACGCGGTCTGACCAGCGGCGGGCGGTCCAATAAGCGGGCGCGTAGGCTTCGAGACCCTTTGCTGCCAGGCCTTGCTGGACGGTGAATTCATGTTGCGGTTTTACGGTAAGGGCAAACCACGGGCGCAGATCTTGCGCGGATAAGCAATCGCCCGAGATGGGCAATTCCGGATAGAGCTCACGCTCTGTGAGTCCCAGCATGGATTTTTAGTTTTGTTTGGGAAAACAGCGAACGGTCGTCGAGATAGAGCTCACGCTATGTGAGTCCCGCTCCCGGTGGTCCGTAATGCGTTTGTGTTAGAAGACTTCGCGGTAAGTACTGCCTACAATCGTGGGCACCCCAAGCAGCCTACGTGTACTTACTTGCACTAACGAATACAAGTGTACACGGGTTATTACTAGGCAGACAAGTACGCTATACGATACTTCATTGAATATTCATGGTTTGGGGGGGTTTGGGTGGTTCGGATAGAAAAGGAAGGACAACGACGTGCACATTCACGTGTGCGCACTATGTTTCGACGGGTGTTGCGTAAGTGGTGCCCGGGGCGGGACTTGAACCCGCACTCGCCTTGCGGCGAAAAGGATTTTAAGTCCCATCTACAGCACCTTTTGGGCCCTCAATCCGTTTGTTTTTAAGTACTTCTGAGTATAGAGACCCGGCGAAGAAATAGTAAAAGCGAAGCCCGTCCTGCACACAAACTACACACTCGTTTGATAGTTCGAAGCGGGGAAACCGAATATCGGGTACCCCACAGGACGC
>JAFAKX010000007.1 GCA_019234945.1 Silvibacterium sp.
GTTTTTCGTGCATCCGGAACTGACGGCGGAGTCGCCGCACCACGCGTCGGGCAATTACGGGCTGCTGGACCAGGCCGCCGCGCTCGGCTGGGTGAAAAGGAACATCAAGGCGTTCGGAGGCGATCCGAACAACATTACGCTTTTCGGTGAGTCGGCAGGATCGTTTTCGGTGAGCGCGCAGATGGCTTCGCCGCTGTCGCGAGACCTGATCAAAAAGGTGATCGGCGAGAGCGGAGCGGCGTTCTACAGCAGCGGTCTCTCCTTTGAGCCGCGTGAGGCGCGCGAGCAGCGCGATGCGAAATTCGCCGAGACGACACTCCATGCGAGTACGCTGGCGGAGCTGCGGAAGCTGTCGGTGGATGACCTTCTGAAAGCGGTGGAAGCGAAGACCACGCCGCCTCCGCCGCGGTTTGTGCCGGATATTGACGGATGGTTCCTGCCGGATAGCGTGCCGAATATCTACGCGGCTGGAAAGCAGGCGCATGTTCCGCTGCTCGCAGGATGGAACAAGGATGAGGCGCGGGGCACCGTAACGATGAGGAGCCCTAAGATGGACGCCGAGCAGTTCAAGGCGCAGGCGCAGGGTGAATTTGGGGACAATGCCGAGAAGTTCCTTGCAGCTTACCCGGCAAGCAACGATGAGGAAGCGGTTGTCTCGGCGGGCGATTATGCCGGAGATCGCTTCATCGCGTTTTCGACGTGGCGTTGGCTCGAGGCGCAGGTAAAGACCGGGCAGGCTCCGGTGTACCGGTACAGGTTCGATCTTGGATCGCCGGGCGACAAATTCCATTCCGCAGCGATCGGGGCGTTTCACTCGGACGATATTGAATATGTGTTCGGAACGCTCGATTCGCGGCAGGAGATCAGGGTGCGCCCTGAGGACCGCAAGCTGTCGGACCAGATCCAGACCTACTGGACGAACTTCGCGCGTGCGGGCGATCCGAATGGCGGCGGGTCTAATCCCGATCTGCCGAAGTGGCCCGCGTATGACTCTACGTCAGGATGGATAGTGATGCATCTCGATGCGACGCCGGAGGCAAAGCCCGACTCGCAGCGCGAGCGGTATGTATTTCTCGACAGCGTGTGGGGCAAGCCGAAGACGGCCAATGTTAACGGCCAGTGAATCCGGCGAGGCTGCTGTCAGTTTCAGTTGAATCTTCCGCGTGTTGCTGGCCATCTTTACGTATTTGTGCTCCGATTTGAGGAGGGAGTGAACGAAGATGACCGGAATTCCGAAGCACATGATCGAACAGCAGTCGCATCGGCCGCTGCGCACGCGCCGTGTAGACCAGTGCGAGACTCTGGACGAGATATTTCGCGATTGCCTGCCCGCATTCGGTGGGGCATTTCTGAGGCGCGTCTACACAATTCTCGATCGTGCAATCGGCGGCGGGTTTCCGCTGACGATGTCGATTTCCGGGCCGGTGACGGTTTCCGGACAACACATCACATGGCTGATTCCGCTGCTCGAGACGGGCTGGATTGCATACCTCAGCACAACTGATGCGGTGGCCTATCACGATGGGCATCGCAGCCTCGATGCACACGGGCATAATCCGTTTCACGAGGTGCCGATCTTCGGGGATGACGCAAAGCTGCGCGACGATCAGATCATTCGCGTAACGGATGTGGGCTTTCCCGAGGAAGTGCTGCTGGATCAGGATCGCTTCCTCGCGGCGTGCCTGCGCCTGCCGGAATTCCAGAAGAAGATGACTGGAACCGAGATGCGCTACCGCCTCGGCGAGGTGTATGCGGCGCAGGAGCGGCGAGCGCGTGCTCCGCATGGATTGCTTGCGACGTGCCACCGGCTGGCCATTCCGATGCTTGTGGGCGCGCCGGCGGACGGCAGTGTCTTCCTCAATTCGATGAAGCTGTGGGCGATGCGCGAGACAGGCCTGATCGACGACTACAAGTTTGAGCTGGATCTGCACGCGGAGGTGTTTGAGGCGTGCGCGTATCACCGCTGGGGACTGTTCGAGAGCGACGCGAAGGGACTCGCGACGTTCATTCTCGGCGGCGGCGTTCCGAAGAACTACAACCTGCAGCCGGAGCCGGCGCTTGGGCAGGTGCTGGGGCTGCCGGATATCCGCGGCTATCAGTTCGACGTGCAGATCACAACGGCTCCGGTGATGGACGGGTCGCTGTCGTCGTGTCCTCCGGCAGAGGCCGTGACGTGGGGCAAGGTCGACAAGGATGTGTATCTGGAGACGACTGAGAGCATGTACGGCGATTACTCGCAGGTGATTCCGTTTATCGTGAGGGCTCTGCTCGATAATCGCAAGCGCTTCGAGAAGAGGCTCGAAGAAGTCGGGGAGGAAGAGCTCTTCCGCGAAGAGCCGCGCGCGCAGGGATATCTGCGGCCGAAGGCGGGATATCGCCTTTTCGAACGGCGTGACGAACTGACTGGCAAGCTCAAGGAAGACGTGAAGAACAACGCCGAGTGGCTGAAGAGCAGTATCGAATATCAGTCAGCTGCGGCGAAGTAAAAGCAAACGATAATGAAATCTCTGGCGCCTCTAACCTTCCTGGCCGCGATGCTGATGTCCGCGGCGGTGTTTGCGCACTCGCAGGTACCTGCAGATACAGGCTCGCGCATCAGCCAGACCGACGCGCAGAACGCTCTGGACTTCCACAATGCGAAGCGTGCTGATGTGAAAGTGCCGCCGCTCACGTGGTCGACGCAGTTGGCCGCGGTAGCGCAGCGCTGGGCGGATCGTCTCGCGCAGGACGAGGGCTGCAACCTCGTCCACACCAAGAACAATATCTATGGAGAAAACCTGTTCGGCGGCGAGGGCCGCGCCTTCACATCGCTCGACGCCTCAAGAGCCTGGTACAGCGAAATCTCCAAGTACCACTACGGTGTAGTGACGGAGAGCAACTGGTATCCGACCGGGCACTACACACAGATGGTATGGCGATCGACGACACAGCTCGGGATGGGACAGGCCACATGTCCGAACGGCGGCATTGTCATCGTGGCAGAATACAACCCGCGCGGTAATTACCTGGGGCAGGCGCCTTACTAAAATCAATTGGCGATCTTCAGATAATCCGGCCGGTCGGCGATGGTGCGATGGCGGTAGAGATTCGCAATGGCACGATCTCTCAGGAAGAAGACGCCGGGCATCTGCTGGATATCTTCCTTCAGCAGGCCGATTCGATGCTTGAAAATGGCGCCGCGCAGCCATCCGGTCCAGACCGCGGGCCGGATCAGGTGAAAAAGATTCACGTGCGCCAGCGCAAACACAGGATCGCGATAGAGGGAGCCGTCGGGATTGCTGACGCGCTCTACATCAGAGAGTTTGAAGTAGTCGAAGTAGGGCTTCGCGCGCTCGGGCAAGCCCAGGTGGACGAACGCAACCTCCACGCCTCGCTTCGTGAGTTCGGGACGAATCTTTGAGACGTCATCGAGAGCCTGGCGGCAGAAGGTGCATCCAAAGTGGCGCAGGAAGACGAGCAGGACAGGCCGGTTGTCGACCACCTCCAGCATGGTTTTGGCCGATTCTGTTCGCGTTCGTGCAAGAAGCGCGACGAGAGCAGCTGAATCGGTCTTTGCGGGCATGCTATTGCGGGCCTTTCTCTCCCGCGGAGAAAACGGTCCACGGGCCTGCCTTCATGTCTTTAAGGATGGAAGAGGCCCAGGCATATTCGGGGTGGGCGGCGAGAAAGGGCTTGGCCAGGAAATCTTCGCCGCAGGGATGACCGGCGTGGGCGACGAGGCTCATCTTCGCGGCCATGTCGCTGTCAGCGGCTTTGCCCTGAACCGCGCCTCCGGGATAGTAGGCGGGCCACTCCCACTCGGGGATTCCCTCTTTTGCAACGTCGGCGTGGCCGCAGAGCGAGCGCTGGTCAGCGCGTTTTTCCTTGAGGAATGAATCTTCATGGTCGGCGAGGAACTGCTCGGCCATGAGCACATCGATTTTGCCCTTGTTGGCGGCCATCAGGTCTTCCCAGCGGATGCGGCGTGCATTCGGGGATGAGCTGAGGTCTTTTGTGTCGAAGCCGTCGGTCTCGTCCTGGATGAGCTTCGGGTCGCGGGCAAAATTGGAGCTGGCGAAATATCCGTCCTTCTTGCGCCAGACGGGAGTGTTCTTGAGTCCGAGCTCGAGATAGGCGATCTCGCCGGTCTTGCGGTCACCAATGAGCCAGTCGTTGGCATAACCGCCGTTGTTGTCCTTGATCATCGTGGCGACGTAGCCGTCGATCGAATCGGCGTACTGGAGCGCCTTGCGGGAGCGCACGAACTCGGGCTTGCCTTTCGAGTCCCATCCGACGAACTGGGTGATGGTCGTCTCGGTGATCATGATACCGGCGTCGTTGATGCCGAAGTCATCCTGGCTGGTGATGACGGCGGCCAGGCCGTCCATGAGGATGCGGTGGCCATGCTCAGGCTGGATATCGAAGATGATGACCCAGCGCGCGCCCTCGGCATAAGAGGACCAATTGTTGTGCGCGATGACGATCTTGCCGTCCCTGGTGTAGCTGCCGGTGGCGACGAAGGCGCTGCAGTTGCCTGGAGCCTTGATGACAGGGCCGTCGTCGGAGCGGAGCCCCTGGGCGCGCTCCTGCTTGTTGAGCCAAGGGACGTAGTAGTCTTGGAGCTCGATCTTGCCGTTCATGGCGACGATGTCCCAGACGTCGAGGTTCACACCCTTCGCGGCAACGCCGTCGGCGATGCCCTGGAGTTCCTTCTGATATTCGGGATCGATGCGCGGCCAGAGAATGGTGCGCCCGGCTTCGCGAAAGAAGGCCCAGTCGCGCCGGGTGACGTGCTCGGTTTCGACCTTCAGAACGTGGTAAGTGTCTTCGATCTCGGCCGAGAGCAGGTATCCGTGCTGATAGCCGATCTGCTCGGGCGATCCGTGCAGGTGGACGTAAGTCCAGCCGCCGCGCTCGAATCGGTAGGCCCCTTCGAGGCGGCTGTCCTGTGATTTAGGCGCGGCGTGTGCGGCGGCGACTGCGATCAGGGCGAGCAGAGAAACACAGCGGCAGGATCTTGCGGACATGCAGGACGGTCTCCGGTGAAATGTAGTGACAATACTACAGGTTCCGGAAATCTGGCTGTTCCCTGCGCTGCTACCGCTTCTTCTTCGCTGGTTTGGCGGCGTGCTTCGCATGCTTGGGAGCCGGCTTTGAGGCGGCCTTCTTCGCAGGTCTGAGTGCGGGCTTCGGGGGTTTGTGAGCCGCCTTGGCCGGTGACCTGTGGGCTGCCTTCGCCGGCTTCCCGGGAGTCTTCTTCGCGGCAGGAGCCTTGGCGGGCGCACTGTGCGACGCAGCTTTCTTCGGCGCAGGAGCGTGTTCCGCAGCTTTGGCGGAAGGCTTCTTTTCGCGTCCCGACTTCTGCGGAACTACTTTTGGCGCCTTGCCGTCTGGAGCAGATTTAGCCGGCGCGGCCTTAGCCGCTTTCCCGCGAGCGGGCAAGGCGACTTCGGAGGCTTCTTCCGCCTCTTCCGCTTCCTCATCGCCTTCGTGGTCGACATTTCCGAGGCCGTGGCCCTCGTCGTCGAGCAGATTGACCGGGATGGGCAGTTCCTCCACTTCCTCGTCTTCAGCTGCCTCGACTGCCTCGGCTTCCTCTTCTTCGTCCCGAATCTTGAGACGGGCTTCCCCGCGCCGCCGGGAGCGGCCGATCTTAACGGGGGGCGGCGGTGCCGGCGGAGAATGGGGCTCGAGAAAGGCGCGCATCTCTTCTTCGGTTTGAAGCTTTTCGTCCATCAGCCGGTAGAAGATCTGCTGCACAAGCTCCTGATAACCAGGCAGTTCGGGGACGATGCGCATTTCGAGCATCAGGGCGGTGGGTATCTTCTGGCGGGCCTCAGGCCAGACGGTGAAGAAATTCTTGAATTTGGTCTGCACCTGAGAGTTCTTGCTGGTGTAGGCCAGCCAGAGGATCGGCTCAGGCGCATGGCTGGTGAGCAGCTTCCAGGTGGCGGACGGCGCGACGTTCTTCTTGTCGAGCAGCTCCTTCTGGAACTCCTTAGCGGCCTCGTCGAACCGTTCCCAATAGGCGACAAAACCCGGCCGGGGGAAGCGCTTCTTGAGGGCGGCCAAGTCCTTCGGCGGCATCTTTGCCGTGAGGAGATCCATCTGCGGCGCGGAAATATCCGGACGGATTCCCTGGATCAGGAACTGGATGAGGGTCTGGTGAAGGGCCTCGAGCCCGGCGACATCCGCTCTGGCCGAGGTCCAGGTTGGGCAGATGTGCTTCATCCAGCCCTCGGCTTCCAAAGCCTTGAGTGCCTTGAGACCGTCCTCTTCGTGACCGATTTCTTCGAGCTCGTATCCCGTGAGGTACGGCGTGATGGCGTCGATGGCACCCGATTCCTTCGCATTCTCGTAACGAACCTTCGTGCGTTCCTCGAGGTCCCAGCCCGTACGTGTTTGAAAACGCACGGCCCGGAGGAGGCGAGAGGGATCCTCTATGAAGCCGTAGGGGCTGACGAGGCGAAGAAGCCGGGCTTCGACGTCGGCGATGCCATTCAGCGGGTCAAGAAGCAGGCCATAGGACCCTTCGTTCAGGGAAATGGCCATGGCATTGGCGGTGAAGTCGCGGCGGCGGAGGTCATCCAGCATGGTAGCCCAGTGGTAAACGGGCTTGCCCGGCTTCGGATACTCCTCGGTGCGAGTGCTCGAGACTTCGATCCGAACGCCCTTGAACCAGAAGAAAAGGGTTCGAGTAGGATCGTGCTCGCCCCAGAGTTCCGCACCGGCTTTTTCGAGTGATTTCTTTAACTTGAGGGCGTTTCCATGAACCGAAAAATCAAGATCGAGCACCGGAAACCCGGTTGCCAGGTCGCGGACTGCTCCCCCAGTGAGAAACACAGTCATGCCGTGGGGGCGCGCTGCGTCGCGGACCTGTGTCAGCGCATTTTGTTGAGCGGGGGATAGGCGGTTTTCAAGAAGATAAATATAGTCGGGCATGCCTTGACAATCTGGGAAGAGATATCAGCGCCGGGCCCCCGAAAATCTCGCTAAATACTTATTGAGCTATGGTTTACGGACAAGCCACGGCCAATTACAAAGCTCCAATGTAACACATGGTTAATTGCTTGGCTACGGCTTTGCACAATTTTCGCTGCGATCGGGTACCCGGCGTGAAACAATCCTAGGTCTGGATGCGGCAGGCCGGTTGTGAGCCGCGTCCGATGGCTGCTTATGCCTTCCAGCCGGAAAAAAGCCATTGCACGGAGATTTACGCGCGACTGGGTCGCGGGGTATGTGGTCTTCGACGGCTCTTCGCCGACCGGGTTTCTGAGGGACGATGCGCTGGAAATGCTGGGCCTGGACGGCAAAGTAGTGTCGCTGGAAGTCAGGACGATCAAGTGGCTGTGTTTCGTGCGGGACTTCAACTCCGGAGAGCCCGAAAATCCTGAGCGGCTGCAGCGCAAGACGTTTGCGGGCAGGCCGCGCACGGAGGGTTTATTTCTGCGGGCTACCCTGACCGATGGAGAGCTGATCGAGGGCATGGCGTCGAACGATCTGAGCCTGATTACGGCGGAAGGGATCCTGCTGACTCCTCCAGATACCCGGTCGAACACACAGCGGATCTGGATCCCGTCAGGTTCACTTTCGGCGCTGGAAGTAGTCGCGGTGATCGGAGCAACGGCGAAAAAGAAGCCAGTTGAGGAGAGGCAGGAGAGTCTGTTCTGAACTCCTGCCCCGGTGTTCAGCTCTCTCTCAACGCTTGCATCGGATCAATTCCTGCGGCGCGCTGCGCCGGGAGGAACGACGCGAAGATCGCCAGAAGCATCACGCAGAATGCAGCCAGTGTCAGCACGAGCGGGTCGAACGCGCTGACTCCAAAGAGGAACGACCGTAGCAGGTGAGAAAAGGCGGCAGCTCCGGCAAGCCCGATGGCGCAGCCGATAAGGGCCAGCTGGGCTCCGGAGGCGAGAATGAGGCCGACGATGCCGGAGCGCTGCGAACCGAGGGCCATGCGGATGGCCATTTCCTGCACGCGGAGCGCAACGGAAAATGCAATGACGCTGTAAATGCCGAGGATGGCAAGCAGCAGGGCCGCGGCCGCGAATGACGAGATCAGGGCGGTGTTGAAGCGGCGCGGTGCCTCGCTTTCAGAGATGGCGTGCTCCATGGTCTGGATCTGCGTCAGCGGGAGCTGCGGGTCGATGGAGCGAACCGTCGCGGTGAGGACCTTCTCCATCTGTTCGGGAGGCATGCCGGTGCGGAGGGCGATGAATCCGCCGTTACCGTTGAGGTCGCTGGGGTTGGCGAGAACTCCGAAGAATGTGTCTGACTGGCGGATGGTCACATAGAATTGCTGTTTCGCGGGGATGTCTGGCGAGCTTTCCTTCACATCTGCCACTTCGCCGACGACAGTGCCCCAGGGTGTCTGCAGCTTCTCGAGTCCAATGCGCAGGTGCTTGCCGATGGGGTCCTGTCCCGGCCAGGTTTGCTGGGCGAGCTTGTGGTTCACGACAACTGCGAGCTGTGCGCCTTCCTTATCGGCCTGAGTAAGGTAGCGGCCGCGCAGAAGCGGGATTCCCATCGCCGAGAAGTAGTCGCCTTGAACGATGACCATGGTTGCCAGATCCAACTCGCCCGGTTTCGCTGCGACGTATCCTTCGGCGAGGAAGGCGCTGTTGCTGAAATTGCCCGAAGCTGGGAGGAATGAAGTAAGGCCTGCGCTCTTGACCCCTGGAAGGGGCTGCAATCGCCGCAACAGCTCGTCGTTGAATTCATTGATCGAAGCCTGGGTAGCGTACTTCTTCTGCGGGAGTGCGTATGCGGCCACAAGCGTGTGATCGGGCTGGAATCCCAGGTCGACCTCGCGCATCTTCTCGAAGCTGCGCAGCAGGAGACCTGATGCGGCGACCAACACGAGCGCGATGGCGATCTCGGTGACGACCAGGGCGGAACGCAGGCGCGCGTGTCCGCCTCCGGAGGTGCCTGTGCGGCCGCCTTCTTTCAGCGTGTCATTCACGCTGGTGCGGATAGCCGCGAATGCCGGAGCAAGACCGCAGATTGCGCCGGTTAACAGAGCAAGCGCGAGGGCAAAAGCTACGACCACCCAGTCGACGCCGATTTCGTTGATGCGCGGCAGCGTCTCTGGCAGCAGGCTCGCACTGACGCGGAGCGTAATCGCCGCCAGAGCGAGACCGAGCACACCGCCGGTGATGCTCAGAACGAGGCTTTCGAGGAGTGCCTGACGGAGCAATGCCTGGGCGTTCGCGCCGAGGGCCATTCGGACCGCCACTTCTCTGCGCCGACGGATGGCGCGGACCAGAAGGAGTCCGGCTAAATTGGCGCAGGCAATCAGGAGCACTACGACGACGGCGAGGAAGAGAGTCCGAATAAGCGGGCGTGCCTGCTCGATCGCCTCCTCATGCAATGGACGCACAACGGGATGGATGGTGAAGCCAGCCATGTATGCCGGATAATTGCGCATCGTCTCCGCTGCCACGCGGCTGGCATCGCTAACTGCCTGCGCGGGAGTGACTCCAGACTTGAGGCGCCCAACCATCTGCCAGCTCCAATTGGCGGTGCCTTGCTGCGAGAGTTCCTGCTCGGTGAAGCTCATGGGAACCCAGAGTTCGCTGCGGTTCAGATGCCCGGGAACGAGCGGAAATTCGAAGTTGCGCGGCATGACTCCGATGACGACGTAGGGCTTGCGGTCGAGGAGGATCTTCTGCCCGACGATGTTGCGATCCCCATGGAAGCGGCTCTTCCAGGTGGCGTAGCTGAGGACTGCGACCTGCTGTTTCTGATCGTCTTCCTGCTGCGTGAAGACGCGCCCGAGCAAGGGCTGCACGGCGAGCGCAGGGAAGACTCCGCCGGTCATGCGCGTCGCGTTGACCATTGCGGGATCGCCGATTCCGGAGAGTTCAAACCCCGTGCCCTGATATCCGCCGAGGCTGGTGAAGCTATGTGTGTCGCGGGTGTAGTTGCGAATGTCGGGAACGGTGACACCGGCTTCGTTGCTGCCGCCGAGGTCCGCGCCCTGAATGATATCGGCGAGAACCATGAGCCTCTCCGACTGGGGGAATGGCAGGGGACGCAGCAGCACACTTTCGACGATGGAGAAGATGGCGGTCGTCGCGCCGATGCCAAGGGCCAGCATGAGGACCGCAGTTGCGGCAAATCCGGGGGACTTGAGCAGGTGGCGGACTGCGATCTTCAGGTCGCGGGCGAGGGACATATCTGCACTCCTAAAGTTAAAAGCTTGGGTAATCAAGAGCACGTTCGTCGCCAGAGGTACGGATTAGGGCAAGCGGTTGTTCCAGCGGGAATTACACCGAGATATGCAAGTCGGTACTACAGCGTCTGATCGCCGTAAGCGGACGGCGGTGTCCGAGGATGGACGGCGGCTATGAGGAGGTTTTGGGGACCTGAACAGGCAGAGAACGAACGCCTGAGCCAGTGGCGCGGAAGACGGCATTGGCAATGGCAGGGGCGATGGCGATGATGGGCGTCTCCCCGGCGCCGGCCGAGGGCAGGTCGAGGCGGTCGATCAGTTGAATGTCCATGTCGGGGACATCCGCGAAGCGCGGGACGAGATATTCGGCGAAGGAGCCATTCAGGATTTTGCCGTTTTCAAAGCGGACCTCTTCGCGCAGAGCCGCGCCGAGTCCCATCGAAATGGCTCCCTGGACCTGCGAGAGGAGATTGGCGGGATTGATGATGGCTCCGCACTCGTAGGTCTGGCAGATGCGGGTGACCTTGAGCTGTCCGCGCTGACGATCGAGCGCTACTTCAACGCAGGCGGCAACGTAGGAACCCTTTTCGACTCCACAGGCGAGACCAACGGCCGCGCCTTTCTGTTTCGAGCGCTCGGACCACTGGAATTCGGTCGCGGCTCTTTGCAGAACGGCGCAGAGGCGCGGATCGTCGAGGTGGACGAGGCGGAAGTCGAGCGGATCGGCACCGGCGGCTGCGGCGAGTCCGTCCATGAAGACTTCGCGGGCAAAGTTGTTGGCCGTGGCCGCCAATCCGCGATATGACCCGTGGCGAAGCGGCGGCTTTGAGGCAATGAAGCGGCATTCCTTCCTTGCAATGGAATAAGGCGTGTCGACGGCGTTGGGGCCGGAGTTGATGTTGATGAAATGCCAGGTGGCGATTTTGCCATGCGCGTCGAGGCTGGCTTCGGCGTCGATCACCGCGGCGGGACGGAAGTAGGCCCAGGTGAATTCTTCTTCGCGCGTCCAGCGTAGCGAGACGGGTCTGCCTGCGGCTTTAGCCAGGCGCGCCGATTCGACGGCGCACTCGCCGGTATGCTTGCCGCCGAAGGCTCCGCCGAAATCGGGGATGATGACGCGCACGCTTTGGTCGGAGAGGTGAAAGGCGCGGGCAAGCTCCTTCTGCACGCCGAAGGGGTTCTGCGACGCCGTCCAGACGGTGAGGCGGCCGTCCTTCCATTCAGCTACGGCCGCGCGCGGCTCGAGCGGTGCATGCTGGATGTATGGGACATAGTAGGTGCGGCGGAGAGACTTCGCTCCGGCAAGCGAGTCTTCGAAGGGATTGGCAGGGACGCCGCCTTCGGCATTCTGTCTGAGATACTCGACCAGGTCTTTGCTGGACGGCTTGGGACCCGGTACGTTTTCCCACTTCGCAGCTGAGGCCAGCCCCTGCAATGCTTTCGCGGCGAGAGAACTGTTGCTCGCCGCGACGCCAACGAATTGGTCGTCCTGCACGACAATGACGTCTTTCATCGCTTTTGCAGAAGCGAGGTCGATAGATATGAGCTTCGCGTCATAGGAGGGCGGGCGAAGCACTTTACCGTAGAGCATTTCCCACCGGGTGATATCCGACGGATACT
>JAFAKX010000181.1 GCA_019234945.1 Silvibacterium sp.
TTCGTTCCGGGATAGAGGTCAAGTCACAGGGAGAATTCCCATGGACAGCCGGCAACGCGCCTTTCACCCTTCGTGGATTCCGCTGCTTCTTCTGCTTCTTGCTTTGGCCTTTCATCTTGCATCTCCGCAGTCGGGCACCGGCGGGTCGATCGCCGGGCAGGTTTCCGACGCCGGCGGACGACTCTTTCCTGCCCTGGTGACCCTTCGCAACGCCGGCACGGGAGCCGTAAGCCAGATGTTCTGCGACCGCAATGGAAATTTCCGCTTCGCCGAGCTCGCACCCGGGGCCTACTCGATCCGCGTCAGCGCCCCCGGTCTCGCCTCATGGAAGATGGACCGCGTCATTGTTGAAGTCGGCCGCGTTACCATGCTCACGCCGAAGCTTGATCTCGCTTACGACGAGAACGCCGTACCAGCCAAAGAGAATCCTTCGCAGGCCAATCCTTCGCCAACGATCAGCAGCAACGTCAACCAGCAGACCATCGAGAGCCTGCCGATCAGCGGCGGCAGCTGGTCCAATCTGGCGGCGCTCTCAGCAGGCTCCGCTCCCGGTCCGAGCGTCGATGACCCCGCAAGCTTTCGCGGCCTCAGTCCGTTGATGAACAGCATCACCATGGACGGAACGGACCACAATCTCGCCTTCTCGGGCCGGCAGCGCGGCAGCGGAGCAGGGGGCTACTCGACGGCTCAGTCCGCCATTCGCGAATTCCAGGTGAATACATCCAATTTCTCCGCGGAAAACGGCCACGCGGCGGGCGCCATCATCAACACTGTTACCAAATCCGGCAGCAACCACCTGCACGGCGAGGCGTCGTTTTACGATCGCGATGCCGCATGGGGTGCAGCCAACTCCTTCACCACGCTGACGAGGCTCAACTCGCAGGGGCAATACGTCAGCGTTCCCTATAAACCACCCGACGTCCGCAGGCAGTGGGGGGCTTCGGCCGGAGGACCGATCCGCCCGAACAAGCTCTTCTGGTACTTCGCTTACGACCAGCACCAGCGCGACTTCCCCGGCATCGCGCGGGCCAACCAGCCCGCAGCATTCTTCGCACCACCCTCCGCGCAAACCATTCAAACCCTGGCCGCACGCACTGGACAGAACAAGGACCAGGCCCTTGGCGCCTGGAACAACGTGATGGCTAATCTAAGCGGGCTGCTCGGCGATGTCCCCCGCACCTCGCGGCAGCTGATTCTCTTTCCGAAGATCAACTGGCAGCCGAACAATCGCAATCGATTCGTTGCTCAGTACCACTACATGCGCCGGACAGCCCTGAACGGCGCCGCTACGCAGGCATCTGACACGTATGGCATCGGCAGCTTCGGAACGCATCGCGCAAACTCCGACGCGGCTGTGGCTGGCTGGGAGTACTTTTACACTCCGAACCTGCTCAACAGCGCGCGATACCAGTACAGCCGCGAGCTTATATCCCAGCTCGCCAGCACGACGACCCCCTTCGAGCAACAGCTCGCAAACAATGTGTTGGGCCTGCCACCGCAGATCGCCGTCGATCGCAGTTCCGGCTTCACCTTCGGCACACGTTCCTCGCTCGACAAACCGCAATATCCCGACGAAAGGCGGCAGCAATTCATCGATACCGTGACCTGGATCCACCACCGCCACGCCATCAAGTTCGGATACGACTACAACTACGTCACCGACACGGTGAGCGGACTCAACAATCAGGCTGGAGCCTACTCCTATTCAAGCGTAGTCAACTTCATCTCCGATCTGCTCGCCCCGAACCATTGCAACGGGGCCACCACCGGAGCGGGACTCGACCCCTGCTACTCCTACTACGAACAGGCCATCGGCGAGCCCTCCTGGACCTTCAACACGGCCGACTACGCAGCCTTCATAGCCGATGACTGGAAATTAAGTCGCAGGCTTACGATTTCCGCCGGCGTCCGCTACGAGTACGAGGCGCTCCCGAAGCCGAACAAGCTGCTGGCGAACCCTGATATTCCGCAGACGGCTGTGATGCCGCACGACCGCAACAACTTCGGCCCCCGGCTCGGCATTGCCTGGGACATCTTCGGCTCAGGCCGCACAATTCTCCACGGCGGTTACGGCATCTACTACGGCCGCGTTTCGAATGCCACAATCTACAGCGCGCTCACGACGACCGGCACTGCCGCGGCCCAGCGCAGCTACTACTTTCGGCCGCTCGATACCGGAGCGCCGCCGTTCCCTTACGTCTTCTCAACTGGTGCATATCTGGCCGTAGCACCGAACGCCATTTACTTCGACAAGCGCTTCCAGAATCCGCAGATTCACCAGACCGAGCTCTCACTGGAGCAGCAACTCGGCCATCGCATCACCCTCACCGCGACATACATGGGCTCCTATGCGCGTGAATTGCCCAACTTTATCGATACTAACGTCGATCTCACCGCATTGGGCGTGCTCAACTACACGATTGTGGACGCCCAGCATCTCGGGCCGATCAAATCCGGCTTTACGAGCAGCTTCTATTACCAGCGCTTGAATCCCAGGTATCGCGCTATTACCGATATCGTGAGCGAGACCAATGCCAGCTACCAGGCGGGCATCGTCCGGCTCACGCGGCGTCTTGGCGGCGCGTTCAGTATCAATGCCGGTTACACATATGCGCACGCAATCGACGACAATCAGAACGAGTCCACCTTCGCCGACAATAACGATGTGTACGATCCGGCCGACCCGCGGCTCGAGCACGGCACCTCAAACTTCGATGTGCGCCAGCGCGCGTCTGGCAGCGTGGTTGTAGAAACGCCCTGGCATTTCCAAGACCTGGCGGGAGCCCTGTTCAACGGCTACTCGCTCGGCACCTCAGGCGAATGGCGCACCGGACTGCCTTACTCCATGCGCACCATGGGAGCCATCCCCGCGCCTTCCTGCTCTTACCAGGAATACCTCGAGTATGGACCTTCGTGCGTCAGTATCGGCACTTCCGGCGTCATTCTCGGCGGAGCCAACTCCGGCGCGCGCATCAGCGGCCTCGGCGCAAGCCTCAACGGATACGGCGGCAACAACATCCTTCCGCAAGTCGGGCGCAATACCTTCCGCTACCCCGGAGCCGTCAACCTCGACGTCCGCGTAGCCAAGCGAACCCGCATCAGCGAACGCGTGAGCTTCGAGCTTATGGGAGAAGCCTTCAACACTCTCAACCACACAAACGTCACGGCGATTGAGACCATCGGCTATCTCATCAACAACGACAGCTCCTATGCGCGTGCAGCTCATCTCACCTATCTCGACGGGAGCTCCGGCAAATCCGCCTTCGGCGCCGTAACCAACGCGAACAGCACCTCGCTGTATCGCCAGCGTCAGATACAGGCGGGTTGCAGGTTTATCTTTTAGTCCGAAAACTCCGAGTAATTTCCTCGACGCCGTTCTCGCAGATCACCGCAACCAATAACAGCAACTTCGCCTAAAACGTCCAGAGGGGCCCTCGCGTGCGATTCTGAAGACCGGCTTCACGCGGCCGCTCGGCTGCCGCTTTTTCTTTTGGCGACCAGCTAAAATAGAAACTGAATCCATGCCGTTCACAGAACAATACGATGTGGTCGTCGTCGGCGCCGGACACGCCGGATGCGAAGCCGCTATGGCCTCTGCGCGCATGGGCCTGCGCACCGCCCCCTTCACGTTGAATCTCGACCTCATCGCGCAGATGTCCTGCAATCCCGCCATCGGAGGCATCGCCAAGGGTCATCTCGTGCGCGAAGTTGATGCGCTCGGAGGCGTTATGGGCGAGGTCGCCGACGCCGTTGGCATCCAGTTCCGCCTGCTCAACACATCGCGCGGCCCAGCCGTCTGGTCTCCGCGCGCGCAGTGCGACAAGCAGCAATATCGCCTCAAGATGCGCGAGGTGCTGGAGTCGCAGGCGAACCTGTACATCAAGCAGGCCGAAGTGGTCGACGTCATCGTCGAGGAGAGTTCGGTTAAGGGCATCAAGCTCCGCGATGGACGCACGATTCTTGCCCGCGCGACCGTCATTACAACGGGAACCTTCCTGAATGGCCTGATCCACTGTGGAGAGGAGCGCTACCCCGCCGGACGCAGCGGCGAGCCGCCGTCTGTCCTGCTCGGCGAAGCACTGAAGCGGCTGGGCCTGCGCGGCTGCCGGCTCAAGACCGGCACTCCGCCGCGGCTCGACGGCCGCACAATCGACTGGAGCCGCTTCGAGGAGCAGCCCGGCGACGCCGATCCCACACCCTTCAGCTTCCGCACGCGGGAGATTCCGCAGCGTCAGGTCTCGTGCCACATCGCCTACACCACGCCCGAGACCCTGCGCATTATCCGCGAGAATGTTTCGCGCTCGCCGATGTACTCTGGCCAGATCCAGGCGATCGGCCCGCGCTACTGCCCGTCCATCGAAGACAAGGTCGTCAAGTTTCCGGACAAGTCGCAGCACCAGTTCTTCCTCGAGCCCGAGGGCCTCAACACGCACGAGGTATACGTCAACGGCATGTCCACTTCGCTTCCCATGGAGGTGCAGGCCGCGATCGTCCGCTCCATCCCCGGCCTCGAGAATGCCGAGATGCTGCGTCCCGGCTACGCCATCGAGTACGACGCCATCGATCCCACGGAACTCGACCGCTCGCTGCGCGTGAAGAAGTTCAACGGCCTCTACCTCGCCGGCCAGATCAACGGCACTTCAGGATACGAAGAAGCCGCCTGCCAGGGCATCATGGCCGGCATCAATGCCGCGCTCGCCGTGCAGGGCCGCGAGCCGTTCACACTCGACCGCACCGAGGCCTACACAGGCATCCTGATCGACGACCTCATCAGCAAGGGCACGAACGAGCCGTACCGGATGTTCACCTCGCGTGCTGAGTTCAGGCTGCATCTCCGCATCGACAACGCCGACCGCAGGCTCACTCCGCACGGACACCGCCTCGGCCTGATCGGTGAGGAAGCATGGGTCGACTACGAGGCAAAACAGGCTCGAGCCGTCGCCCTCGAAAAGCTTCTTGCCGTGCGCAAGCCGAACCCGCAGCGTGTTGCCGAACTCTTTGCGGAAGCCGCTGCTCTGGGCAACACCACTGGCCAGACGTATGCGCAAATCCTCAAGCGTCCCGAGGTCGCCATCGAGACCCTCTGGCCGCTGCTGCGCGAGGATCTCGCTTCACTTGGAGATTCCCCTCTGTTCACGGCCTGGCTGGAACCGGAGTCTATTTCGCTTCGCTCCGCGGTTCGCAACGAGCTCAAGTCTGTAGAGACTGAGATCAAGTACTCCGGTTATCTCGACCAGCAGAAAAAGGCCATTGAGAAGCTGAAGCGCGCCGAAGAACGCGCCATTCCCGAGTGGTTCGACTACACCGCCGTCAGCGGCCTCTCGCGCGAGATGCAGGAAAAGCTCACGCGGGTCCGCCCCTCGACCATCGGACAGGCCAGCCGCATCCCCGGCGTCACGCCCGCCGCACTTTCCCTCATCAACGTGTATATCGAGATTCAGGCCAAGCGGGCTGCAGGTTCATCTCCGCTCGTAGGATCGCACTGATCGCAATTCGCGATCCGCCTGAGTTGATCTGCGTTCCGACACGTAGCCGAGCAACTCAGCGGGGCTGGCCAGGCGCGTCAGTGATGTGCTCTTCGGCGAGCAACAGCCGGAACTCCGGTTTTTCGCGTAGCGCCGCGAATTCCTTGGCTGCCATAAGCTTCTTCACATCGTCGAAGCCGTTGATGAAGGCGAGCCGCAGATATTTGAGCGCCGCCTCTATGTTCCCGGCGTTCGCATAAAGCTTCGCCAGCTCAAAGTTGAGCTGTGCCTGCTCTTCGATGGGCCCATTCTCGGCAATCCGCTCCACCGACTCATTGATGAAAATGTTGGGATCGATGGCAAAGGCCCGCTGATAGGCTTCAAGACCCTTCTTGTATTTGTGCTCGGCAAAATAGGCCGTCCCCAGGTTGCTATAAAAGGATGCCGTGTTCGGCTTCAGCCGCATTGCCTTCTTGTAGAGATTTTCGGCCTTGCGATAGTCCTTCTCGCCGTAATAGACAGTCCCGAGGTTATTGAGCGCCTCCGGATACTTCGGATTGAGAAAAAGCGCCTTCTGATACTGCGCCTTGGCGAAATCCAGCGCGTACATGTGCTGATACGCGATCCCGAGCTTGTTCCATATCACCGGAGAATCCTTCGGGCCTCTCTGATACGCCGCAATCGCCGCTAGATATCTCTGCCGAATCATCAGCAAGTCGCCCTGCGTCTCGGCCGGAAGACTGGCCATGGCAAGTTCCGGAGAAGTGCTGGCGGCTCCTGCCTGCGGTGGCGAGCTCACCTGGGTTGTTTCGGACTGGCTCTCCTGGGCGAGGCCGAACTCGCTCGAGAGCGGCCTGGGAGCCGAGCCGTAAGAAGCGTTGGGACTGGCATTGCCGTGGTCGTTGGGGCCCTGTCCGCTGACTCCCGGACTGCACATACAGATCCCTAAAAGAGCAACGCACCAGCAGCGCGGCGTAGCCGCTGACTTACGAAATTTCGTTCGCATACGCGCCTCCTTGACGGAATCGGGCGAACGGCTGTCGACAACATCATCCCACTCCCAAACGGGAAACGCTAGTACCACTTCGATTCATTTGACAAAACCAAAGTCAACCAATTGCCCCGTAGAGTGAGCCGGTCACGTACTTAGATACGCTTCACCGGACCAATAATGTTCCAGTGAATGGCGAACCAGCTCAGGACAAGACACGCGAGCGCCACCAGCGAAAACTTGACCTTGGTGATCCTTCGCAGGTCGCCCCGCCGCCAGACGCTAATGCCGGAAATGATTGCAAAGACGCTAAATACAAGCGCAAGCGCGGTTACAAAATTGAGCAGGTAGAACCACTTATCCCAGGCAGGAGTCGGCGGGTTCAGGTCGTCTCCCTGCGCCGCGAAAAAGGCGAAAGTCCCTCCCAGCAGTGCCACCCAGATCCAGGCCGCCATTTTTGTGACGAACGGCAGCCACCTTGTTCCCGGCTGCGGTGCTGGCCGGGGCCGCCGGCGCAGGAAAATCCTCCTCCCGGTGCGCAGAACCATGGCAATCACAACCAGGGCCAATATGCCCAGGCTGGCTCCCGCCGCACTCATCACGTACTTTCCATTCTCGTACCAGCTCACGCGCTGCGCCTGAACGCCGGGGAAGTCGTATGCCAGCCGTACCACCGTGCCTTGGTCATCTCGAATGGCGAACAGCCGCTCCTGTCCATCGATCTCCTGCCACAGGTCCTTCGCAATGGGCTTCCACTTGATCGTGTGCCCGCGCAGGTTCTTGAAGTCCGGAACACGCAAAACGCCGTCCTTATCCACAGTCGCGGTACCTTGCTCGAAAAGATTGCCGGGGGCAAGTCTGGTGCTGTCTGAGCGCCGCGTCGTCTCGTAGGTTCCTTCGATCGCGGTCAGTTCGGCCCGGGACAGGTTTACGAACACCTGCTTCCCGTCCGCCGGATAGTAACGGTCGGAGAACATGTTGATGATCTCCGGACGCGGCTTCCGCCCGCCTCCCGCGGAGTTGTACGAGACAAACAGCAGCACCTTCTCCTTTGATTCGACAAAGAACAGGCTGTGAAATGCGATCAGATCGCCCTCGTGGCCGATCCAGTGCAGGCCGTTGCGCCAGGTCTGGTAGAAGCCCATACACTGTGGCGGCAGCTTGGGATTGGCCTGAAACTGGGGAGTCCACATGGCCGCCAGCGTCTCCGGCTTCAGGATGCGCGTGCCCTCCAGTTCGCCGCCGTTCAGCAGTGCCTGGCCGAAGCGCCCCATATCTGCCGCGGTCGACGACAACCCACCCGCGCCCACAGGATTGAATATCTCAAAACCCACCGGGGGCTTCTCCGTATTGCCGCGATAGCCTTCCGACGGAGTCGCCGGAAACGCCTTTGGCGGCGGTTGGTAGAAGGTCGAGTGCGTCATGCCAAGCGGAGCGAAGATGTGCTCCTTTTCATACTGCTCGAACGGCTCGCCGCTCACCCGCTGCACGACATAGCTCGCCAACCCCACTCCATAATTCGAGTACGCCGGAATCTTTCCGGGCGGGAACAGCCGCCGTGGCTGGTTTTGAATCAGGAAGTCGCGCAGCGAAACCTTCCATTTGGGGTCTGTGATGATGATGTCGCGAGACTCTTCTTCGAACCCGCCAGTGTGCGTCATCAGGTTCCTCAGCGTGACCGGCTGTCCGAACGCGGGCCTTATCTGAAAGTCAAGATAGCGGTTCACGTCCGCATCGATGTCCACCTTGCCCTGCTCTTCGAGCTGCATGATCGAGACCCAGGTGAACAGCTTCGAAATCGACGCCAGCCGGAAGATCGTCGTCACCGGATCGACCGGCGTCTTGTTCTTCCAATCCGCGTAACCATATCCCTTCTGGAGCAGCACATTGCCGTCTTTCATCACCAGCACGGAGGCGCCGGCGATGTCCGACCGCTCGAGCTGAAGCGGGATAATCCCATCGAAGAAGGCTTGCAGATCGGCCTGATCCAGAGTGTGTCTGCCTGAAGGAATCGCCGGCGGTGTCTTCTCTTCAGGGTGCGGCTGCGGTGCAG
The DNA here is from genome assembly GCA_019234945.1 of Silvibacterium sp. GTDB lineage: Bacteria > Acidobacteriota > Terriglobia > Terriglobales > Acidobacteriaceae > Silvibacterium. The sequence goes on from JAFAKX010000181.1 coordinate 8,510, forward strand.
GCGGTGTCGCAGGAAGCGTAGTCTGTGGCGCCTGTGCCCAAGAGAGAGATGAAAACACCAACAACGCGGAAAATCCCGCAGCGCGAAAGAGATGCATGCCATTGCTCCGACGACGAAAGTCGGATCATTCTAGCAAGGCGAGGGAGGAAATCAGCCTTTGTACCTCGCCTCGATCTCCACCATGCGCGCCTTGATGATCTTCTTCAGCAGCGCAGCCGAGAGAGGCCTATCGACTGGAAACTGCAGCGTGCCCTTCGAGGTATGAAAACCCTCCAGGTCATCTTTGAACCTGTCGATCACCGCGCCGCTCATGGGAAACAGGCTGCAATGCTTTTTGAACGCGGCTATCGCGACAAGACCACGTCCCCGGTACTTGAACGCGGGCATCCCGTAGCTGATGACCTCGGTGGCTTCCGGCGCAGCCGCACGAATGTTAGCCCGCAGCTTTTCGAGCGTTGTGCGCGCCGGCTCCGGCACTAACGCCAGGTATTCATCGACAGTCGCGGCTGGACGTTTGTCCATATCGCGAGGTCCTCCTAATCGTTCCGGCCTCTAGTAGCCTCCGTCCCCTCCACCATACGCGAGGTTCTCGAACCGCGTGCACTTCGAGAGATACGCCAGGTGTACCGACCCCGTTGGGCCGTTGCGCTGTTTGGCGATGATGATCTCCGCTTTGTTCTCCGTCTCCGGGTCCGGATCGTCCCGGTTGTAATAGCTCTCGCGATGAATGAACGCCACCACGTCCGCATCCTGCTCGATCGAGCCCGACTCGCGCAGGTCTGAAAGCATCGGCTTCTTGTCGCCTCCGCGCTGTTCAGAGGCGCGCGAAAGCTGCGACAGCGCGATCACCGGCAGGTTCATTTCCTTGGCCAGCGCCTTCAGCCCGCGCGAAATCGCCGAGACCTCCTGCGTGCGGTTCTCATACCTTTTCTGCTGTGGCCCCGGAACGCTGGCCGACATCAGCTGCAGGTAATCGATCACGATCAGGTCCAAACCGCCCATCGTCTGGCGCAAACGCCGGGCTTTGGCGCGCATCTCGGTGAGAGAGATGCCCGGCGTGTCATCGATATAAATATGTGACTCGACCAGCCGCTCGAGCGCGCTGGAGAGCTTTTCATGATCGTCGCGGCCCAGAAACCCTTTCTGAATCTTCTGCGAGTCGACCAGCGCCTCCGATGCCAGCATGCGTCGCAGCAGGGACTCCTTGCTCATTTCGAGCGAGAAGATCGCCACCGTCTTCCCGCCACGCACCGCCGCATTCTGCGCGATGTTGATCGCCCACGCCGTCTTGCCCATCGACGGACGCGCCGCAATGATCGTCAGCTCCGACTTCTGCAGGCCGCTCGTCATCCGGTCGAACTCATCGAAATGCGTCGCCAGCCCGGTGACTTCGCGGCCTTCCTTGTACAGGTTATCGATCGTCCCGAATGAATCCCTGACGATCTCAGGAATCCCCGCAAACCCGCGCGTAATTCCCTTTTCCGTAACCTCAAGCAGGTCGCTCTCAGCCTGATTCAGAATCTCGAGCGCGTCCTCGCTCTGATCGGCCGCGCGAGTGATCGACATCGAACATATATTGATCAGCTGCCGCAGCAGCGACTTGTCCTTGACGATCCGGACATACTCCTCAATTGACAGCCGCCGCGGGAGGCCCTCGGTCAGAGACGCCAGATACGCAACGCCGCCGATCGACTCCACTTCCTTGCGCTTGGCCAATTGCTCGGCCAGCGTCACGATATCGACGGCACGGCTGGCGTCCATCAACTCGCCAATACGCGCAAAGATGCGCTGATGCGATTCGAGCGCAAAATCGGCCGCTACAAGCTTTTCCGCAGCCTCGTTGTAGGCATGATTATCGAGAAGGATCGCGCCGAGAATTGTCCGCTCGGCGTCAACGGAGGCAGGCAGCCCGCGTTCAAAGGCAATGTCCGGAGTAGTGGCCATCGGGAAGAGATTCAGATTTTAGGTTCGCGCGACCTGTGGATGTTCGGCAACAGAATGTGCATAAAAAGGCAATGGTTAGCCCATTCCGGCCC
>JAFAKX010000250.1 GCA_019234945.1 Silvibacterium sp.
GTACTCGATTCGCTATTCTTTCCCGGTGAATGAGCTGGTTCAGCAGACAGTCAACGGAAAGCCGAAGGCCATCATCGGGGTCGCGGCAGTTGTTCTGAATGGCGACGGCCGTGCTGTCGACCGCAAGGCTGAGCGCGTGACATTTGCGCTGAACGGAGATGCGGTTCGGCTTCATCCTGACGCTCACGTAGTTTTCGACCAGCGGCTCAATCTCAGGAAGGGTGACCAATATCTTCAACTCGCCGTATGGGATATGACCAGCGGCCGTTTTGGCACCCTGCAGGTTCCACTGCAGGTTTCAAAGCCAAGTAAAGCTGGTCCATAACAATTGACCGGCCAGAATCGACACCGGCTGCAAAAAATCGGGCCAGAATCAGTCTGAAGCTCATACACTGGGTGCGCAATTTCGCTTCTGCAAGGAGGAAGCCTCATGAAGCTGTGCCGCCCCGGTATTGTGATTCGTCTCGCAGTTGCTCCATTGCTGTTAATCGCTATCAGCGGAACCCAGGCCGCAACCCAGGCTCAGGATCAGCATCCTCTCATCGACATGCTGGCCCAGAAGATCGTCCAAAAGTATCAGAGCACTCCTTGCGCCGAGCTGAAGATGAAGAAGGCAGAGAAGGCTCCGCCCTCGCCACAGGAGCAGAAAATCATCCAGTACCTCAAGAGTGATCCGCAATCGCGGAGAGTTTTTATCGACAAGGTCGCGGCCCCGATTGCGAACAAGATGTTCGACTGCGGGATGATTCCGTAACGGATCATGCCAGCGTGATCAGCGTAATCTCGGGCGGGCAGTTGAAGCGGAAGGGCAGGTTGACGGTTCCGATCCCACGGTTGACGTAGAGTTGCGTGCGGCCGAGTCGATAGAGGCCCTCCACGTAGCGGCGCCCCAGCCCGGGCAGGAACATCGGGGGCAGAAACGGCAAGCGTACCTGCCCCCCGTGGGTGTGGCCCGAGAGCATGAGGTCGACGTTATGACGGGCGACCTCCGGCAGGACGTCCGGCTCGTGAATGAGCAGAATGACGGGCTCGTCGGCGCTGGCTGTCGGCACGGCTTCGTCGAGGCGCATGCGTCTAACCACGGCGTCGCCCGCGCCCGCGATCCACAGCCGCGCGCCATCGCGTTCGAGCGGAACGGAACGATTCTCGAGCACGGGGATGTTGTGCGCCTCAAGCGCATCCGTCATAGACTCACAGTAAAGCTTCACCGCGCATTCGTGGTTGCCAAGCACGGCGTAACGCACCGGGCAGTCGACGCGGGCCAGTATGTGAGCGCACTCGCCGGTGAAGCGCAGCACCTCCGGCTTGGGCCAGAAGCCGTTGGTGATGTAGTCGCCGGTAAAGACGACCACATCCGGCTTTAGACGATTGACGCGCTCGATCACCTGCCTGATGAAATAGGCCTCGGTATATTCGGCGTAGTGGAAATCGGAGAGCTGGGCAATCGTTAGACCACGAAAGGCTTCGGGCAGCCGAGGCAGTGTGACTTTGAGCCTCTGGACGCTGATCTCATGGCGAGAAATCTCGCCCGCATAGAGCGGCAGTCCCACGGCGGCGACGCCCGCCAGCTTCAGGAGGTCTCGCCGGGTGAGGCATTTTTTGCGTTCCAGCGTGGCAACATCCACTGTTTCATGATAACTGGGCGATGGGGAAGCGTCTTCCTGATTGCGCAGAAATTTAACGAGATTCCAATTGCCCTGGCAAGAGGCGGCGGCTATGCTTCTGTGCGCGATCAGCAACGACGCGCTGACCAGCAGCCTGCTTGGCGGCAACTATATGCGTGTGAATCCGACGCTGCCCGAGGAATGGGCTGCGGTGGAAACCTGGGTGAAGAGCAAGTTCCTGGGCGATTCGTGATCGCGCCGAACCGATCCGTATGGCTTCGGATCCGGGCGCTACTGGCCGAGCAAGCCTTTCTTCACTTCGGGAGCCGCTGGGCGGGGCCCGAGCCACACGGAAAAGAGCAGTCGTCCGAAAGGCAGACCAGGGATGGCGAGTTTTTCCCCGCCGTTCATGAGGAAATTCGTGTCTGTGCCTGGCAGGTACGTAAACATCATCTGATCGCCTTCGTGGACCGTATCAAGTTGCCCGAGGAAGCGGTCGATTTCGGCTTTGAGAGCGTCGCGTGCGCCGGGCGGGCTGTTATCGAAGCCGTGATTGAAGGCCTCGGTCATCTGGCTCTTGCTTACGCCACGCGTGAATTGCATGAGAATGCGCTTCGGCGCGTCGGCGTTGATGATCGCGTCTGGGTCGGCCGATTTCTGCTGCAAGTAGAGTCCGGCAACATAGATTTTGAAGCCGAATCTGGTACGCAATCCCATGCCGTTGAGCACCAATGGTATGCCTCTCGCCTGTACGGTGTCTGGCATGGTGATTCCGTTCAGTGTGGCGGGATGAACGTCGACGGCGAATAGCAGCAGTGCTGCCAGGGCAAATGCCAAGGTGGTCTTTCGCATATGGATCTCTTCGGACCGAGACGACACGCGATGGTAGCACGGCGACGGAAACAAAAGGCCGGACGGCTTATTACCTCCCGGCTGCATCGTTGGTTTGGTCAGCTATCAGCGCCCGTAGTAATAGGGATACGGGTACGCGTAATACGGAGCTGGATAGGGATAGTAGGGATACGGATACGGCGCGTACATCGGCACTGGTCGGTAAGGCCTCGGCACCAGGCGCGGCTGCTGAGGCGCGCTCGAAGCCAGCCGCTGCGCTTCCTGCCAGGAGACAGGCTGCACCGTTGCAGGAGCAGTCAGATGGAAGTCCACCTGCGCTTCGGCCGGCAGGATCAGCCGCGGCCCGTTGGTCGCACCTGAGATTCCCAGACCGCCAACTCCGCCGACTGCGGCGCCGACGGCCGCGCCTCCGCCGCCACCGATCGCACCGCCAATGATTGCGCCGAGTGCGGCTCCGCCAATTGTGTTTGCGGCGGTGTATCCGGCCTTGTTCGGGCCCTTGTTCGACCAGACATCCGTCGCAATCGGATAGGCCTTGCCTTCAAGGTTGATGCCGGTCAGTTCCAGCTGCAGTTCTGCCGATCCGCCCAGTTCGCCGGCGTTTTTTGCCTCGACGACCTGACCCTGAAGGACGGCGCCGCGGGGAATAGCGAGCACCCCGGCCTGGTAGACATCGTTGGCTGCGGTCGCCTCGAAGAAGGTGCCGCTCTTCAGGTGAGATGTATCCAGCGTCTCGCTCAGGCGCACGCGCACAAGAGTGCCCGCCGGTATGGTGACTGGCCCGCTGGGAGCAGCCTGCGTGGTATAGCTCTGCTGTGGCGGCGGATAGTATCCGGGCTGATATGGCACGCGCGCATTATTGTTCGGGGGAGGCGGCGCCTGGCCCGGAGAAACCTGACCGGGAGAAACCTGACTTGGAGCCGCCTGCGTGTCCGGCTGATCAGGAGGCGGCGGAGGTGGAACCTGAGAAGCCGCGGCATTCGGATCGATAGTATTGGCTGCTGTCTCGTCAGGTGGTGGCGGAGGCTCGGGCGAGTTCAGATTCGCAACCTTGATATTGTTCACAACGCCGCTCACGCCGCTCACAGTCGCCGCAATCGTCTCTGCCTTCTGGCGCTGCGTATTCGTCTGCACGGTGCCGGCGAGATTCACGATGCCGTCTGCCGTTGCACAGGTGATCTTCTGGCCCTGCAGCGTGGGGTCATGCGTGAGGGCGTAACCAACATCGCTCTGGATATCCGCGTCGGTGCGCGCCTGCTGGGCAGAATTTTGCGGGCTTACGGCATTGTCCTGGCCTTCGTTATTCTGCCCCTCTTGCGCAAGCGCCGAAGTTCCAGCGGAAAACCAAAGGCAACCGGCCAGCAATCCCAGGGAAGCTGTCCGAAAGAGTTTGCTGTCACTGCGGTAAGTGCTCATGACGTTCAAACCTCTACGCCTCTTGAACTTTGCTGCGTTTCTCCGCACTTAATGAGATGGACGCAGGGCGAGATGGAAGCGTTACTTTTTGGAACCCCGGCATGAGGCAAAAGTTTCGGGGACGAGCATATGCCCGTCCCCGCTAACTCTGGCCTGCGATGTGTTTTAGCCCCGCTGCTTCTTGTAGCGCTCGATAAGGGTATTGGTCGAGCTGTCGTGCTTGCCGCCGGGGTCCTTACCTTCTAGCTCACCGATGATTTTCTTGGCGAGCACCTTTCCGAGTTCGACACCCCACTGATCGAACGAATCGATCTGCCAGATCGCTCCCTGGGTGAAGACGCTGTGCTCGTAAAGCGCGACCAGCTTACCCAGGGTTTCGGGCGTGAGTTCTTCGAGCAGGATTGTGTTCGTCGGACGGTTGCCTTCGAAGACACGATGAGGCACGAGCCAGTCCGTCGTGCCCTCGGCCTCGACCTCCTCGGGGGTCTTGCCGAAAGCCAGCGCTTCGGCCTGTGCGAAGACATTGGACATCAGCAGATCGTGGTGATTGCCGAGCGGGTTCAGCGTTTTGGCGAAGCCGATAAAGTCGCAGGGGATGAGCTTCGTCCCCTGGTGGATGAGCTGATAGAAGGAGTGCTGGCCGTTGGTTCCCGGCTCGCCCCAGAAAATCGGTCCGGTCTGGTAGTCCACCTTCTCGCCGGCGAGGGTCACATGCTTGCCGTTACTCTCCATGGTGAGCTGCTGCAGGTAGGCCGGAAAGCGCTTCAGATACTGGTCGTAGGGCAGAACGGCGACCGTTTGCGCGTCGAAGAAATCGTTGTACCAGACCGAGAGCAGGCCCATGAGCACCGGCAGGTTCTTTTCGAAAGGCGCGGTGCGGAAGTGCTCATCGATGGCATGAAAGCCGGCCAGCATCTTGCGGAAGTTCTCTGGGCCGACAGCCAGCATAGTGGAGAGCCCAATCGCCGAGTCCATCGAATAGCGGCCGCCGACCCAGTCCCAGAAGCCGAACATGTTCTTGGTGTCAATGCCGAACTTGGTGACCTCCTCGGCGTTCGTCGAAACGGCGACGAAGTGCTTGGCGATGGACTTTTCGTCCCCCAGCTTCTTGAGAGCCCACGCGCGCGCCGTGTGCGCGTTGGTCATCGTCTCGAGCGTAGTGAAGGTCTTCGACGAGATGATGAAGAGCGTCTCCTCGGCATCGAGATCGCGGGTGGCTTCGGCGAAATCGGTTCCGTCGACGTTTGAGACGAAGCGGAAGGTCATATCGCGGCGGCTGTAACTGCGAAGCGCCTCGTAGGCCATCACCGGGCCGAGGTCGGAGCCTCCGATGCCGATGTTGATTACGTTCTTGATCGGCTTGCCGGTGTGGCCTTTCCACTCGCCACTGCGGACGCGGTCGGAGAACGCCGCCATGCGGTCAAGGACTTCATGGACATCAGGGACGACGTCCTGCCCGTCAACGAGAATCTTCTCGCCCTTGGGCGCGCGCAGGGCGACATGCAACACAGCGCGCTTCTCAGTGATGTTAATCTTTTCGCCGCTGAACATGGCATCGATGCGGGCGCGCAACCCGCTTTCCTTGGCGAGTTCGAGCAGCAGTTTCAGGGTTTCATCCGTGATGCGGTGTTTCGAGAAGTCGAGGTAGATACCCTCGGCCTCCGCGGTCAGCCGCGTGCCGCGGCCCGGGTCGTCCTTAAATAGCTGGCGCAGATGCAGGCTGCGGATTTTTTCGGAATGCGCTTTCAGGGATTTCCATGCGGAAAGCTGGGTGAGGGGCGTGGCGGGAGCGGCGGTGGCTGTGCTCATAGTCGGCCTCGTTTCTCTCGGATTTTGTTTCGTGAGCCTTATACATGATTCGCCGACTGTGCGCCCAGTTACGAGAAAATTTGATGACAGGACGGCATTTGTGGCGCTCGCGGGACGCCGTGCCTCTGGTAGGATTCTTTGCGGAGGAGCGCTCCATGTCCCTTTATTCGGCCGTTATTGCTTTTCTTTTGAGTGGCGTCGTCGCAGCGGCCCAGTCTCCTGCTCCCGCTGCGGCGAATCAACCTGCCCCACCGATGAAGCCCCTCACGCTTAGCGCCACAGCCGACGTGCAGCGCGCTTACAACGGCCTGAAAGGCAACATCCTGAAAGCCGCCGACAAGATGCCGGCAGAAAGCTACTCTTTCCGCCCCACTCCAGACATCCGGACCTTTGCGCGGGTAGTCAACCACGTCACCGAAGCGCAACTGCACATCTGCGGCACGGTCAACGGAACCGCTCCAGACGCGCTGCCCAAGGTACCGCCCGAAACAGCTGACAAGGCGACGATCCAGGCCGCCCTGCAGGCATCTTTTTCAGAATGCGACAAGGCGTATGCCGCGCTTTCGGACGACAACCTTCTGCAGATGCTGACCCTCGGGCCGATGACGCGCACCCGCATCGGCTTCGCGTGGGGCAACGTCTCGCACGACAACGAACAATACGCCACGCTCGCGCTCTATCTTCGGCTGAAGGGCATTGTGCCGCCGAGCAGCGAGAAGTAAGGGCGGCTTCTTTCAGGAAATTCAATTAGGCCGTAGATTTGCTCGTTAGTCAGATCGATCTTCGGAACGGAACATCCACGATTACGCGCACCGATTTCTTCTTCATGACCTAAATATCTCACTCTGCAACCGCAGAGGGCTTAGTTCCCCGTCGGAATGATCCCCGCGTTCTCGACCATCAGAATCACCGTCCGCTGCGGCGCACGTGTCCGGTGCACGGTTCCGCGAGGGACGACGAATCCCTGGCGCGGAGCGAGTTCTACACTGCGCCCTTCGAAGTCGATGAACAGCTTTCCCTCGACCACATAGAAGAATTCGTCATCGTTGTCGTGCTTGTGCCAGTGGTACTGGCCCTCAACGACTCCGAGACGCACAACCGACTCGTTGATCTTGCACAGAGTCTGATTGAACCACTTGTACTCGCAGGCGTCCGAAAGCGCCTTCTCGTCGATGATTTCCATCGGCTGATAGAGGATGTTCAGCCGGGTCTCATAGGGATAGGCGGGCACAGGATCGGCCATGGCAAAGACCTCCCGACACTTCGACCACCCATGTTAGCGCGATCGGCCCGGCCTTGCCTGATACTTAGCTGCTCAGTGCAAACTCGCGCGCAGCCTCGAGCAGCTTTGTGACCGACCCCTTCGAGCATGACTCAGAATAGATGCGCAGCAGCGGCTCGGTTCCAGAGGCGCGCAGCAGCAGCCATGTCTTCGCCGCGTTGGGTAGCCCCTTCGCTTCGGGATTGTCGAGGTAGAACTTGATGCCGTCCAGCGTTTCGACGCTGAGGACCGGCATGCCGGCGAACTTCTTCACCCCGGCACGCGCGCGGGCTATCGCGGCATTCTTCAGGCTGTCGGGAATGTGCAGGTCGATGCGGCCGTATTCATGCCAGCCGTATTTTTCCTGCATGGCGCCGACAAGCTGGCCGAGCGTCTTGCGCTCCTCGGCCATGACGTTGGCCAGCAACAATGCATTGAGCAGGCCATCGCGCTCGGGCAGGTGGCGCGACAGCCCGATGCCGCCCGATTCCTCACCGCCCATCACAATGTCGGTCTCGAGCATCAGGTCCACGACAAACTTGAAGCCGATCCCGTGCTCGTGCAGCTTGCGTCCGTAGCGCTCGCAGATCCGGTCGATCATGCATGTGGTGTTAAAGGCGCGCGTCACGTCTCCAGGCCACTTCTTGCGGGAGAGAACCCACTCCAGCAGGATCGAGAAAATTTTGTGTGGATCGACGAAGTTGCCATGCTCGTCGACAGCACCGATGCGGTCCGCGTCGCCGTCGGTGACCAGGCCGGCGTCGCACTTGTGCTCGACGACGGCGTCCTGCAGGGCGCGCACATGCGGCTCAATAGGCTCTGGATTGATCCCGGGAAAGAGCGGGTTATGCTCGGCGCGAATCTCCATATAGTCTAGGCCAATATCCTTGAATATCCCGGCCAGAATGCCGGCGCCGGCGCCGTACATGCAATCGACGGCAATACGGAAGCCGGACTTCGCGATGAGGTCAAGGTTGGCAAAGTGCCGCAGCGCGTCAAGGTAGTCGGGGACAAAATCAGCCTCCTCGATGGTCGCGGGAGCTCCGGCTTTGTGCAGGGGTTGTTCGAGGTGGGATTCGATGGCAGTCATGATCGACGGCTTGCCCGAGCCGCCATACCACGCCTTATACTTCACGCCGTTCCACTGGTAGGGATTGTGGCTCGACGTGATCATCACGCCGCCCGCTGCTCCGAGGTGGCGCACGGCGTAGGAAAGAGCCGGCGTTGGCGTGATCCGGCTGGCAAGCTTCACAGGGATTCCGGAGGAGGCGAGCACCTCGGCTACGGCCCGCGCAAACAGCGGCGACTCGAAGCGCGTGTCGTAGCCGACGCACACGCCTTTCGCGACGGCTTCTTTCGGATCCGAACTCGCGTGCAGGTAATTGGCGATTGCGGTCGCTGCAAGCCGAACATTTGCGAACGTAAAGTCCGCCGCGATGATGCCGCGCCATCCATCAGTGCCGAACTTGACTACAGGTTTGCCCATGCCTCTCCTAAACGCTTCAGAATCTTGAGCTCACAACGCATCAGCGGGAGTTCGCTTCGTCCCTGTCAAACCTGAAGTTATGCGGAAACGGCCGGCGGAGCCTGCGCAGTGTTTCGAGCGCGCGCTCACGAGTCTTGCTCCGGCTTATCTCAGATTCCCGTTTCTCAGCCTCGCGAATCTCGATCTGATTCCTGCTTTTCTTCATATCTTCCTCAGATCAACTCCGTGCGCCCGCGCACGACCAGTTCCTTGACTACCTTGCCGACGTCCTGCGAGTGTTCGCGGCTGGTAATCAGCAATGCGTCGGCAGTTTCAACGACTACGAGATCTCGAACTCCAACGAGGGCCACAAGCTTCTTCGGCGTATACACGTAATTGCCGTGGGCATCGATGACGACGTTGCCGGTGCAATCGGTCACATTAGCGTGCTCGTCGACGTTCGATCCGTTCCCGATCTGGTGCTCATAAAGCGCCGCCCAGGAGCCGAGGTCGTTCCAGCCGAAGTCGGCAGGCAGGCAGTAGAGATTCGACCGGTGCTCACCTTTCGCTGAGCGCGGCTCGAGAATCGCATAATCGACGCTGATGTTTTCGCACTTCGGATAGAGGTCGCGGAAAACTCGCTCGAACTCACGTGTTCCGTAGGCAGCCGCAATCTCCTCGAGCATTGGAGCCGTCTCGGGCAGGTGCTCACGCACGGCATTGGCCAGCGTGCGGGCGCTCCAGATGAACATGCCGCTGTTCCAGTAGTAATTGCCTGCGGCTACGAACTCCTCCGCGCGTTCGCGGTTGGGCTTCTCGGTGAAACGGCGTACCCGCTGCACACCTGGGGAAACGGAATCGCCGGTCTCAATGTATCCGTACCCGGTTTCCGCGCGCGTGGGCTGCACTCCCACGACGACCATATTCTCGCCGGCAGACGCCAACTCGATGGCGCGCTCGATGACCGAGAGAAACACAGTCTCTGCCGCAATCACGTGATCTGAGGGAAACATGCCGAGCACTGCGTCGGGTGCAAGCCGCTCCAGCAGGAAAGCCGAGAG
>JAFAKX010000116.1 GCA_019234945.1 Silvibacterium sp.
TTGGCGGCTGGGGTCCGCGTGTTTCGAAGTCCCCGAACGGAAAGATATGGTTCCCGGGTCCCGACGGCGCCAGCTTCATCGATCCGCAGCATCTGCCGTTCAACAAACTGCCGCCGCCGGTGCACATCGAGCAGATCACCGCTGACCGCAAGACCTACGACCCGGCTTCCACTGTGGGTGAGCGCCTGTCTCTGCCCGCGCGGGTGCGCGACTTGCAGATCGACTATACGGCGCTCAGCCTCGTCGCGCCGGAGAAGGTGCTCTTTCGCTATAAGCTCGAAGGCTGGGATCGCAATTGGCAGGACGCCGGCACTCGCCGGCAAGCGTTCTATACCAATCTTTCTCCCCGCAGTTACCGCTTCCGCGTGATCGCTTGCAATAACAGCGGAGTATGGAACGAAGCTGGCGCTTCCCTGGCCTTCTCCGTGGCCCCGGCGTACTACCAGACCGCCTGGTTCCGTTTGTCATGCGTGGCCGCACTTCTGGCGTTGCTCTATGCTTTCTATCGACTGCGGCTGTACCAGCAGGCGCGGCTGCTCAACGTTCACTTCGAAGCGCGGCTGGCGGAACGAACGCGCATTGCGCGGGACTTGCATGACACGATGCTGCAAAGTTTTCAGGGCGTGATGATGAAGCTTCACACCTTAACCAACATCATCCTGGATCGGCCAGCCGAAGCACGCGAGAGGCTGAAGGGCTACCTGGAGCAGGGCCAGGAGGCGCTCAACGAGGGACGGGAAGCGGTGCACGGGATGCGCTCGTCGACCGTCATCCAAAACGATCTCGCGTGTGCGCTTGTCACGATCGGGGAAACGCTTGCAGCCGAGCAAAATGGCCGGAGTCCCGTGGACTTTCGTGTGGTGGTGGAAGGCGAGTCGCGAGATCTGCACCCAATCCTGAGGGACGAGGTGTATCGCATCGCCCGCGAGGCCACATGCAATGCCTTCCGGCACTCCGGCGCGGGGCGGATTAAAGTCGAAATCTCCTACGACAGAAAACAGCTTCGAGTGCGCGTCCAGGACAACGGAAAAGGCATCGACGCGCAGGTTCTGGATGGCGGCCGTGAAGGACACTTTGGTTTGCCCGGCATGCAGGAGCGCGCCAAACTTGCCGGGGGGAAGTTGACTGTCAGGAGTAAACTCGATTCCGGTACGGAGGTCGAGCTGACGATTCCTGCCTCGATTGCATACGCCAAATTGTCCGCTCCCCGTCAATCAACTTCTTGAGAGACTGCCACCTTTTGGGCCCTCTAGCCGCGAGCAGGGTCATGACGTACGCCTGATGCCAGCCCAGTACGTGAGCCCTACTTGAAGACGAACAAGAACGACTACATCTGAGTGGGAGGTGTGGCAACAACCTACTCAAAATCCCTGGACACAGGATACGCCGGGGAGGAAGCGCAGCGCGTCCGTGTTAGAAACTCAAGCGAGCGGCCAACTGGAATGCGCGCGGACCTCCGGAGCCGAAGACGCCGCCTGCCGTGGAGACTGCCTTGCCAAAGCTCGATGAGAAGCTCGGATTTCCCTGGTCCGGCGTGAGCGTATTCGCGAAGCCAGAGTAGTTGAGGTTGCTGACGCCGAGGATATTGGTCACGTTGAAGATGTTGAAGGCCTCTCCAATCAGATTGAGATTCCACCGCTCTCCGAACTGAAAGGCGCGACTCAGCCGGAAGTCGAGAGCGTTGAAGCTGTCGTCGAAATGCGCATGATTGCTGACCTGCGGCAGGATCACGTAGCTGTTGGCGCTTGCTTCGTAGACGCCGCCGGCCGCATTGGTTTTGGCTATGAAGGCATTCAACTGCCGAGCGTTGTGGAATTCGCGGCCACCCGCATTGCGCTGCATGGTCGGCACTCGCTCGCTGCCGTCAGGCAAGAGGATGTCCATCGGAACACCGGATGCGATGGTCCAGACTGGCGAAAACTGGAGTTTCCCGGGCAGGTAGGCAATACCGCTCATCACCAGACGATGGCGCTGATCGTTGGGCGGAGGGCCGTACTCAAGTTGCAGGTTGTTCGGATCGATCGGCGCATATTCGAACGGGATCTGATCGTCGTTGGCGTAGTTGAAGGCCTTGGCCAGCGTATAGGCGGCGTCGAACTCCCCGTATTTTCCGAACAGCTGCCGAACGCTCACCCACAGTGCGTCGTACTTGGTGCCGACGGCCGACTCTAGATTGGTGACCTCGTCGGGTCCGCGCGTCTGCGGGTTGTAGACCGACCCGACCGGATCGCCAATGATGAAACGCGTGCCGAAGTTGTGAACGCCATCCACCTTGAGTGTGAGGTTCTGGTGTATCTGGGTTTCGATACCCAGGTTTGTCTGCTGCACCATGGGGTTGCGCAAGCTGTTGCTGATGATGTCGATGCCGGTGGCGCCTGCGCCTGCGAAGAGGAATCCGGTGAAGGGGCTGGAGAGAACCTCAGGTGCACCGGGCTTGAAAGTGCCGTTGGGGTTGAGGTAGACGGGCGTGCCGTCGGGGGCTGTGATGGCGTTGCCTGCGGTGACGTTCAGGGCAAGCGCGCGGCCGTCGAATCCCTTCTCCAACGACATGATTTCCAGCGTGATGCGATCGTAGTAGATGCCGTATCCGCCGTGAACGCTGAGCGTGGGATAGGGGGAAAAGTTGAAGCCGATACGCGGACCCCAGTTGTTATACCAGCGGTGACGGTTTCCCTGATAGAAGGACTCGACAATGGGATTGCGCTGCGAGTACCAGCTGAGGTTGTTGAGGTTCGTGTCCATCTCCCAGCGGAGCCCTAGATTGAGCACAAGGTTGGGCAGGGCCTTCCAGTCATTCTGCCCGAAGAATGCGATATGGTAGTTGTCGTTGTTCGGCAGGTTGAGTGGACGGTTGGGTGTTGAGCTCCGCAACCCAACAGCAAAGAGCAAGTCGTTGTCGTTGACTACGCCATCGCCATTGCGGTCGAAATCGGGGAAGTCCTCAACGGTCTGAATGTTGCCCTGAATGAAGACAGGCAGATAGAAGTCGGCGTCGATCGACTGGACTTCGCCACCGAAGCTCCATGTTTGTTTCGCGTGCGTCCAGGTGAGGGTGTCGTCTCCCTGCAAGCGGAACTGCCGTGTTCCTTGCGGAATGCGATAGGTCGCCCCGTCGTCGAGATCGGGGTAACTGATCTGCGGGGCCTGCACGATAGGATTCGTGATGTTGAGGAAATTGTTGTCGGCAAAGCTCATTCGATTGATGAGCGTGGGTGTAAAGGTGTGAACCCAGTCGGCGATGAGCCCCTGAAGGTGATTCTCAGCCGTCTGTCGGTAGTTGGCCGTGCCGAGCGCGCGATCCAGCTCGCTCTGGCTGAGGTCGTCTTCGAGCTGGAGCGAGTAGCGGAAGCCAATGCGGTCGCGCTCGCCGGGCTGGAAGTCGACACGGGTGGTCGCCAGGAAATCGTGGAGAGGCGCGGTAGCGAATGTCCGTCCGATGGTCTTGGTGGTGGTATTGCGCACGCCGACCAGGTCCGCCCCGAGCTGCTGGCGGTCTTCGACTGCGACGAACCACCAGGCCTTGTCCTGGCGGAATGGGCCGCCAATGTCCCCGGCGTATTGCTGGCGGTGAAAGGGCGGCGTTGTGCCGATGGAGGGGTCGTAGGTGGCGGGGAGGGCCTGAAGAGCCCTGTCGCGCTCGTAGAAGCCGACGTCGCCGTAAATCTGATTGGTTCCCTGTTTTGTAACCACGTTGGTCACAGCTGAGGCGGAGCGGCCAAGCTCGGCGGAGAAGCGATTTGTGGCGATCTGAAATACCTGGACGGCGTCTTCGGGGATGTTGACCAGCGAGCCGCCGACGGCATCGTCGTTGTTGTCCGCACCGTCGATGGTCACATTGCCGCCGCGGCCAAGCTGGCCGGCCGTGGAGATGACTACGGTGTTCTCCTTGGTGGGATCGAAGTTGGGCGCCGGAGCATTGCCGGGAACAAGCAGCGAGAGCTCGAGATAGTTGCGCCCGTTAAGGGGTAGGGTGGAAATCTGGCGAGCATTGACGACGCCGCCAAGCGCGGAGGTGGTGGTGTCAATGGCGGGAGGCGTGTCGGCGACGACCTCGATTTTGCTCTGACTGGTCGCGATCTCGAGCTTAACGGGGACACTAAGGTCCTGTCCGACATTGAGGGTGATGTTCTGCTCGTAGGTCGCGAAGCCGGAAGCGACGGCTTTGAGCTGGTAAGTAGCGGCGTCGAGGGTGGTGAAGGCGAAGGAGCCGTCCGGGCGCGTCTCAAAGCTACGGACTGTGCCCTGGGCTAGATTCGTAAGCGTCACAGTTACCTTTTGGACGACGTTGCCGGTGGGATCGGTAACGGCTCCGATGATTCGCGCGGAAGCTAATTGTTGGGCGTGGATTCCATGAGTGATGAGGAATGTAAGAGCGCACAAAAACGCGATTACGCTTCTGCGAAGAGCGAAACTTATCAAGAGTTCCTCCGGCCTCAAAGTGGTTTATGTGCTCTCTCGGTGAAACGGAGCATCGTTAGGACACTAAGGGCGCACGGGTGGGAAAGTCTTGAGCCGAAAGATGGGGGTGCAATTCAACCGAAGGTTTTAGAAGCTCTATCCGATGACTCAGGCTGCCCGACGCTTCGTCTCGCTCATCGCTTGACCCTAGACGTTCACAGTGATTTGGATTGACACGTGAAGCATCCAGAAGCTTCAAGCCGGCTCACGAATCGGCTGGGAAGAGTCTCATCGCACAGCGAAGGTTCCGTAGTGGTCGGCTAACCGGAAGCTAACGACGCGAGATTTGCAGGTGTGCCGCCGACTGTTGCCGGGTAGGCCAAGACTTGGGAACTGTCTTTTCTGCCAGTCTTCACATAAAACGGCCCGGCGGAAGCCTTGATTCTTGCGGCTCAGTTTTGGCGTGTGATACCGTCTGGCTCAATCCCCCAAGGGGGAAAGATTGACCCAGCACGAGAACGAACATCTTAGCCGCATCATGAACGGCGCCGCCCTCAGCCGCGCGGTCTGCTCGATCGCCGAACTCGGTGTTGCCGATCTCATCGAAACCGGACATCCGCAGCCAATTGAACACCTCGCCAGAGCCAGCAAGACGCATGAGGCGTCACTCTATCGGGTTCTCCGCTTCCTGGCGAGCCACGGGCTTTTTCAGGAAGCCGGCGATCGCCACTTCGACCACACGCCGCTTTCCGCAGCCTTGCGCAGTGACGCTCCGGGGTCCTACCGGGCAGGCGCGCAGCTTTATCACTTCCTATTTGCTGCCTGGGATGGCCTGCATTACTCCCTTCAAACAGGCGAGCCTGGTTTCAACAAAATTTTCGGCGCACCTATTTTCGACTACATTCAGGCGCACCCGGAATTGGGTCCTGTCTTCGACGCTGGCATGACCTCGCTGAATTGCTATGAAACCGGCGCCATGCTGGAGGCCTACGATTTCAGTAGCATAAACGTCCTGGCCGATATAGGCGGCGGGAACGGCTCGCTCCTCTGCGCCGTGCTCGCACGCTATCCCAAGATGAAAGGCATCCTGTTCGACCTGGGCCACGTGGTTGGGCGGGCGAAGGAGAAGTTGAACGCCGCGGGCCTGGCGGAACGCTGCACCGTCATCGAAGGTAATTTTTTCGAAACCATCCCCGCCGGAGCAGACGCCTACCATTTCCGCCACATCATTCACGACTGGACAGATGAGCAGTGTGCCCACATCCTCGGCCACACCCGCAAAGTGATTCCCGCAAATGGAAAGCTGCTGATCTCTGACTGCGTCGTTCCCGCCGGCAACGCGCCATGCTGCTCCAAAGACCTGGACATGGTCATGCTCGCCTTCCCAGGCGGCAAGGAGCGCACGGAAGAGGAGTTCCGGTCATTGCTGGAGGCATCCGGCTTCGAACTCAAGTCGATCACGCGGACGGCAACGGCTATCTGTGTGGTGGAAGGAAGACCGGTCTGAGTGATAGTGGGCGGTGGCTGAGTGGCATAAGTGCCCACTAACCGTTACAGCCTCCACATATCTCCACATATCACAAATCTCCACATATACTGACCTGCGGGTAAGGAGGTTCGCGTTGCTGACCAAACAGCTCACTGTGTTGACGGTCTTTGTGGGGTTGGGTGCAGCGGTTGTCCATGGTCAGGCGGGTTCCCCGCAGAGTGATGTGGCGCAGCAAATTGCCGCGGTCGAAGCATGTCTTCCGCCGCCGGTGATCGTCAAAGGCGAGCCCAAATCGTGCACGCCGCTGTTGAAGGGAATGGAAGAGTTACATATTCCCGGCGTGAGCATCGCCGTCGTTCATAAGGGCACGATCGAGTGGGCCAAAGGGTACGGGGTCCGGCAAATTGGGGGAGACCCGGTCAAAACGGACACCATTTTTCAGGCGGGTTCGATCAGCAAGCCAGTCGCTGCGATGGGTACGCTCCATCTCGTTCAAGAAGGCAAGCTCTCGCTCGATGTGGACATCAATACGAGCCTAAGAAGCTGGAAGCTTCCAGCGAGTACTGCCGCGCCGGGTGCAGATGTGACGCTGCGTGAGCTGCTTACGCACACCTCCGGTCTGACAGTTCATGGCTTCCCGGGATATGCAGCGGGGGAACCGGTTCCGAGCCTGGTTCAGGTGTTGAATGGAGAAAAGCCAGCCAATACAGAGCCGATTCGGGTAGACAGCGCACCGGGGAAAGAGTGGAGGTATTCCGGCGGCGGGTACACGGTGATGCAGCAACTGGTGAACGATGTGGTGAAGGAACCCTATCCGCAGTTTCTTCACGACACGGTGCTGGCCCCGATTGGCATGAGCCACAGCACGTATCAGCAGCCTCTGCCTGCGACACTGCTGAGCAATGCGGCGATGCCCTACAACGCCGATGGAACGCCGGTGAAGGGCGGCCCACATACCTATCCGGAGATGGTGGCTGCGGGGTTGTGGACCACGGCCTCGGATTTATGCCGGTACATCATCGAGGTCCAGAATTCGCTGGCGGGGAAGGCGAATCATGTGTTGTCGCAGTCGATGACGCAGCAGATGCTCACGCCGGGAAAGGGCGACTGGGGGCTGGGGCTTTTCGTTGGCGGATCGACTGCGGACAAGTGGTTTTCGCACGAGGGCGATGATGCGGGCTACGAAGCGCTGTTCGTCGGATATGACAGCAACGGCAACGGCGCGGCGGTGATGACAAATGCACAGGGTGGGAGCCGTCTCGCGCATCAAGTCGTGAGTGCGATCGCGGTTGCGTACGACTGGCCCGATTGGAAGTCTGTGGAGCGAACCACGGTGAACGTGGATCCGGCGGTCTTGGCGCGCTATGTGGGAACGTATGAGCTTTCACCCAACTTCAGTTTGACGTTTACGCTCGAGGGTGATCAGCTGATGACTCAGGCTACGGGCCAGCCGAAGGTTCCTGTGTATCCGGAATCGCAGACGAAATTCTTTGTGACGGTGGTGGACGCGGAAGTTGACTTCGTCACCGACGACAAGGGCCAGGTGAGCTCCATAATTCTGCGTCAGGGTGGACACGATCAGAAGGGAGTTCGCAAGTGACCGATGCTGTCGTTGCGAAGGACTGTTATCTCGGAGTGGCGTCTTGAAGGTGTATCTGGTCGATGGCACGTACGAACTGTTCCGGCATTATTACGCGCTACCATCGGCGCGCGCTGCGGACGGGCGAGAAGTCGGCGCTGTTCGCGGTGTTGTCACGTCTGTGCTGGGCATGCTCAAGGGCGGAGTCACCCACATTGCGGTCGCGACCGATAAGGTGATCGAGTCGTTTCGCAATTCGCTATGGCCGGGGTACAAAACCGGCGAGGGAGTCGAGCCTGACCTGCTGGCGCAATTTCCGCTACTTGAGGAAGCGCTCGCGGCGGCAGGTGTTGTGGTGTGGCCGATGGTGGAGTTCGAAGCGGACGATGCGCTGGCAGCGGGAGCGGAGTTGGCGTCCCAAGACGAAAGCGTGGAGCAGGTTGTCATCTGCACTCCGGACAAAGATCTGGCGCAATGCGTTCGGGGGACGACGGTTGTTCAACTGAATCGACGGACGGGCGTGACGTGCGATGAGGCCGGCGTCATCCAGAAATTCGGGGTTTCACCGGCGTCGATACCGGATTACCTGGCGCTGGTAGGCGATTCCGCGGACGGATATCCGGGACTGCCGGGCTGGGGCGCGAAATCCTCGGCTGCAGTGCTGGCCAAGTTTGGGCGAATCGAGGGGATTCCTGCGGACAGCCGCGAATGGGGCGTGAACGCCGCAAATGCAAGCGCTCTGGCAGCCACACTTGTTCGCGAACGCGAAAAAGCACTGCTGTTTCGCACGCTGGCTACGCTTCGGACGGACATTCCACTCTTCGATGATCTCGACCAGTTGCGATGGAGAGGGCCTACACCGGACTTTACGGCGATCGGAGAACGGCTGGACGCGGCTGTTATGGAGAAGAGCCGGAAGGCAGGGATCAGGAAGACAGGGAGCAGGGGACAGGGAACAGGGAGTAACGATCAGCTTCGTTTCACCGCAAAGACGCAAAGAGCGCTGAGGAACCCCACGGACGAAGACCTGTCTGTGGGAACCCCGGTTCACCACCCCACGGACGAAAGATCCGGACGCGGCGGCACCCATATTCGTGCTGCTGCGCTACTGGTGCGGGCGCTGCTCCGGAGTGATCGCAGGAGGCACAACTGCGGCCAGAACTTCTGGCGTCTCCTCCTTCAGTTCAGGCAGCGGAGCCTCGAGCGCCAGCCTGAGCACCTCGTCCATCGAATCGACGAAGTGGAGCTTCATCGCGCTCTTCAGGTTCTCGGGCAGGTCGGCCAGGTCCTTCTGGTTATCCGCCGGCAGGATGGCCTCGAAGATGCCCGCGCGGTGAGCCGCAAGCAGCTTTTCCTTGAGGCCGCCGATGGCCAGCACCTTGCCGCGCAGCGTGATCTCGCCGGTCATGGCGATGTCCCGCCGAACAGGAATTTTCACCAGCGCGCTCGCTACGGCAGCGGCGAGCGTGATGCCCGCCGAGGGGCCATCCTTCGGAATCGCGCCTTCGGGTACGTGGATGTGGATGTCGATGTTGCGGTAGAAGTCCTTCGGCAGACCCAGATGATGCGACCGGCTGCGGACGTAGGACAGAGCCGCCTGGGCCGACTCCTGCATCACATCGCCGAGCTGTCCGGTGGTTGTGAGCTTGCCCTTGCCGTCGAGAATCTGAACTTCTGTCTGCAGAATGCTGCCGCCGACCTCCGTCCATGCAAGGCCGTTGACCAGGCCCACTTCGTTCTTCTCGTGGACCATCGAGTCGCGGAACTTGGGCACGCCGAGAAAATCCGCGAGATTCGCCGCTGTGATGGTCTCCTTGTGCTTGGGACCGCTCTTCACGACCCGGCGCGCGACTTTGCGGCAGACATTGCCTATCTCGCGTTCGAGGTTGCGCACACCGGCTTCGCGCGTGTAGCTCCGGATGATCTCCGTCAGTGCATCGTCGGTGAAGACGACATTCTTCTCAGTAAGGCCGGTATTTTCGCGCTGCTTGCGGATCAGATATTGCTTCGCGATCTCGAGCTTCTCGGCCTCGGTGTAGCCGTGCAGTCGCAGAATCTCCATGCGATCCTGGAGGGCCGGCGGGATCGTATGCAGCACGTTCGCCGTCGCGACGAAGAGCACCTGCGACAGGTCGTACTCGACGTCGAGATAGTGATCCTGGAAGCTGGAGTTCTGCTCGGGATCGAGCACTTCAAGCAGGGCGGAGGCAGGGTCACCGCGGAAATCCGACGCCATTTTGTCGACTTCGTCCAGCATGAACACAGGGTTGCGTGTTCCAGCCTTCTTCATCGATTGGATGATCTGACCCGGCAGCGCGCCGATGTAGGTTCTGCGATGGCCGCGGATTTCAGCTTCATCGCGCACGCCGCCCAGCGACATGCGGACGAATTTGCGGCCCGTGGCCTTGGCGATCGACATGCCGAGCGATGTCTTGCCGACGCCCGGAGGTCCGACGAAGCAGAGGATCGAGCCCTTGGGGTTCTTCACGAGTTGGCGCACTGCAAGGAACTCGAGAATGCGCTCCTTGATCTTCTCGAGGCCGTAGTGGTCCGCGTTCAGGACCTTTTCGGCATGATCGATGCTGCGCGTCTCCTTGGATTTCTTCTTCCACGGCACCGCAAGCAGCCAGTCGAGATAATTCCGCGAGACGGTGGACTCGGCTGACATGGGCGGCATGGCTTCGAGCTTCTTGAGCTCCTGGATGGCCTTGTCGAAGACGTCCTTTGGCATCCCCGCGGTCTCGATCTTCTTCTTCAGCTCGTCGAATTCGCTCTTTTCGCCGCGGCCCAGCTCCTTCTGTATCGCCTTGATCTTCTCGTTGAGGTAGTACTCTTTCTGCGCGCGCTCCATCTGGCGCTTGACACGCGACTGAACGCTGCGATCCATGTTCAGCTTCTCGATCTCGACATCGAGTACATCGGCGATCATCGACAGTCGGTCGGTGGGATCGAATACGTCGAGAATCATCTGCTTCTCGGCGATTTCAAGTTGCAGGTTGGCCGCGATGGTGTCGGCGAGCTTCGCCGGCTCGTCGGTGCGGACAGCGGCGATCATGGTCTCGTAGTTGAGCGACTGCTGCAGCTTTACGTACTGCTCGAAGAGCGAAGTGACGCGCTGGACAAGCTGCTCGGTCTGCGGCGTGATCTCGAACTCGGTCTTGACGGTGCTTACGGTGGCAACAAAGAAGCCGTCGGAGTCGTTCATCTCGACCGCGCGGGCGCGCTCCAGGCCCTCGACCAGCACCTTGATGTTGCCGTCCGGCATTTTGACGCTCTGGACAATGTTGCCGATGGTACCAACGGGATAGATGTCCTCGGCCGATGGCTCATCGACGCGAGCGTCGTGCTGGGTGGCGAGAAAGATCTTCCGGTCGCCGTTGAGCGCCTCTTCCAGAGCGCGGACGCTCGACTCGCGCCCCACCACGAAGGGCGTCATCATGTGCGGGAAGATCACCATGTCCCGGATGGGCATCATGGGGAGCTTGCGCAGCTCATTGCGGTCGCGGCTTCCTCGCGGGTCGTTTCGGTCGCGGCTCTCTTTGGATTGGGTCACAACGGCTCCCCCTTTGGACTGTAACTATAAGATGAACTGTAAACTATTTGGACTCAGGACGGGATGAACTTCAGTTACTGATTCCATCCCATGCAACATCGGTTAATAAGTGGTAAATGCCGAAGGCGGGCACGACGGCCCGCCCTTCGCATAAAGTTTTGTGTTTTTAGCCCGCTTTATCGAGCAGCATGAGCGACATGTCGCGATTTTTGACCATGTCCGCGGTAATCTCGAGTTCTTTGATCTTTTTGTTGCTCGGCAGATGATACATCAGGTCGAGCATCAGCTCTTCGAGGATCATCCGCAGGCCGCGCGCCCCCACCTTGCGCTGCAGTGCTTCCTGCGCGATGGCGCGGGTGGCTTCCTCGTTGAAGACAATCTTGACGCTCTCGTATTCGAAGAGCCGCTGATATTGCTTCAGAATCGCGTTGCGCGGCTTGGTAAGAATCTCGATAAGCGCCGCTTCATCGAGTTCGTCGAGAACGCCAAGCACAGGCAGGCGTCCGACAAATTCCGGAATCAGGCCGAATTTGATCAGGTCCTGCGGCTCGGCTTTGCGCAGAAGCTCCGAGTCACGCTGCGCGGCGACGGCCGCACCCGGCTCCCCGAGGTCCTTCTCCGCGATGGCCTTGAAGCCCAGCGCCTTCTTCCCGACGCGGCGGCCAATCACGCGCTCAAGGCCCACAAAGGCGCCTCCGCAGATAAACAGGATGTTCGTGGTATCGACGGGGGTGAACTCCTGGTGCGGATGCTTGCGTCCGCCCTGGGGCGGCACATTCGCCACCGTGCCCTCGAGAATCTTGAGCAACGCCTGCTGCACGCCTTCGCCCGAGACATCGCGGGTGATAGACGGGTTCTCGTCCTTGCGGCCGATCTTATCGATTTCGTCGATGTAGATGATGCCGGTCTGCGCGCGGGCGACATCGCCGTCGGCAGCCTGCAGCAGCTTCAGGATGATGTTCTCGACGTCTTCGCCGACGTAGCCGGCTTCGGTGAGCGTGGTCGCGTCGACGATGGCGAAGGGCACGTCGAGCATCTTGGCCAGCGTGTGCGCAAGCAGTGTCTTTCCGCTGCCGGTCGGACCAACCAGCAGGATGTTCGACTTCGACAGCTCCACATCGTTGCCGCGCGTCCGGTTCATCTGGATGCGCTTGTAGTGGTTGTAAACAGCGACCGCGAGCTTCTTTTTCGTTTGCTCCTGCCCGATCACGTACTCGTCGAGGAACGCCTTTACTTCAAGCGGCTTGGGAAGGTGCGCGGGCGCGGCCCCGGGCTGGGCTTCGCTGCGGTCGTCCTCAAGGATGGAATTACAGACTGCGACGCACTCGTCGCAGATATAAGCGCGTGGATAGTCACTTGGCGAAGAAATAAGTTTGGCTACAGCGTCCTGCGATTTATGGCAGAACGAGCAGCGCAGCGTATCCTCCGATCCCGTTCGCGTTTTCATTCAGCTACTCCTTCGGTGGCTTAATAGCTCAACCGCGGATCAGGTACGGGGGCGATCAATAATCTCATCGATAATGCCATATTCCTTTGACTGCGGTGCGTTCATGATGAAGTCGCGCTCTACGTCGCGTTCAATTCTCTCAAGCGACTGGCCCGTGTGCTTCGACATCAAGTTGTTGGTAATTTCGCGAATGCGCAGAATCTCGCGCGCATGAATATCAATGTCCGTGGCCTGGCCCGACAGGCCGCCCATTGACGGCTGGTGGATCAGGATACGGGAGTTGGGAAGGGCGAAACGCTTGCCCTTGGTGCCGGACATGAGGAGAAACGCGCCCATGCTGGCCGCCTGCCCGATGCAGTAGGTCACGACGTCGTTCTTGATGAACTGCATCGTGTCGTAGATCGCCAGGCCTGCTGTGATCGAACCGCCCGGCGAGTTGATATACAGTTGAATGTCCTTTTCCGGATCTTCGCCGGAGAGAAAAAGCATCTGGGCAATCACCAGGTTCGCGATCTGATCGTCGATCGGCGTTCCCAGAAAAATGATGTTATCGCGGAGCAGACGCGAATAGATGTCGTAGGCGCGCTCGCCGCGACTCGTCTGCTCGACCACCATGGGTACGAGTGCCATTCGTCTCTTGCTCTCAATCCTCGAAGCCTGAACGCTTCATCCAAGGTCAAGTTACAGCCGGAAAATCGATCTCACCCGGCCACGGTACTCCTCATCAAGCGAGACGCTCGTATAAAA
>JAFAKX010000158.1 GCA_019234945.1 Silvibacterium sp.
CTGGAGCTGCTTGATGCCCAGCGACAGCCGCCGGTTCTCGGGCTCAACACCCAGCACTACCGCCTTGACCTTCTCGCCCTTCTTCAGCACTTCCGAAGGATGCTTCACGCGCTTGGTCCAGCTCAGGTTGCTCACGTGAACCAGCCCATCGATGCCGTCTTCGATCTCGATGAACGCGCCGAAGTCCGTCAGGTTGCGCACGCGGCCTTCGACCACCGTCCCGGCCGGGTAACGCGCCGTCAGGTGCTCCCACGGATTCTCCTGGAGCTGCTTCATCCCCAGCGAAATCCGCCGGTCCGAAGGATTTACCGCCAGAACAACCGTCTCGACCTCATCGCCCGGCTTGACCAGCTTCGACGGATGCTTCATCCGCTTCGACCAGGTCATCTCCGAAACGTGAACCAGGCCGTCGATGCCGTCCTCGATCTCGATGAACGCGCCGAAGTCCGTCAGGTTGCGCACGCGGCCCTCGACCTGCGTTCCGGCCGGGTAGCGCGCCGTCAGGTGCTCCCACGGATTCTCCTGGAGCTGCTTCATGCCCAGCGAGATGCGCCGGTCGGAGGGGTTCACGCTCAGCACGACCGTCTCCACCTCGTCGCCCGGCTTGACCAGCTTCGAGGGATGCTTCATCCGCTTCGACCAGGTCATCTCCGAGACGTGCACCAGGCCCTCAATGCCCTGCTCCAGCTCGACGAACGCGCCGTAGTCGGTCACGCTCAGCACACGCCCGCGCACCCGCGCCCCGATCGGATACCGCTCCACTGCATCCAGCCAGGGATCGGGCGTCAGCTGCTTGAAGCCGAGCGAAACCCGCTGCTTGTCCTTGTCAAACTTCAGGACCTTGACCTGGATCTCGTCGCCCACATTCACCAGGTCGCGCGGATGCGTAAGCCGTCCCCACGACATATCGGTGATGTGCAACAGGCCATCGATGCCGCCCATGTCAACGAAGGCGCCGTAGTCGGTCAGGTTCTTCACCGTGCCGGTCAGCACGCTGCCTTCCGCGAGGTGCTCCAGGGTCAGCGAGCGCTTGGCGTTCTGCTCCTCTTCGAGAATCTCCTTGCGCGAGACCACCACGTTGCCGCGCTTCTTATTTAGCTTGATGACGCGAACTTCAATCGGATGGCCAATGTAGGCATCGAGATTCCGCACCGGCCGGATCTCCAGCTGCGAGCCCGGCAGAAACGCCTTGATCCCGATATCCACCGTCAGACCACCCTTCACCCGCCCCAACACGATGCCGGTGACCGGCGTCTTCTCCGCCGCTGCCTTCTCGATCGTGTCCCACACGCGATGCCGCTGCGCCTTGTCGTAGCTCAGCAGGTATCCGCCCTCGGGCTCTTCGCGCTCGATCACCACCTCGACCGGGTCGCCCGGCTTCAGCTTCGGCTGGCCGGTGTGGTCGACAACCTGTTCGAGGGGAATCAGCCCCTCGGACTTGAGACCCACATCGACGACGACGTGCTTGTCGGTCAGCTTGATAACCGTGCCCGACACAATCGTCTCGTCGAATGCCTGTGCCGCTGCTTCTGCAGCCTGTTCGCGGTCGAACGATTCGAGCGCGGCGGCAAAGTCTTCCATGGTTCCGAAATCGATATCATCGCCGGGATGGGAGTCGCTGGTGCTGGCCGGCGCTGCAACAGCGGCTTCGGCCGGTTCAGCGGAAGCAGCTTCCGGGTGGTGGTTGAGTTCGATCGACGGATCGGCCTGATCCGCCGCAGCTTCAAGCGTAGGGGTTTCCAGTTCGGTGTTCAGAGGATTGTTCTCGACTTGTTCAGGATTAAGGACGTCTGCCATAGCAGCCAGCTCCGGGATTTTGGTCGGCGGTCCCGATACGCCGCCCTGCAGTCCATGGGAGTGGCTGGTCAAACGTGCGACCCGCTTCTACACTGCAGATTTCTTCGCCAACTCGGTTAGATTCATTCAGAGTCCGCGAAGATTCGGGAATCACTGCTCCATCGCTGCCCGGCACAGCACGAATGCGGCGAAGTAGACCCGTTCCAGGCCAATGTTGGCCTGACACTAAGTCGGCTCCGTTTTGGAGCATCCGGCAGGCGGGGCTGAAGGGAACGGCGATGCAGGCCCGTATGAAAATCCCGCACGCGAACCTACCTTTAAACTATAGGACTGCTGTTTCGGCGGTGTCAATTAGACATGCGTTTTCCACCGTGAAAACGTCGTCAAATTCCTCCTGTGCTCTGAGCTCTGCGCTCTGAGCCCTATGGCTATTCCGCCCTCAGCGCCTCCATCGGATCCAGCCGCGACGCCCGCCACGCCGGAAGCAGGCATGCCGCCGCAGCCACGACCAGCAGAATCAGGCTGACTGCCCCCAGCACCGCCGGATCGAGCGCCCGCGTCTGGTAGAGCATCGACTCGATCAGCCTGGTCACCAACGCGCTCGCGCCCAATCCGAGAGCCAGCCCATACAGCGCCGGACGAAGCCCATCTCCAAGCATCAGCCGCGTCACCTGCTCTCGCCTCGCGCCGAGCGCAATGCGTATGCCGATCTCTGTCCTCCGCTGCGCAATCAGGTACGCCAGTACGCCGTAGAGGCCTGCTGCGGCCAGCACCAGCGCAATCACGGCAAATGCCAGCACCAGGATCGAGTCAAACCGCGAATCGGTCGTCGACCTTCCAATCGCTTCGCGCAGTGTCATCACATCGGAGACGGGAAGGTCCGGATCCATTTGACCGATCAGCTTTTCTACCGGCATTGCGAACGATTCGACATCGCGCTGAGCCCGAATAACGATCGTGGCGACACTGTAGTTGTTGCCGTAGATCGGCCAGAACAACGTCGGTTGTGGCGCCTCCGAGACGTACCACCGCGTGTCTCCCACCACGCCAACCACTTCGACCACTCCTCCCGTGAAGTCGTTCTTGAGATGCTTGCCGATCGCATCTCCGTTGGGGAAGAATGTCCGCTCGGCGGTCCGGCTGATGACCGCGACGTGCGCGCGTTCCAGCCGCTCATCCGTCGTGAACAGCCGCCCGCGCAGCAGGGGAATTCCGATGGCGTCGAAGTACCCCGGCTCAGCTCCGCGCACCATCATGTCCGTAGCTTCGCCCTTGCGCATCGGCGGACGCTCGACCACCGTCATGAGACTATCGCCGCCCCAACCCTCCCCCGGAGCCTTGCTCACTAGGCCCGCCGCCTGTACGCCGGGCAGCGCGCGCACCCGCGCAATCAGCGTTTCGAAGAACGCAACCCACTGCTCAGGCTTCTTGTACCGCGTCTCCGGAAGGCTGATATGCATCGTCAGCACGTTATCTACCGGCACCCCAAGGTCGGAGTTGCGCAGCCGCTGATAGCTCTTCAACAGTAGGCCGGCTCCAGTGAGCAATACGACGGTCAGACCAACCTCCATCACGAGCAGTGCGCGGCGAAGGCCGGCCCTGGCGCGGCCCGCGCTCTGCCCCCGCGACGATTCCTGCAGACTCGCGAGAATCTGCCTGTCGCCCGAACCCGACGCTGAGATCAATCCAGCCAGCAGCGTGCACAGGGCGATCGCGCCCATCGCAAATCCAATGACGACCCCGTCGATGTGAATCCCCTCGACCCGATGCATGTCCTGCCGTGTTTGAACCAGCCATCGCACTCCTCCCCAGGCCAGAAGGAGCCCCAGCGCGCCTCCCGCCGCCGAGAGCAACAGGCTTTCGAGGATGCGTTCCCGCATGAGACGCAGACGGCCCGCGCCCAGCGCAGTACGAATCGCCAGCTCCCGTGCGCGCGCCGCCGAGCGCGCCACCAGCAGGCTGGAGACATTCATGCACGCAATCAACAGCACGCAGCCGGTGGCGGCGAGCAGCGCATAGAGAGGCGTCTTATAGCCGTAGACAGCGTCGTCGAGCATCGACATGCCGGCAACGGAGTTGTGAACCGCTGGCTTGGGGTGCGCAGCCACAATCTGCTTCTGAACAACCTTCAACCGCTCGACAAGTCCCGTAAGCGTTGCGCCATGGATCAGACGGGCACTCACGATGAACTCGTGATCTTCGTAGGTATTGAGCAGCGATGCCGGCGCCTCATGATTCAGTGGCGTCCACACCTGGATAGGGGTGCCCACCATCTTGCTCAGATACACAAACGACTCAGGCAGAACGCCGATCACGGTGTACGGCTTGGCATCAAGCCAGATGCTCTTCCCCACGATGGCCGGGTCGCCGCCATAACGCCGCCTCCAGAAGGGATAACTGAGCAGAACGGCGGCTTGCGCGCCGGGGCGATCGTCGTCCGGCGCAAAGCTGCGGCCCAGTACAGGCTCCACGCCCAGCAGCGCGAAGAAGTTCCACGAGCACCATGCCGCATCGATCTTCTCGGGCAGCCTGCCGCCCTCGGCAGACAGGTTGTACTGCTGCCATGGAGACGCAAACGTCATGTCGGCGATGCCCCTCGCGGCTTGCTGCCAATCCTTCATGCTGCCCGCATCGACTGGCAGATAAGGGCTCCATTCCGGGTGATTTCCGCCCACATCACCTTCGTAGATCGACACCAGCCGCTCCGGATCTTGGTACGGCAGCGGCTTCAACAGCACCGACCGCACCACCGTAAACAGCGCTATGTTCGCACCGATCCCCAGCGCCATGATCCCGATCGCCGTCAGCGCAAATCCCGGTGCCCGCATCAGAGTCCGCGCCGCAATCCGCGCGTCCCGCAGCACTGACTCCACGCCGCTCCAGCTCCACGTCTCCCGCGCCCGGTCCCTCAGCGCCGCCGGATTCCCAAATGCCCGCAGCGCCGCATGCCGCGCTTCTTCGGGACTCATCCCGGCCGCGACATACTCGGCAACCTGCCGCTCGAGATGAAAGCGAAGCTCCTCATCCAGTTGCTGAGCCGCATGCCCACGCCGGAGCAGCATCTCGACCCGCACCCGAATTCGATCCAGCCATCGCATTTATCCTCCTGTGCCCTGATCCCTGTGCCCTGATCCCTGTTCCCTGAGCCCTGCTCTACTCCGTCCTCAGCGCCTGCATCGGATCCACCCGTGACGCCCGCCATGCCGGTAAAAGGCACGCCACCGCCGCCACGACCAGCAGGATCAAACTCACCGTCACAAGCACCGCTGGATCGAGCGCCCGCGTCTGGTACAGCATCGACTCGATGAGCCGCGTCACTACCGCGCTTGCACCCAGCCCGAGAACCAGTCCATACAGCGCCGGACGCAGCCCGTCGCCGAGCATCAGCCCGGCCACCTGCTCTCGCCGCGCGCCCAGCGCCATGCGGATCCCGATCTCGCCCGTGCGCTGGGCCACCACATAGGACAGCACTCCGAACAACCCCACCGCCGCGAGCAACAGGGATGACGCAGCGAAGATCAGCAGCAGCGTCGCATCGAAGTTCGCGTCGGCGGTATTCCTGCCGATGACCTGATCCATCGTCAGAATGTCCGATACCGGCAGATCGCGATCGAGCTGCTGGACAATCTGCTGCACTGGCATGGCATAGTGGGTCACATCGCCGCCCGCCCGGATGACCAGCGAGGCGCCATCCATGTCATCGTCGGCGTCCAGCGCGAAGTACATCATCGGCCTCGGAGGTTCGCCGACCTCAAACCGCGTATCGCCGACAATTCCGACGACCTCATACAAATGCGATCCGTTCGTCTTCAGATGCTTGCCGATCGGGTCTTCGTTCGGAAAGTATTGCCGTGCGAACAATTTACTGATGATGATCTCGGTCGCATGGCCGGGCCGCTGATTGTCGCCGAACGTCCGTCCACGCAGCAGGGGAATGCCGATCGCCGAAAAATATTCCGGGTCGACCCAGCGATGGATCGCAAATACTCCCTGCCCCTGCGGCAGCGGCGGATGCTCCACGATGGCGAACCCGTTGTCTCCTCCGTACCCGTCGCCCGGAACAACCGGAAAGACCAGCCCGGCCGCACGCACGCCCGGCAGATGCCGCACGCGATCGAGCAGCGTATCGAAGAAGTTCGCGCGTTGTGCCGGCTGCGCGTAGTGCGTCTTCGGCAAATCAAATCCCATCGTCAGCACGCCGCGAGTCATGCAGCCCAAATCGGCGGAGCGCAGGCGGTCATAGCTCTTCAGCAGCAGCCCCGCTCCTACCAGAAGAACAACCGTCAGCGCCACTTCCAATACGAGCAACAGTTTGCGGAGCCGGGCGCGGCTCTGGCCCGCGCTGTAGGAACGCGACGATTCCTGGAGCGCTCCTAGAACCTGTTCGCTTTTCGCAGAAAACGACGAGATGAGCCCGGCAAAGACCGCGGACAGCACAATCAGCGCAAGCGTGAAGCCGCCGACCACCCAGTCGACATGAATCGCCGTCACCCGGGCCATCTCCTGCCGCGTGCTCACCAGCCATGCAAGGATCCCCCACGCCAGCACAAGTCCCACTGCGCCACCCGCCGCGGACAGAATCAGGCTCTCCATCAGGTGCTCGCGGAGCAGGCGCATCCGGCTGCCGCCCATGGCAGTGCGAATCGCCAGTTCTCTTCTTCGCGCCGTCGTTCGCGCCACCAGAAGATTCGCCACATTCAGACACGCGATGAGAAGCACGCAGCCAGTCGCCGCGAGTAGCACATAAAGTGGTGTCTTCAGGTCGCCGACAATGGAGTCAAGAAGCGGCCGGATATTTGCCCCATTGCTGACGAATGCCAGGTCGGGATGCTCCTTGCGGATGCGTGCGGTAATCACCGAAAGCTCGGTCACCGCCTCCGCCTGAGTCACGCCGGGTTTCAGCCGTCCGATGGCCTTGAACTCATGGTCGTCCAGAGCCTCCATGAGGCTCGCCGGTTTTTCGTGATAAAGGGGCGTCCACAACTGCATCGCCTGTTCCGGATAGCCAAACCACTCCGGCATGACGCCGATTATCGTGTACGGCTTGCCGTTGAGCAGGATCGTCTCATTCAGGACCACCGGATTCCCGCCGAAACGGCGCTTCCACAAACCCCAGCTCAGCAGCACCGTGCCGTTCGCCGACGGCAGGTCCTCGGCCGCGGTGAAGTTACGCCCCAGCGCCGGTTCGATACCGAGCGTCGGTAGCATATTCCAGGAAAGAACGCCGGCGCGCACGTTCTCCGGCAACTGCCCGCCGGTTCCAGAGCCGGTCCCCGACAGGTTGTATCCCGCGTAGCCAGCGAGTGCCATGTCGGAGAAGCTGCGGCTCTGCTTCTTCCACTCCGCGAAAACACCGGCGGCGCTCTGGTTATAGGGAAAGTTGCCGAAGCTGCTGTGCTCGTAAAGCCGCACCAGCCGGTCCGGGTCGCGGACCGGCAACGGCTGAAGCAGCACCGAATGCACCACCGCAAAGAGCGCAATATTGGCTCCGATCCCCAGCCCTATCACCAGAATCGCCGTCAGAGCGAACCCCGGTGTGCGCAAAAGTGTCCTGACTGCGATCCTCACATCCCTCACCATCGACTCCACCTCGCTCCAGCTCCACGTTTCCCGCGCCTGATCCCTCAGCGCCGCCCGATTTCCGAACGCCCGCATCGCCGCATGCCGCGCCTCTTCTCCGCTCATCCCCGCTGCCACGTTCTCGGCGATCTGCTGCTCGAGATGAAACCCCAGCTCCTCATCCAGCCGGCCAGCCGCACGACTGCGCCGAAAAAGCATCTCGACCCGCATCGCTAACCGCGCCAGCCAGCGCATTTCAGCCCCTCCTCGTCTACTCCGTTCTGAGCGCCTGCATTGGATCGATGCGCGAAGCCCTCCATGCCGGAACCATGCAGGCCATCGCCGCCACTACGAGGAGCGTTGCGGCGACAGCGGCAAAGATCGCCGGATCGAGCGGCTTTGTTCCATAGAGCATTGACTCGATCAGCCGCACCGCCCCGGCGCTGGTCGCAAGGCCAAGCACAAGCCCATAGAGCGCTGGACGCAGGCCATCACCGAGCACCAGGCGCAGAACCTGCCCGCGTTCCGCCCCAAGTGCCATGCGAACGCCGATCTCTCCCGTACGCTGCGTCGTCAGGTAAGAGAGGACTCCGTACAGCCCCACGGACGCGAGCATCAGCGAAAGCAGTGCGAATGCCAGCACGAGGCTGGCGCTCAGGCTGGCATTGCCCAATGACCGTTCGAGAATCTGCTGCATGGTAAGCACGTCGGAAACCGGCAGCTCCGGATCAAGCGCCGCGATCTGCTTCTGGATCGGGATGGAGAACGCAAGCGGATCCGACGCTGTCCGCACCGCCAGAGTGAATCCACGCACATCACCTCGACCATTAAGGACGGGGAAATACATGGTCGGCATGGCTGGCTGACCCACCTGATACAGCGTGTCGGCGACAACTCCGACGATTTCGTAATCGGCGTTCCCGTACGGGACGACGTGGAGATGCTTGCCCAGCGGGTCTTCGCCCGGAAAATACTGCTGCGCCAGCAGGCGGCTGATGATGACCGTCTTTGGGCGGCCGGCGCGGTCATTGCTGGTAAAGAACCGCCCTTTCAGCAGCGGTATCTGCAACGCACTGAAGTATTCGGGATCGGCCGTCCGGTAAAGCGCATCGGGCGACGGCGTCCCGGGCGCGATCGGTGGATGCTCGTGGATCGAGAAGACATTATCCTCTCCGGCTCCCACTCCCGGCATCATCGACCCAAGCGCCACAGCGCGTACTCCCGGCATGACGCGCACCTGCTTCAACAGTGTTTCGTTGAACGCGTTCACCTTCTCGGGGCTGTCATATGCTTTGGCGGGAAGGCTGTAGCTCATCGTCAACACGTTTTCGGTCGCGCAGCCTACATCTGTCATGCGCAGCCGCACGAAGCTCTTGAGCAGAAGACCGGCCGCGATTAACAGCACCACCGTGGTTGCGATCTCCACCGTTAGCAGCAACTTTCGCAGCGCCGTGCGCGATTGACTGCCCGCCGCGCTTCGTGACGAAGCCTGCAGCGAAGCAATCGCTCCTTTACCTGTCGACGAGATTGCCGGCAGCAATCCAGCCAGCAGCGCCGCTGCGAAGGTGAGAGCGCAGGCAAACGCCAGCACCGTTCCGTCGCCGTAAATGTTCCGCGCACTGGGAAGATCTGTCCACGTAGTGGCTAGCCATTTGGTTGCCGCCAGTGACAGCAGCACGCCGGCTGCGCCGCCGGCCGTTGAAACCAGCAGGCTCTCGATCAGTTGTTCGCGAATCAACGTGATCCTCCGTGCCCCGAGCGCACTTCGGATCGCGATCTCCTTTTGCCGCGCCGCCGACCTCGCCACCATCAGGTTGGCAACATTCAGGCAGCCGATCAGCAGCATGCAGGCAACAGCGCATAGCAGGATGACCAATGGCTTCTTTACATCCTGCGCGAGGTCCTGGATGAGGGTCTTTGATGCCACATCCTCGGCCACCGGCGCATGCAGGTTCTGCAAATGCTCCTGGTACTGCACCGCCTCTACCTGGCTCAGAGCGCTCGTCAGGCTGACGCCCGATCTCAGCCGCGCCACAACGCGGGTGAAGTGATAATCGTGATGGCTCACAATCTCCGGTGGCAATCCAGATTCGTATGGAACCCAGAGCTGGACCTTCGCATCGGGATAGGTGAACCATTTTGGAAGCACGCCCAC
Source organism: Silvibacterium sp. (assembly GCA_019234945.1). Classification (GTDB taxonomy): domain Bacteria; phylum Acidobacteriota; class Terriglobia; order Terriglobales; family Acidobacteriaceae; genus Silvibacterium. The sequence goes on from JAFAKX010000158.1 coordinate 9,512, forward strand.
CACGGTATATGGCTTTCCGTCGAGATGGATCTGCCTGCCGACCATGGACGGATCTCCACCAAACCGCCGTTCGAAGATGCTCCATGTGAGCATCACGGCGTTTCCATCCGTACGGTCTTCGCTCTCGGTAAACGTTCGTCCAAGAGCCGCACGCACTCCCAGCAGGGGAAACAGGTTCCAGCTCCCGCCGCGGGCGCCCACTAGTTCCGGCAACTCCCCGTGCTCCCCGGTCAGGTTGAATTGCCAGTAACGCCAGGCCGCCATGTCTTCAAAGCCGCGGGTCCGCGCACGCCAGTCGTAATAGTCAGCCGGAGCAACGCTGTTGTAGTTGAACCCCTGCGCATTGCTGGCGGGATCGCGGAAATGTTCGTAGATCATCACCAGCCGCTCAGGATCGCGGAACGGAAGCGGTCTGAGCAAAACCGACCGCGTTACCGTGAACAGCGACGTCGCGGCGCCGATACACAAAGCCATCACGCCAACCGCGATCACCGCGAATCCCGGCGCCCGCAGCAGCGTTCGTGCCCCGATCCGCACATCGCGCAGCGCTGACTCCACCACGTTCCAGCTCCATGTCTCACGCGCCTGGTCCCTCAGAGCCGCCGGATTGCCGAACTCTCGGAGTGCCGCGTGTCTCGCCTCGTCTTCGCTCATTCCTGCCGCTAAGTTCTCGGCAATCTGCTGGTCAAGATGAAATCGCAGCTCGTCATCCAGCCGGCCAGCCGCGCGACCGCGCTGGAACAGCATCTCGGTCCGCATCCGCAACTTATCCAGCCAGCGCATTTGTCCTCCTGTGCTCTGAGCTCTGCGCTCTGTGCTCTATCCGCTCACCCCTCTTGCACAATCAAGTTGATCGCCCCCGACAGCCTTTCCCAGCTGGCCGTCTCTTTCTCAAGCTGCGATCTCCCCGCCGTCGTCAGCGAGTAGAACTTGGCCTGCCGCCCTGTCTCACTCTCCATCCACTTCGCCTTGATCCACCCCTGCTGCTCCAGCCTGTGCAGCGCCGGATACAGCGATCCCTGCTGCACCTGCAGAACTTCACCCGACAGTTGTTGGATGCGCTTCGCAATCGCCCACCCGTGCCGCGCCTCAGTCGAAAGAGTTTTCAGAATCAGCAGGTCCAGCGTGCCCTGCACCAGATCGCTCGGTTTACCCATACCTCGACTATCTACACCTTGCGATTGTAGATAGTCAAGGTATCAGGTCGAAATTCAGGTTTGGGAAACCCGCACAGACCTGCCGCTGTTGAAGATCCGAATTTTCGGGCGTGGGAGTTTAAACCCTTACGTTGCCGTATAGAGTCACGAGAATCATGTGAGTGCCGCGATTAGTGGTTCAACGATTCCCCAAGTCCCGCAGGGACGTAACAATCTATAGCCCGGCACGGCAGTGCCGGGGACGAGAAGGCCAAAGATCCGTGAGTCCCGAAGGGACGGCATATCGACTCGCCAACTCGATTCACCTTGGCCCTCAAAAACCTTCGGGATCTACTCCGATTGGATGCACCAGGCGTCGGCAGTCGATTCTCAGCGCGAAGCGCTCGCCTTACTTCGGACCCACACACGAAAACGACGACGCCGAATTCTGATCACCTTTGCCTGAATACTTCGCTTCCTGCGGATAGGGGCAGAGCGGGCGCGTCATCTCCGGTGTCTTGCTGCCCGTTGCTGGAGGATCAGCCCCGGCCTTCTCATCGGCGAAATGCGAGGCAATCAGGGTCGAGGGAGCATTGCCCTTTTCGACCCACTCCACCAGCGCCGCGAAGATATCGTGCTGCGCATCGTGCGGAACATCGGGCTCAAACTGCCCGAATGACGTCGCGCCGGGTCCGCCTGCGCAGTGCTGCATGCCCGGCACCATATAGAGGCGCATCGACCGCTCCGTCTCTTTCGTCCCCAGAGTTTGCGAAACGCT
>JAFAKX010000054.1 GCA_019234945.1 Silvibacterium sp.
CAGAAAACGGCGTTGAGTACGGCGACCTCCTGAAGTTCGTCGACTTTGACTACGTCGCTCGGGTCGCACGTCTGAACGCCGCCACAATGGCAGTGCTGAGCTCCGCGCCTCCGCCCCCTGACAGGGTAAGGATTGTCACGCGCGGCCTGGACAACAGCACAACCCTTCATTGGCTGGATGGCCACGGCGCGCCCTCATCGACCAGCTACGAAGTCGTCTGGCGGGAGACCACTGCCCCCGTCTGGCAGCGTTTCGCGCCTGCTGGGAGCTACCGCGGGAACGCAGACGGTGAACACTCGCTTATCATCACAGTCTCGAAAGACAACGTCATCTTCGGGATTCGCGCCGTCGATCCCGCCGGGCACCGAAGTCTTGCCGTCGTCCCCACGCCGGAGCGATGAGACAGACCTGAATCTTTACAATGTCATCCCGACCGGAGTGCGCTTTTGGCGCACGCTGCGGAAGGACCTACAGTCTCTCAGCAGTCCCCCTTGTGTCCTGTCTTTGCGATGCCCGCTGTTCCCTGATCCCTGAGCCCTGTTCCCTGGATTGGTGAGAAAATAACTCCGTATGCCCCGCGGCCTTGGTTTTCTCGCTTTTCCCGACTTTCGTGGACTGACCCGCAAGCTCGTCCTCTGGAATCTCGGAACCTTCTTCATCCTGCTGGTTCTCGGGGTGGCGTCGAGAGCTGCAGCGCTCACCATTGTGGCGTGGACGGCGCTCGTCCCCCCGTACGTGCTTCAGGGTCGAATATGGCAGCTGGTGACTTACAGCTTCGTACACCAGGGCATTCTCAACACCGCATTCGAATTGCTCTCGCTGTGGTTCCTGGGCAGCTTTCTTGAATCAAACCACGGCTCGCGATGGCTCGGCGAGATCTACTTTGCCTCGGTGGTGGGAGCAGGGCTCGCCGCGATTGCCCTCTATTTCGCTCTGCCGGCCAGCGGAGGCATGCTGACGGGTTGCTACGGCGGGCTCTTCGGGCTGCTGATCGCCTTCGGCGTGCTCTACGGCGACATGCAGTTCATGATGTTCCCCTTGCCGATGATGATCAAGGCAAAATACCTGGTCGCGGTGTATCTGCTGATTGCTCTCGCGATGCTCTTCTCGGATCAAAAGTTCTTTGCCTTTGCGCAACTCGGCGGTGCACTGGCCGGATACCTCTACATCAGAATGGCTCCGAAGCGTGGCTTCGCCTTTGCCAGCAGTGAGCGGTTCTACGGGCTCCGCAACAGCTACTACCGGTGGAAGCGGCGTCGTGCGGCGCGCAAGTTCGAAGTGTATATGCGCAAGCAGAACCGCGATGTGCACTTCGACAAGGACGGCCGCTATATCGATCCCGACAAGGACCCGAACGACCGCCGCTGGATGAACTGAGCGCCCCTCAGAGATTCCTCACAAAAAACTCCGTCATCGCCCGATACAGCGCGAGCCGGGCCTCGTGGTCTTCAAAGACATTCCCTCGGTCAGGCACAAACATCACCGAGGGATACTTTGCGGTCTCGAGTAATTCATTCAGCAGCTCCAGCGAATTTTCGATGTGCACGCGCTCGTCGGTGGTCCCTTGCACAATCAGCAATGGCCCTCGCAGATTCTTTGCATTCTCTATCGGCATGGAGTTTAGATAGCCGTCCTGGTTGCGGACCGGGTCCTCGAGATAGCGCTCGGCAAACACAGCATCGTAGAGCCGCCAGTCGGTGATCGGAGCCCCCGCAATCCCGGCCTTGTACGCAATCGGCAGGTCGAGCATGCCATGCAGCGCAAGAAAACCGCCGTAGCCCCAGCCGTAGATGCCCACGCGGGAAGCGTCGACGTAAGGAAGCGATAACAGATAAAAAACAGCGTCCCGCTGGTCGGACATCTCCTGTGAGGAGAACCGCAGATGCACTGGCTCATCGAAGACGTGCCCGCGTCCGGCGGTGCCGTGGCCGTCCTGCGCATAAATAACGTATCCCTTCTGCGCCATCATCCGCAGCCACAGGAAGGTATCACCACCCCACATATCGCGCACCACCTGCTCGCCCGGTCCGCCGGCGACGTAAACAATCACCGGATACTTGCGTGAAGGATCGAAATCCGGCGGGCGGATCATGATTGCGTTCACCTTCGATCCCATATGCATCGTTACGGTGAGGAACTCGACAGCAGGCAGCTTGTATCCGGCAAGTGCTGGCGCCGGGTTCTCATTGATCGCTGCGACCTCGCTGCCGTCGGCGCGCAGGAGAGCCCGCCGGGGAGGAGCCGCCGCCGTCGAGAAGGTATCGACGAAAAACTGGGCGCTCGGAGAAAACACGGCCTCGTGCGTTCCTGGCTGGCCGGTGACTGCTTTGAGCCCGGAGCCGTCGAGCGCAACTTGGTTCACCTGGCGCTCGATACCCGGGAGCCCGGCCGGGCTCTGCCTCGCAGCGGTGAAATAGACCAGGCCTGAAGCATCCCCGGAGCCTTCATAGACGGCGTCGACCGCAGTGACTTCCCATTCTCCGCTGGTGAGTTGGGCAAGCTCGCGTCCCGTCGTGTCGTACAGGTAGAGGTGCCGATAACCGCTGCGCTCGGTCGACCAGACAAAGCGGCTCGAATCGCGAAGAAAGTGAGGCCCGTCGTCGAGATTGATCCAATACGGATTCTTGTCCGTCAGAATCGCCCGCGATCTGCCCGAAGCTGGATCGGCGAGCAGCAGGTCAAGGACTTTCTGCGATCGGTCAAGCCGCTCGACAGCGAGATGGCTCGAGTCAGGCGTCCAGCTGACACGGGGCAGATACACCGCGTTTCCGGAATCGATAGCACGGCGCTGGCCTCCGCTCACCGCCTGAACGTAGAGTCGCACCACCGGCAGCGCCGAACCGGGAAGCGGATAGACCATCGCGCTCTCGTGTCCATCCGCAAATCGGAGCCTGTACTTGCCCGTGGCGCGGTCGTCGGTTTCAAGGTAGGCGATCTTGGACGAATCTGGTGACCACCAGTAGGCGCGATCGAGGCCAAGGTCATTGCGGTACGGCCAATCAGGCTCTCCTTCGCAAAGTTCATTCGATCCAGCCGGAGTGAGCCTGCGCGTCTCGCCTGTAGAGGCGCTGGTCAGCCACAGCGCATGATCCCGAATGAAGCCGGCGAAGCGCCCGTCGGGCGATGGACTCGCATCCGTGATCGCGTCTGCTCCGGAGACGAGGACGCGCGTGCGCCCGCTGTCCAGTTCGAGCCATACCAAAGAAGTGGGTGTGATCAGCAGAAGGGCGCGATCGCCCGCCCATGCGAAGCCGGTCAGCTGCGGTGGCGGAGCAGGATGCCGCCTGTCGTCCTCCGTGTGCCTGGGCGGCGCGGCAGCTTCCAGGGCGGCCCGGATCTTATCGCCCGAAACAAGCACGCTCCGCTGCGCATTCGATACATCAATCACCTCGATCTCGGCTACGGGCGATCCGTGGCTCCTTGGGTCGGCAGATTTTGGGGAAGTCTGGAGCCATGCCACACGCATGCCGCTGGGGTTCCAGTGGACTTGCTGAAGCAATTCGCCGCTCAGACTGGGTTGTGCAAGGATGCGCTCGAGCGTGATTTGGTGAGTGTCCGTCGCCGGATTTTGCGCACAGAGCGGCCAAAGCACAGTGAGAGTTACAAATGGAGCAAGTCCGGCCTTAGATCTGGTTACCTTTGTTCGCATTTTAGTGACAGCACGAAAGATGTGCATACAGAAACCACCCATGGCGAGATAGTATAGGGACGATCTTGGCAAGTTATCCTTCCCCGTTGGATAACTCTGTCAGATTTTTTATTTCCCCCCTGAGTTTTACCGCCCCCACACAACTGTGAACGTGTCGCTTTGCCGCTGTAATCGTGTGTCTGAACCCTGTTTAGACGAATTGCCGGCTGACGTGCCGTCAATCCTTTCAACCATAACTAACTGTGTGGATGATCAGAAAAAGGAAACAAGCCTGATGAGGAAGCGCAAGACCATGCAAGGTGATGTCGAGTTTCAGAATGGCCGCGGGCGCAAGGTTACCAACCAATTTCCAGCGCTTCCGCTACTCGTTCTGGCTGCGGCGGGCTCCCTGAAGGCAAATGCACAAACCAGCGTAACGACCTTCCACAATGACATTGGCCGCACCGGCCAGAATCTCAATGAGACGATCCTCACCACTTCAAACGTGAACGCCTCCCAGTTTGGCAAGCTGTTTTCCCAGCCGATTGATGGACAGGTCTATGCGCAGCCTCTCTACCTTCCGAACGTGACGATCGGGGGACAGCAGCACAACGTAGTCTTTGTAGCGACGGAAAACGATACCGTCTACGCCTTCGATGCCGACAGCAATAGTGGCGCGAATGCAAATCCGCTGTGGATGGCCTCGATGCTTACGGCCGCACACGGCGCAGCATCCGGCGCAACCGCCGTTCCGGCTTCGATGTTATCTGGCGACCTAACGCCTGTGGTGGGCATTACAGGAACGCCGGTCATTGATCCCACCACGAATACCTTTTACGTCGTGAGCAAGACCCTGGAGGGCGGCAGTGCCGTCCAGCGCCTGCATGCTCTAGATGTGACCACTGGCAACGAAAAATTTGGCGGTCCAGTGGCTATTACCGCTACGGCGGCTGGTACCGGAAACGGCAGTTCCGGCGGCCAGATAACGTTCGACCCGCACTGGGAGAACCAGCGTCCTGCTCTGCTTCTGCTGAATGGGATCGTATACATCGCATTTGGAGCTCACGGCGACAACGGCCCATGGCACGGATGGATTCTGGGATACAACGCGGCGACGCTGACACAGACCGGTGCTTACAACGCTAGTCCCAAC
>JAFAKX010000096.1 GCA_019234945.1 Silvibacterium sp.
ACCGACCGCGCCCGCAAAATCCGCCTTTTTCTCATGGATGTCGACGGTACCCTCACCGACGGCGGGGTCTGCCTTATCTCGCTACCCGGCGGAGAAATCGCCGAGATGAAAGTCTTCGACGCCCATGACGGACAGGGCCTGAGCCTCGCCCATACCATGGGCATCAAGACGGGATTCATCACCGGCCGCAAGTCCCCCGCCGTCCAGCGCCGCGCGGACGAGCTCGGTGTTGAGTTCGTATACCTCGGGCAGGCCCACAAAATGGCTGCCTACGAGGAATGCCTGCGCAAAGCTGGAGTAACCGAAGAAGAGGTCGCCTATCTTGGCGACGACCTCCCCGATATGCCTCTGGCACAGCGCTCCGGCCTCGCCGTCGCCGTCAACAATGCCGCTTTTGAGTTGAAAGCCGTCTGCCACTACATCACGCAAGCCCGCGGCGGCAAGGGAGCCGCACGCGAAGTCATTGAACTTATCCTGAAGTCACAGGGGCGCTGGGAGGAAGCCGTCCCTAAAGCCCGCGCCTGACACGCAAAAAGTGTCCCTTTCCCGACGCCTGGATTCACCCACGGCCATCCCGGGCGCGTCCGCTCCCGATCAAGCAGCCCAAAATGAGTGGCTTAGCTCCTCTGTGGTTTGGACCGAGGCGTGCCGCAGGAAATTGCTGCCCACTCTGACAGCAGGGCGGTCCAAATTCATTTTTGGGACATCTGCATGATCACCACCCTCGTCCAGGACATCCGTTACGCACTGCGCCAATTGAGGAAGACTCCGGGATTTACAGCCACCGCCGTGATTACTCTGGCCCTCGGCATCGGAGCCAATGCAGCCATCTTCACGCTCGTGAATGCCGTCCTGATCAGGAATCTCCCCGTCACCGATCCGAAGACCCTCATTCGCATCGGTGATGAGAATCAATGCTGCGTAGGTGGCGGAACCCAGGGCGACGGAGATTACAGCTACTTCCCCACCGCGACCTGGGAGCTGGTGCGGAAAAATGTTCCGGAGTTCGAAGAGCTTGCCGCGATTCAGGCAGGCTACGAATACCGGCCGGTCACCGTGCGGCGCGACGGCGGCCAGGCGCTCGCCCGTTCGGTCATGGGTGAGTTCGTCTCCGGCAATTACTTCCGCACCTTTGGACTCAAACCGCACGCTGGCCGCCTCTTCACGGATGCAGACGACACCATCGGCGCGCCCATCGTGGCCGTGATGAGCTATGCAGCCTGGCAGCGCGACTACGCCGGCGATCCATCGGTGGGGGGCAGCACTTTCTGGGTGAACACAAAATCGGTGACGATCGCGGGCATTGCTCCGTCCGGGTTTTACGGCGACAGAATGACGAGCGCGCCTCCGGATTTCTTTCTGCCCATCGAGTCGATGCCCGTATTGGCGAATGCTCCGTATGTGCACCTCCCTGGGACGCGCTGGCTGTACATGGTTGGGCGCGTCAAACCCGGCGTGAACCTGCCTGCTCTGCAAACGAACGTCAGCGCACTCGTACGGCAAGCCTTTGGCCAGACCGACACCTTTTCCGGAGGACGCGGAAAGGAGCAGCTTCCGAAGGTGCATGTGGTGCTGACGCCGGCCGGCGGCGGAATTCAGGCGATGCAGGAGCATTACTCCTCAAACCTGAAGATGCTCATGGTCATCTCCGGATTGGTGCTGTTGATCGCGTGCGCCAATATCGCGAACCTGCTGCTGGCCCGTGGCATGAGCCGCAGGGCAGAGATGTCCGTGCGCGCAGCGCTGGGCGCGGGCCGCACAAGAATCGTTCGCCAGCTCCTCACCGAGAGTCTGGTGCTTGCGGTTTTGAGCGCCATCGCTGGACTCATCGTTGCCTGGCTCGGCACGCGCATGCTCCTCGCGTTGGCCTTTCCTTGGTCTCACAACGTCCCCATTCAGGCCAGCCCGTCGCCTGCTGTCCTCGCGTTCGCCATTGGACTGTCGTTGCTGACCGGCGCGCTCTTCGGAGTCGCGCCTGCATGGATCGCCGCCCAGACCGACCCCGCCGAAGCTCTCCGCAGCGGCTCGCGCACGACGGCATCCGGAGCTTCGCTGCTGCAGCGCGGACTGGTAGTCCTGCAGGCAGCCCTCTCCCTTGTCCTGCTGGTCGGCGCAGGCCTCTTCGCGCAAAGCCTGAACCGGCTGCAGAACACCGATATGCACGTCCAAACGCAGAACCGCTATATCGTCCACTTTGCTCCGCAGGCCGCAGGGTATTCGCAGACGCAGCTCGAGGCTTTCTATCGACTCATCGAAGACCGCTTCCACGCGTTGCCCGGGATTCGAAAAGTTGGCATCAGCTCCTACACGCCGATGGAGGACAACAACTGGGGAGAGGGCGTGCAAATACTGGGGCAGCCTTACAAGGACAAGGTCGCCTCCGACGTGCGCGTCAACGGAGACTACTTCGACTCAGTCGGCACACGCGTAGTCATGGGTCGCGGGATCACCGAAAAAGACACTTCGACGGCCCCGGCTGTCGCGGTCGTGAACCGCGAATTTGTGAAGCAGATGTTCGGCAGTGAAAACCCCATCGGTCAGCACTTTGGCATGCCGGGTCCCAAATCCCCCGGAGACTTCGAAATCGTGGGCGTGGTCGAGGATTCCGTCTACGAGAGCGTGTACTGGAAGGACCACATGATGTATTTCATGCCGCTGATGCGGCGGCCGCCGAGCGCGAATTATCCCATCGAGAAGGACGAGTCGCTCTATGCAGGCGCAATCGTCTTGCAGACAGACCACCCCATGAGCAATATGGAGTCTCTTCTGCGGCAGACCCTGGCGGCCATCAACCCTAACCTCACCGTGGTGAACTTTCAGACCTTCGACCAACAGATCGCCGGCAACTTCGTTAACGAGCGTATGATCGCCCGCCTCACCGTACTCTTCGGTGCGCTCGCGCTGCTGCTGGCCACAATCGGGCTCTACGGGGTTACAGCCTACACCGTCGCGCGGCGCACCAGCGAGATCGGCATCCGCATGGCGCTTGGCGCCGAACGCCGCGCCGTAATCGCCATGGTGATGCGCGGAGCCATGCTTCAGACCGCTCTCGGCCTTGCAATCGGTATTCCGGCGGCGTTCCTGTGCGTGCGCTTCGTCAAAGCACAACTCTACGAGGTGACGGGTGTCGGCGCGAGCGTTATGGCGCTCGCCATCGTCACATTAACGATGGCTGCGTCGCTCGCCGGACTTATCCCTGCGCGCCGCGCAGCCTCAACCGATCCGGCAAAGGCGCTGCGGACCGAGTAGATGTGGATGCCCCAATTCTTGGAAAGTTATCAGGCCGCGTCCTGCTCAGCCGCATCCTGCGCAGCAGCCTTTTGCTCAGTTCCGACCGGCGTGGCGGGAAACTCGTGGACCTTGGCATTGTGGGCGCCGGCCAGTGCCCGGCGCAGGCGGATGCGGGCCGAAAAGAGTCCCCGCTGCACCTTCGCCTCAGGCATTTGCAACAGCTCTGAAATCGCCGCCGGCTCGTATCCTTCTACATCGCGAAGAAGAAAGAGCAGCCGCTCGCTGGCAGGCAGCGTCTGGATGGCTTCTTCGAGCTCCGTGCGCCGCACATTCCGATCCTCGAGACCGGCCTTTGTGCCAGCTCCGGGCTGAATCTCGGGCGAAGGTTCACTCGCATCCAGCGAGAACCGCTGCCGCAACTCCGACACCAGCGCTGAGTCCACTTGACCGCCGTGAGGCCTCTCCGCTTCGCGAAACGCCTTCACAAACGTTAAGGTCAGAATCTCTTCGGCCTCGATCTCATTGCCCGTCATATAGAATGCAAGGGCGAAAACGCGGTGACGGTGGCTGTCGTACACGTCCCGCTGAGCATCCACGCATTCTTGCCTGAGCTGCCGTGAGGTCACAACCCTGATCGAGTTGTCTTGAATCAGGCCTTCCAAATTGAACAACGCCGCGCCTCGGAACCTATTACAATCGTCTTCAAACCTACTGTATATTAAATGATTACTCCGGGAATTGAACGGGGCTCAAATTGAAATTGATGCTGAGCAGTTGACAATATACCTTAAGAAGCATCGAAGAATGCATAAGGTTGTCCGGCTGCTGGCTCCCTTGACCTTTCAGGATGCGCGGCTGAGAACAATCAGTAGAAATTTGATTTTCCCCAGCCTGCCGGCTGAACAAAAGCGATCCATGTCGTCTGGCTTCCCCCTCGGGAGCTGAACGGCACAACAAACCTGAAGTCACAGGTGCTGAACAAGTCAGGCGTGGGGTAATTGATGGCCCAGGAGCGAATTCTAATCGTTGACGACGAACCCTACGTGCGGACTGTCATGGCCGCCATGCTGGAGAAGTCGAACTACACCCCTGTCCTGGCGGCCGATGGAGTCGAGGCTGTCCAGCACCTCGTCAACGATCCGCCCTTCGACCTGATCCTGTCCGATATCATGATGAACGGCCTTGACGGAATTGGACTGCTCGAGCGCGTCCGCGAGGTCCAGCCTGACACCCCCATCGTAATGGTTACGGCCATCCACGACATTAGTGTCGCTATCACGGCGATGCGCAATGGCGCTTACGACTACCTGCTCAAGCCGTTTGAGCGCGAGCAGCTCCTCACCACCGTCAAGCGTGCTCTCGAATACCGCCGCCTGGTGCAGCAGAACTCGATCTACCGCTACAACCTCGAGCAGCTCGTCACGGCGCGAACGGAGATGCTGCGGCACGCCATGTCTGACCTCGAGCGCTCCTATGACATCACGCTCGAAGCCCTCGGCGACGCCCTCGACCTGCGCGATGCCGAGACCGAAGGCCACTCCAAGCGCGTAACCGCCTACACCATTGCCCTCTCCCGCGCCATGGAACTGCCCCCGGAGGAAATCCGCACCATCGCCCGTGGCGCATTTCTGCACGACATCGGCAAGATGGCTATACCCGACGCCATCCTCCTTAAGCCGGGCAAGCTCGACGCAAACGAGCAGGCGATGATGCGCGAGCATTGCGCTCGGGGCTATCAGATGCTTCGCAAGATTCCTTTTCTCCATGACGCCGCGGAAATCGTTTACAGTCACCAGGAGTACTATGACGGCAGCGGATATCCTCGCGGCCTGGTCAGCGACCAGATCCCTCTCGGCGCCCGGATCTTCGCTGTGGCCGACACCCTGGACGCCATCACATCCGACCGGCCTTACCGGCAGGCCCGCTCCTTCGACGCGGCCCGCGAAGAGATTCAGCGCTGTTCCGGAACCCAGTTCGACCCTCGCGTCGTTGCGGTCTACCTGGAAATGCCCAACCGCCTTTGGGATGACCTCCGCAAGGAGATCAGCAATCACGGCCGGTTCTCGCCGCTCTCGTTCGCCGGAACCGTCGAGACTCGCGATAATCTGGTGCACAACCCCGGATAATGGGAACGTTTTAGATCATTTGGCAATAAAATATTACAAATGGCGGCACTCAATTCCAGGAGGCAGGAACGATGCCACTGTTGGATAAGGATGAAGTGCAGGAAAGACTTAGCTCTCTGCCCGACTGGCGAGAGCTGCACGGCGAGATCGTCCGGCAATTGGAATTTCCGGACTTTGTTGCGGCCATGGAGTTCGTAAACTCCGTGGCGGCCAAGGCGGAGGCCGCCGGTCACCACCCCGACATCGACATCCGCTATAACAAGGTCCGGCTGGCCCTCGTCTCCCACGACGCTGGCGGCCTAACGCAGCGCGATTTTGACTTGGCTGCTTCCATCGACAGCCTTCTGGACTGACGGCGCACGCCCGAGGAGCGCCAGGCCCAGCGCTTCGCCCTGCCCTGACAATTTCGACTCATACCTGCCCTGAAACTTTGGCTTAATCGACGTCGTCTTCTCTACCAGCAGAGTGCTGAGGAGGCTCAGATATACGGTTTCGCATATCGGCCAGGATTTTTCGGTTCCAGATTGCGACGGCCAGGCCGCCTAAGGCGGCGGATGCAGCAAGCAGAAGAGCGGTGCGCCAGACTTTCCGTCCAGGCTTCTCCCCAAGGGGCAGGTTTTCAGCATCAACTGGAGTTTCTTCAGTCATTTGAGTAATTTGGGTAGTTCTCTGACACCCGACCATGGAGTATCGCATTTCTCAAAACGAGAGAAAAGAGAAAACAGGGCATACAACTTTTGAAATAATTCGGTGTTCAGGTGATTAGAGCTTGTGCGGAAAAGCAATCCCGCGTATACTTATGAAAAGTCGGAGAGAAAATCCGATCTGCTGTAGGCTGGCGCGCTCGCTTCAAATTTTTTGGTTCTTTCGCGAGTTGGCATGCATCGAACTGTTTAGGACGGAGATCCCGGAATCGGTTGAGCGGTGCTCCTGAGTCCGGCGTCAGGTTCTAGTACAAGTTGCGTCACTGGCCTCCCGGCACGGACAAAATAACGTTCGTGCCGCCTTTTTTTCCCCCCAGCTGAACACGCCACTAACCCCCTCGAATCTGCGCACGGTATACCATGGGCTTGGGCCGCGACGCGCTCCACAAATCCAATTGCCGGATGCAGCACTCGGAGAGTTCTGAATGAAGAAAGTGTTCCTCACTGCGGCGCTGGGACTCGTTACCCTCGCCGGCTATGCTCAGTGGTCGAACCCCGCCGACGAAATTCCCGCGTACCATCCCGCACCTCCGGCTCGCGGGACAACGCTGCCCCCATTGCTCTCCGGTAATCAACTCACCGGGCCCAGCTTTCACTACCAGTGGCAGGTGAAGGTCTATCAGCAGGCGGCAACCGTGCAGGATGTGCTCTATCAGCTTCCCTGCTACTGCCGCTGCGACAAGGCACTCGGGCACCAGAGCCTGCACAGCTGCTTTGAAGACACCCACGGAGCGGTGTGCTCCACCTGCGCCAAAGAGGAAGCCTACGCCTACAAGATGACTAGGCTCGGCAAGACACCCAAGCAGATCCGCGAAGGCATCGAGCGCAAGGACTACGAGCAGATCGACCTTGATCAGGTCGGCGGATCCTAGCCCTCCTGCATTGCCCCCTGGAGGGCCGGCCTGTGAAACACATCCATCACGCGCTTGTACAGCCGGTTCCGCATTTCAAAGCGCTCGGATGCTCGCGTTACGTAGCGCACCACAAGATCCACACCCGCAGCCGACGGACGCAGGCTGACTGAAGGTGCGGCACTGAACTGCCTCAGCCCATCCTGTCGCGATGAGTGCTTCCACTCCGCCTCAGCCATCCGGACATCTTTCTCGGTTTCCTCTGTCACGCCCTTGTGAATTTCGTCGACCATCGCGTAGGTGTCGGCAGATGCTGGGGCGCTGATCGCGAACTCATCCCACATCCACTGGCCGGCCGTTGAGAAATTGAAGTACTGGCCGGTGATCGCAAAGTTATTCATGAAGGCCACGCGGCGCCCGGTCGGATGCCCCTGGTCGGTCCAGTTGCCAGTCTCAAGCAGCGTGGTCCGGAAGAGGCCGATTTCGGTGACCTCGCCCCCCACGCCGTTGATCTCCACCCAGTCACCGACGCGAATACCATGCTTGCCCATCAGAATGAACCATCCGATGAATGCCAGGATGAAAGCCTGGAGCGCGACCGTGAGCCCCGCTGTGGTGAGGCCGATGACCGTGGATACTTCCCGCGGCGCACCAAAGAGCACCAGCAGGATCAATGCCAGCCCAAGCAGCTGCACGCCCAACTGCGCCAGCGCGCGGAGCGTTCGCATCCTGCGTCCGTCAAGACCGGGCCGGTCCATGAGGCGCCGCACCAGCGCATTGCACAGGATCACACAGATCAGAATCACGGCAATCCATGCCACGGACTGCATCATCAGATGCAGCACGATCCGGTGCTGGAGAATCACCTGGTTGGCCCACTTCGCATAGACAGCAACAAGCTCCTGCTCGGTCTGTATCCGGTCGTTGTAGATGCTCACAAGCTGCCGTTCATTGCTTTTTTGCTTCAGGGTGGCGATCCGCGCCGAGTTGTCCGGGCCAGCTTCATTATTCTGTGTCGCACTCGCCTGGGTCAGTGCGGCATTATGCTTGTCCGTCAGCTTCTTGATATCAGCGTTCGTCAGCGCAATTGCCTGCTGAAGCAGCCCGTGGCGGTTATTCTGCGCAAAATATGCGCGGAGTCTCGTCGCCAGCGTGCTGTCTTGTCCAGCGGAGAGGACAGCAACCTGGCCCCCATCGCGCATCTGGGCGTCATATTTGCTCATGGCGGCCTCTCGCGCCGCCAGTTCCTGCTGAATTGCGGGGCGGTCGTCGTGGATTGCGCGCGCTAATTCCTGGCGGACATCCGTCAGCTCATCCTGATCAAGCCCCAATTGCGCTTTGGCTACGTCCAGATCGTCGGAGCCCAGCGTGGCGCTGTTCTGATTCCCGCCTGTGGCCGAACCTTTCCCGGCGGCCGCGGTAAGGCTATCCACTCGCGCCTGCTCGACCTTTACTAACTGTTCCAGCTCCTTGATCCGCTCCGAAATGGCCTGCGCATCAGCGCTCAGGACCGGTCGCCGCATGCTGGCCTCGCGCAGTGCCGACGCGAAAGCCTGGTCCACATCGTGGTCGGCAAGGCGCTGGGCCTCTCGCGCGTACTCGCGCTCCTCTGCGCTCACCGCGAGCGCCGCCAGGGCCTGTGCCGTCTGCCAGGGACTCTGATCGACAATTGCCTTCTGACCGCCGGAGACGAATCCGGCCCTGTTTCTGGCCCTCAGGAATGACAGATTCGACATGGCATCGCGCGTCATCCACATGACCACGATGCACAACGCCAGGACTCCGATTAAAACGAGCAGCGCGATCAGCCTCGTTCGGCCAGAAGCACGCACACGCGAAGTATCCGCAGGACGATTGGATGGGGGAAGAATCGCCATATATTGATTGTCACCGACTCCGGGTGTCCGCGCACGCCCCGTTTGTCAATTAGCTTCTCGTGAACTCGAAAGAAGAACGCATGTCAGCCTCTACCATCAACCACCGTTCACCGCCGAAACTGCGCGGCTCAAAAGTGTAAGCCGCAGAAGATACATGGAATTCGCGACCCCGAACGTGTCGCTCATGCTCCGCCGCATCGCCAACATTAGGATGCTCCGATCGCTGAATCCGAACGCCGCGTCCGGTAATCACTTTCTCTGAACCCGAAAGGAGCTCGAATGAGCCGTCGCTTCGCAGAGATCGCATTCACGCCGCTCGTCAAAGAGCAGCAGGAAAAACACGGCAGCCGATATCTCTATGAGCGGGCCGAGCGTTCGGACAATCCCGGCGATCGCCTCGGCACGCACGAGCAGCAACTTATAAGAGAAAGCGACGGCTTCTACATGGCTTCGGTCAGCGAGACAGGATGGCCTTACATCCAACATCGCGGCGGCTCGAAGGGCTTTCTGCGTGTCCTCGACGACAGCACGCTGGGCTTCGCGGACCTGCGCGGCAACAAGCAGTACATCAGCATGGGAAACCTCCAGCACGACAACCGCGTTGCCCTCTTTCTGATGGATTATGCCCGCCAGCAGCGGCTGAAGATCCTTGGCCGCGCTAAAGTTCACGAAGGAGACGAAACGGCGCAGAAGCTTATGCCGGACCTGATCGTTCCCGAGGAGAAAACTCCGCCTGAACGCGCCGTCGTGATCCACGTCGAGGGCTTTGACTGGAACTGCCCGCAGCACATCACCCCGCGCTACACCATGGAGGAGCTTGAGGAAGCACTTGCGCCCATGCGCCGCCGTCTCGAGTTTCTCGAAGCGGAGAATGCGCGGCTGAAGAATCCTCAGACTGTCTAAGCTGGCGGCTGCGTGTGCCCAGTCGGAGTAGCACCGGAGCCCTTCAACGGCGGCGCCTCCCCGATCCTCTCAATTTCCTTTTGCATCGCCATCTGTCCGAGAGTAGAAAACGGCAGCGAGAGAAAAAGACCGATTCTGCGGTCGAGAATGCAGAACGCATCGTGGAATGCGCGCTCG
The DNA here is from genome assembly GCA_019234945.1 of Silvibacterium sp. Lineage (GTDB taxonomy): Bacteria > Acidobacteriota > Terriglobia > Terriglobales > Acidobacteriaceae > Silvibacterium. Next base: position 9,870 of record JAFAKX010000096.1, read on the forward strand.
ATCTCCCCCGCGCTGCCCTTTGCCGCCGCCGGATCGGGCACTCCCCAATGCGCCGTCATGGGATGACCCGGCCAGTAGGGGCACGGTTCATTTGCGGCGTCATCACAAACCGTGAAGACAAAATCCATCACCGGTGCATCCGGCGCGGCAAACTGGTCCCACGATTTGCTGCGCAGCCCTTCGGTCGATATCTTCGCGAGCTCGAGCTGCCCCAGCGCTTCGGGCCGCACCGTTCCGCTCGGACGGCTGCCCGCGCTATAGGCGCGAAAAATTCCCTTGGCCTTGTGATTCAGAATTGCCTCCGCCATGATTGAGCGGGCGGCGTTACCCGTGCACAGAAAGAGTACATTCAGTGGCCCCGCCATAGCTTGCCTACCTTCCCGCTGTCCGCGGCCCAGCGCAGCAGTCCCGCCCGCAACAGCTTTCTTTCGGCTTCGTCGCGCGAATGAACGCGCTGGCAAATTTCCCATCGACCAGCGGAGCAATTTCATCCACATCCACGCCGCTCTCGGTCAGAAACTGCCGAGCGTCGTCGATTTTGTACACCCTCGTCGTTTCGATGTCCACATCTGTAAAGCAGGCACGCAGAAGCTTCGCCCGATAGTCGCTCTCTTCCAGGGCTCCGGCCACGCAGCCGACCCAGAGCAGCATACTCTTGCGCACGGCCTCAGGGACCTCGTCGCTGACAACGACATCCGACACGGCGAAGCGGCCGCCGGGCCGCAGCACCCGGAAGGCTTCCCGTAGCACCCGATCCTTGTCCGCGGAGAGGTTGATAACACAATTCGAAATCACAACATCCACTGAGCTGTCAGGCAAGGGAATGTTCTCGATCTCACCCTTCAAAAATTCGACATTCGTCACGCCTGCCTGCTCCTGGTTCGCTCGCGCCAGCGCAAGCATCTCGTCAGTCATATCCAGGCCATATGCTTTTCCCGTCGGGCCGACGCGTCGCGCCGAGAGCAGCACGTCGATTCCTCCCCCGGACCCAAGATCGAGCACCGTCTCACCTTCCTTCAGTTCAATCAACGCCGTAGGATTTCCGCAGCCTAGTGATGCCCGGACTGCCTTCTCCGGGATCATGCCCTTTTCTTCGCCGCTGTAGAGGTCTCTCGTAATCGGATCGCAGCAGCTCAGCCCAGAGTCGCAGCACGCTACCCTGCCGGATTGGGAAACCCTGCGGGCGGCTTCGCCATACTTCTCGCGGACTACCGAATGAATGTCCATTTGCAGTTTTCGTTCGTATTCGTTAAAGCGAATATATGCGTGTTAGACATATCTGTCAACGCACATATAATGAATTTCCATGGAGCGTCCCGCAAAAGCCTTTGATCTGGTTCCTTTATTTGCCGCCCTCGCCGATCGCACCCGCCTCAGACTTCTCAATCTCATGCGCGACCGCGAAGTGTGCGTCTGCTATTTCGTCGAGATTCTGCGCCAGGGCCAGCCGAAAATCTCGCGCCACCTGGCCTACCTGCGCAGAGCGGGCATCGTGAGCACGCGCCGGGAAGGAAGGTGGATGCACTACAGAATCGAGTGGCCCACAGACGCAAAAGCGTCCGCGATTCTCGACACCACGCTCACATCGCTGCGCGCCGACCGCCAGATGCAGGCGGATCTGGCGCGGCTCACGGAAGCCTGCTGTCAGCCGCAGCGCTTTGTTACCCTTCAGGGTGCGCCTCCGCCCAGGCCGCTTGAGGCAACGGGTTCAAATGCGTAGGCTGGCAATTCGAGCCGAGAAGGAAGGATCGCATGAGCCATATAACGCGATGGTTTGAACGCAAATTTGATTCCTCATTTCCCATGGAACTTCTTCCCAACCTGCGCGCCCGTCTCCGCGGCACACCGGCGCGGCTGGAAGAAGCGCTTCGCGGCGCTCCGCGAGTGCTCCTTACCGCAAAACCGGACGGCAAGTGGTCGGCGCAGGAACATAGTGGTCATCTCTTCGATCTTGAACCGCTGTGGCTCGCCCGTGTCGAAGATTTCGTCGCCGGACGCGATCAGCTCACCCCCGCTGACCTGATGAATCGGAAGACCGACGAAGCAAACCACAACGACCAGCCACTCGAGCGAATCATGTCCGACTTCCGGGGCGCGAGGCAGACCCTCCTGAGCCGGATCGAAAGCCTCGATGCGCTGTCGTTCAGCCGTGCACTTCCTCACCCCCGCCTCAAAACGCCGATGCGCCTCGCCGACCACCTTCATTTCGTCGCCGAACACGACGACCATCATCTTGCTCGCATCTGGGAGCTGGTTGGTTAGGGTTCTACGCGGGCCTGCTCCGTGGCGGAGAATTATTCCAGACACGGTAAAATAAGAATAGAGGGATCTTCAGAGACCTGAACCTGAAGAAATGAAGCTCGATCGCGAATGTGGCTGCAGTGGATGGCTTGGCAGCAACTCCTTTAGAATGAATGAGTGACGATCAATGAGACTCGCAAAGTCTTGAGAATCAATAACCTGGCCGCGATCTGGAAAAGAGACCTCAATAAAATCAAATAGTTGAAAGAAGCTACCGCAAGAGGGGGAGGGGTATCCCCTGCGCCCCTAACGCGAAGAGAGTAGAATAGTGCGAGTCTCGGGTTTCACGCCGGGCTGGATACCACCTCAATGGGGGCGTCACGGTTTCGACGGGATCGCTTGCGGCAAAGAGGCATGCCGGGGGCTGGGCACCCGTAATCGCCTGGAAAATGATAATTGCCGATCATCAACTGGCATACGCTGCTTAATTAATTAAGCAGCCGTCCTCCGCGGCTTCGCCTGCGGGCTTCGGAAGGACGTCGCACAGCAGGCTGGCCGTTATGGCTGGGTACGGGTCATAACGGCGAGATCCACGGACTAGCGATGCGCGCATCTTGTCGGTTCTGAGCGCGCAAAGCGAAACCTCAGGAACGCGACTGAGCATGGAGCCTCTCTTTGTTGACAACGATTTCGGACGCGGGTTCGACTCCCGCCGCCTCCACCAATTCTAAGTTACTTTGTTTCAGCAGCTTATCTTCCAAGGCCAAAATGAACGCACCATTTTGTACGTGATCTGTACGTTGCGCCCTTTTGACCGAGT
>JAFAKX010000256.1 GCA_019234945.1 Silvibacterium sp.
GGCAGGGTGGCAAGTTTCCACCGAAGAAGTACGGAGCAGACCGCGAGCGCCCACCAAAAAAATTCGGCGCAAAGCGGCCATTTTTCCGCGAGGAACGTCGAGACTCCGCGCCGGACCGGGGCGGAGAACGGCGGGGCGAACAAGGAGAAGACCGGAAAACCGGCTTCCCGCAGCGCAAAGGGGGCTGGAAGCCATCGCGATTCTCGAAATCCGGCAAGGCGAAACCGGGTGACGCAAGGTTTGGAAACTCGGGGTTCAAAGGCTCGCGTCGGAGCCCTGAAGATCAGAGCAGCGGAAGACCCGGCGGCGGCAAATTTGCAGGAAAGAAATTCGGCGGATCACAAAAGAAGTTCGGCGGGCAGCAGTCGCGCGGCAACACCGGCGGTGGCCGATCTGGCTTCAAGTCCGGTCCGAAACCGGGCGGCACGAAGCCACCGTTCGGGAATTGGAAGGACAAGAAACGGAAGAGCAAGGGAAAAAAGGACGACGGTAAGAATCCTGAATGAGTGCCCCTGAATGAATGAAAGACGCCTCATTATCGCCATCGATGGTCCGGCTGGAGCCGGCAAAAGCACAGTGGCCAGGCATCTCGCAGCCCATTTTGGCCTGCTCAATCTCGAAACCGGAGCCATGTATCGCGCCTTCGCCCTCAAGGCTCTGCGCAGCGGCATCGATCCCGATGATGCCGCCGGCCTTCAGCGTCTTGCTCGAACAACGGAGGTCGCGCTTGAGCCCACGCCCGTGGGAAACCGCGTCCTGCTCGATGGCGCCGACGTCACGGATCTCATCCGCGACCCCGAAGTCACGCAGGCCGCCTCGCGCGTCAGCGTTCATCCGGCCATCCGCGCCTGGATGGTCGACCTGCAGCGCGAGATGGGCAAAACCGGAGGCGTCGTCATGGAGGGCCGCGACATCGGCACAGTGGTCTTCCCCGACGCCGACCTCAAATTCTTCCTCGATGCCTCACCGGAGGCGCGCAGCCAGCGCCGCTATGAGCAGGCCGCCGACCCCGTATCGATAGCAGCCTCTACCGACGGTATGTCGCACGCGGAGATCAGCCGCGAGTTGCGTGAGCGCGATGAGCGCGACCGCAACCGCGCCCAGTCTCCGCTGCGCCCCGCGCCGGATGCGATCATCATCGATTCGACCTCGCTGAGCCTCGAGCAGGTTCTCGACCAGATCGAACTCGTGGTCAACGAAAAGCTGGCGCGGGCCGAAAGCGTCAGCAGTTTAGGAAATACTTAAGACTGAGCCGATACACATGAGCCGACGCAACCAACAGGGAGCCGGCGGCCTGGCAGATGCTCGATGGTGCCACACTGTTCCTAAATTCCTCTTACTGGACCGTAGGCGTCGCCGTTTCTCCATTCGGCGCTTTCAGATGTTTCGGCGGTGTCGGAGGCGTGGGTGGCTTAATCTCCGGCGGTTGCGGCGGCCTGGGTGGCGGCATGGGAGCCGACGAGCCCTGCTTCAACTGCAGGTTCCCATGACTGGTGCTCAGGTCGAGCTTTACGCCGCCGTGTCCAACTGTGCCCTGCAGCGTGCGCCGGTCGCCGCTCGTCGAGCTCTGCATCGGGAAGTCAGCTTCGATCTCGTCGTCTGCCGTGGTGCTCGCGTTTACGACGAAGCTCGTATCCTCGGGCACCGACAGCGTCAGGCCGCCGGTGTGATTCGTAATCTGCATATTTCCCAGCGGCAGCGCGGCAACGACATTCACATCGCCATTACTTGTCTCGATGTGCGTGTCGCCTGTGACCTGCGTCAGGTCGATGTTCTTCGACCGCGTCACGATGCGCACCGGCCCATAGAGTTGATTCGCCGTCAGGTCGCTTGAATCCATCGTCAGATCGCCGCCAAGCTTCTGAATGTCGAGATCCGTGCGTGAGGTATGAAAATGAACCGTCGAGCCAACCTGCTCGAGGTGCGTGTCGCCCAGGGACTCGCCGTCGAGCACCACCTGGCCTTTGATTTCCGACAAGGTAACGTCGTCGAAGCGCCCATCCACCAGCGCGTGCCCGCCGATGTCGTGCGCCGACAAATCACCGTGGTCCATCCGGGCGTGAACATCGCCAGTGATGCCGTCGAACTTCACGTCGCCGTGCTGCGTGTTCACATCGGCGTTGTTCTTCAAGCCCTCAATCGTCACGTCGCCATGACCGGTGTTCACCGTGGCGAAGGTCTTTTCCGGCACCTGCACGGTCAGGTCAACGCGCGCGCCGGCGCGACCGGCAACCGAGACGACGGCTCCGGTCCCTGAAGTCACGACTTTCGGCTTTACCTGGTCGAAGATGCCCGGCGCGTCCTTATCTGAGGAGTGCACGACCTGGTGAGCGCGAAGATGCATTTGCCCGTCTTCTGATGCGGTAACCGTCACATCGCCGCGCGCGTTCTGTATAGTTACGCTTCCGCCGTTGGGGATCGACTGGTCCATCTCAACATCGTTGTCGTGCTCCTCGCCGAGCATGGAGAAGAACTCTTCGCCGTTGTCGTCAAAATGGCTGAACGTGCCCCACCAGTGCCCATGCGCGCTCCATCCAATGCAGGCCAGCAGAATGATCAGGAAGACGACGCCCCCGGCGGAGCGGTATCCGGCGTAGGGATTCTTCCGGTCCCAGAAATATTCCGCCAGCGATACCAGTCCCACCAGGATCAGCAGAACCGGCCACCAGCGCGCATACCAGATCCAGAATGCCCCCGCGCTCAGCTTGCCCGTTTCGAGCAGCAAGGCGACAACGCCGATGGTTACCAGCAGACATGGCCCGACGATGGATGTCCGCCGATATCCATACACATTGCGCCAGTAGCGGCGCTGAGCCCGCCATTGATCGCGTTGGGCCCGCCATTGATCGCGCGCCTGCCGGCGTGCGTCCCGGCCGGAGTAAGGCGGCGGATAAGGTGGAGGATTGACCGCCATGCGCTACCTCCCCTCTCCCTGGTCGAAGCGGCGATTGGGATCGTCCGGCAGGCTGGGCGGTGATACGACAATCGAGGACGATGACGGCGCGTCCGCGAATCCGCCTGGGGTTCCCGGGACACCCGGCCCGGTGCCCGGGCCCGCATACGCCCCCTGTGTGTACTGCTGCTGCTGGTGCTGCGACCAGGCCGCGCGCTCGGCAAGCTGCAGCACGCCCAGCACAATCAGGTAGAGCGGCCAGCTCCGGCCAAAGGAGAGGATATCCCACTCGTGGAGCAGCGCCGTGATCCCGAAGACCAGCAGCATCGCCGGCCCCTTGATGCGGTGAATGAAGAGGTACGGATTCATTGTCCACCTCCCACGGGTGGACCGGGCGGGGGAGGTGAAGGCGGAACCCCTCGTGCACGGCGAATCAACAGCCACGCGCCGAGGCCGATGATCAGGATCGGCCAGGTGTGGTGAAGCCATTCGCCGCCAAAGACTCCCAGCGTGTTGAACAGGAAGAGCAGCCCGAGGCCGATGAGTACGATAGCACCGATCGGCTCACGCCGCCGCACAGGAGCGTAGGAATCGGGCTCAGCCGGAGGAACCCCGACTGCCGGCGGAACGGGAGGCACTGGCGGCACATCAGTGTACGGAGGATACTGCGCGCCGTAATCGGCCGGCGGACCAAACCCCGCTGCGGGAGGGGTGTAGCCAGCGGCCGGCGGTGGAGGCGCGGTCGTGTATGTCTGGGTGAACGGCGGTGTGGTTGGAGAATTGGGAATCCCGATCCTGGCTCCCAGTTCATTCAGCCCAAAAGGATCGGGTAGCGGCAGCCCGTCGCGTCGCGCCTTCGCCGTCTGGTATGCATCGAACACCTGATAGAAAACCCACGCCGGGATGAAGACACCGAAGATGCCGTGATTGCCCGAGATGCCAATCAGGATGACGAAAACCAGCACATGAACGAGCGCCTTGACGAACTGGCCGTTGTACATTGCGCCCACGCCGGGGATGAATCCCAGGGCCGCCGCCGTCGCCGGATTCGGTCCGCCCGTAGCGACGACTCCGGGTACTGCGTAAGCCGCAGCTCCGGGCGCGGTTCCGGTATAGGCCCCCCCTGCCGGAGCGCCGGGTCCCACACCGCTGATGCCCAGCTTGGCCGCCAGACATTGCTCACAGTAAATTACTCCGGAAACAGATCGCACGCACTGGGTACAGAGCGCCTTTCCGCAATTCTGGCAATAGGCTGCCACCTGGGCAGAGGGATGGTTGGCGCAGTTCATGCCAGGCCCCTTTCTGCCTTGTACCGTCGAGAAACGATCAAAGTGTATACCTCTTGGTTCTTGTTCTGCTTGTAAATGACTTCATGGGCGCGCGGGCAGGACGCCTGAATTTCTTCGCCACGCAAAGGAGTGGACGAGTCCGTATCGGGCGAGCCTGCGCGAGCCAGGGTCTTGGGCCCAAAAATCACATCCGGCTCGGGAACGGCGGGAGTCGATTCGACCCTGCCGCCGGTCTTGTGTCCATTTCCAGCGCCTCCGCTCGACCCTCCGGCCGGAGCACTCTGCGGGGCCGGCCTGTTCTGTTGCGGCTTCGCAGCAGGCCGCGGAGTCTCTTCATCGCGGCGCAGCTCGCGCATCTTCGATTCCACTTCGTAAACGAAGCGAAGGTTGTCGTAATAGCGAACCAGCTGGCTCTTCGCGCCGTAGAACTGCCGCGTCAGATTGCTTTCGATGCTCGCCGGAGTAAGGTCCGACAGCTTCAGGTGGGTCAGTTGCACTCCAGCCAGATTCAGCGTAAGCGCGATCGAGAAGAAGGCCATTGCGGCCGTCATCATCATCCGCGTATCCCACACAAACCGCCGTCGCGGCAGCGGCAAAATGCCGGGGCCGGCCGGGATAGGTGCCCCATAGACGGCCAGCGGCCGCTCAGCCACGGCGCCGCTTGTTCGGCCGAGAATGTGCTCCATAAGGTCGGCCGGCGGTTCCGGTTCGAAGTGCAGGAAGCGCATCCACTCCTGCCCCTGGCGCGACTGCGCCAGCAGGCCCGCGCATGCGGCGCAGGAGTGGCTGTGCGTTTCAAAGCTGGCGCTTTCGGCCGCGGGCATCATGCCATCGAGGGCATCGGCCAGAAGGGCTTCCCACTCTTCGCAGCGAAGCTCACGCCCGGCCCCGTGCTCTCTCTCGGGACCCTTCGGATGCTGTTCAAATGGATTGCGCTCCGACATCTAAACCACCTGTCCTTTATTACGTTCTAATAACCGCGCCAGTTCCGCCCGGCCCCGGCTGATACGCGACTTCACCGTACCCTCGGGGATGCGCAAAACCTGCGCGATTTCCTTGTAGTCCATGTCTTGCAAGTCACGAAGAATAACGGCTTCTCTTAATTCAGGTGAAATCTTTGTCAGAGCCTCCTGGACCATGCGCGCAATCTCCTTCTGCGCTGCACGGTCGTGCTGGCTTGGGCCCGCTGTGGCAAGCCGGTCCGCCATCGGATGCTCCTCCGATTCGTCCCAGCCCGCGTCCATCGAATCTGTTACGCGTTGCTGTTTTGTCCTGCGGAAATGATCGACCAGCAGATTACGGGCGAGCGTCGTAAGCCATGTCTGGAAGCTGCCCCGGGTCAGGTCAAATGAGCTGAGATTTCCATAGACCTTGATGAAGACGTCCTGCGTCAGGTCCTCGGCGTCGTGCGCGGAGCCGGTAAATCGGTAGCACAGCGAGTAGATTCGGCGATGATGCGCCTTGACCAGCTCGGCCCACGCAACCGAGTCGCCATCGAGGCATCGCTGTACTACAATCTGCCAGTCGGGTTCCAATCCTCTCTCTGCTCCCCGTAGCGCTGCCCGATTTCCGGGAATGGCGGCCACGCCGGCCTGCAAAAATCCTGCTCCTGACCACTGATCGGAGCCGGAGCCCGGACGCCCGGTCCTCTGCGCTCCCGGAACGGCCTCGCGGCGCGGCTCCGGCCTCCCCTGAGACACTGGACGTGGTTCCGGAGCTACTGGTCCAGTTCTCGGCCTGGTCCGGACGACCCGAAACCCATCCATCTCCCACGTCATTGCCCCAGCTAAGCCCATGGCAATTCATACGCAAGCAACACAGGGCCGGTTCCGTGGGAGGAAACCTAAAGCCTTCTATCGCGTTGAAGTCGCCAGAATACAGGAAAACGAGCCGAAATTCAGTCTGCGAGAATCGATATTCGTGAGCCTGCACAGGTTAGCAATTTAAGCTCATTGCAAAGGATATATCGCGACGAACCACTCCTCGCTATGAACTCCTCGCTATGAACAACTCCTGGAGCCACTTCTGGTCGGAAGCCGTCCCTCTGATGCGGGCGACCAGCATTCTGCGCCTTGTGGCTGCCCTGATCCTGGGCGCGTGCATCGGCGCGGAACGCCAGTGGCGTCAACGCGCCGCGGGCCTGCGCACCAACACGCTGGTCTGCTTCGGGGCGGCCGCTTTCGTCGATCTCGGCCTGACCATCGCTCCAGGGACCACCCAGGTCGTCGCCTACGTGGTCTCCGGAGTCGGCTTTCTCGGTGCGGGCGCCATCATGAAGGACGGCGGCAGTGTGCGCGGCCTGAACACCGCGGCGACCCTATGGTGTTCAGCCGCGGTCGGTGCCTGCGCGGGAGCCGGCCAGACGCTCGACGCAATTTTTGTCACTGCACTTCTGGTACTGATCAACCTCGTCCTGCGGCCGCTCTCGCGGGCAATCGACCAACGCTCGCTGGCCGCCTTGGACACCCACAAGCTTTACCGCCTCAGGCTCTTCTCCGACACCGAGCACCAGCTTGACGCCGAATATGAGGTCACGCGAGCCGTCGCCGCACGCTCGCTGGCGCTCCGCAACATTCGGGCCGAGCAGGTCGAAGATACGGACCACTCCGTCGTACAGGCCATCCTCGAATCGGCAACCCGTGATACCGCGCTGATGAACACCCTGGTCGAACATCTGCGGGCGTTTCCCTGGACCCAGTCGGTCGAGTGGACCGAAACCGACACCGAGGCCGAGTAGCGTCACAGCTCCTTGCGCGTCAGCCGAGCCGGCGCGAAGCGGGTCTCACCGTAAAAGCGCGTTGAACGAGCCACATCGCTGACGTACAGGAAGATTCGAGAAATCCGTCGCAATTAGGAGGCATGACGGTTCCCGATCAGTCCGTCAAATCATCGCCTGCCCAGGCCTCTTTGTGGGATTGAGCTGATCGCCGTTTTACCACACTAAGACTTCTGCGCCTCGACCGAGCTGACCGTAATCGTATCGCCATCGACGGTGCCCTTGATTGTGACGTTCTGGCCGGCCAGGCTCTTCACGGCGGAATCGTCGCCCTTGAGCCTGTAGACCTTTCCGTTGCTCACCAGCACCGGAGCTGCGCCCTTGCCGACACAGCCCTTCACGCACTTCGTTGCCGAAGCGCTCGGCGCGCTGTGCGATGCGCCGCACTGATCCTCGCTGATGAAGCCGTTTATGGTCTGAGCCGATTGCGCCGAAAGCACGGCGGTGGATACGGCAAGAAGAGTAGCTGCAGCAAGCCTTTTGATCGGCACAGAAGACCTCCTGAAAAGGACACAGAGACAGTACCACCCGGCCTGTCGCACAGTCCAACAGGTCCGAGGCGGACGGTTTGGCCGGATGAAACAGCCCGCCGGGACTGTCTTAGCTCTCCAGAATGTATTCCGGCGCAACCGGATTCTCGTATAGCGAATAATCGCGTGTCACCACCGTCAATCCGCTCGGAGTGACGAAGTACCTCTTCTTGTCCTCAGTCTGGTCGTAGCCGATCACCGTGCCCTCTGGAAGCTGCACATCGCGGTCGATAATCGCCCGCCGGATGCGGCAATGCCTCCCGATATTCACGTGCGAAAACGCGATGGTCGAATCCAGCTCCGTGTAGGAGTTCACGCGCACGTCCTGTGACAGCACGCTGTTGCGTACCACCGACCCCGAAATGATGCACCCGGCCGAGACGATCGAGTTGATCGCCATGCCCGTACGCCCGGGCTCTCCGAACACAAACTTCGCCGGCGGATACTGCCTGACCCTCGTCCGGATCGGCCACTTCGAGTCATACAGGTTGAAGACCGGCGACACGGACGATACGTCCATATTGGCGTCGTAATAGGCATCCAGCGTGCCCACGTCCCGCCAGTAGAGCGCCTGTCCCTGTTTGTTCTCATCGACGAAGTTATAAGCGCGCATCTTGTACTTGCCCAGGATCGCCGGCAGAATATTGTGTCCGAAGTCGTGCTTCGAGGACGGATCCTCAGCGTCCTGCATGAGCGCCGGTAGCAGCACATCAGTATTGAAGAGGTAGATGCCCATTGAGCAGTCCACCATGTTCGGATTGAATGGCGACCGGAGGTTCGTGGTCTTCGGTTTCTCCTGGAACGCGATGATCTCGCCGTTTCTCCCCACCTCCACCACGCCGAACGCCGCAACCTCCGAGGGGTCCACCGGCAGCGTGGCAAGCGTTACGTCCGCGCCCGAGTCCACATGCTGCTCGAACATCTTGCCGTAGTGCATCTTGTAGATGTGGTCACCGGAGAGAATCAGCACGTAGCGCGGCTGCTCTGAGCCGATCGAGTAAATATTCTGGTAAACGGCATCCGCCGTGCCCATGTACCAGTTCGTGCTCACGCGCTGCATAGGCGGCAGAATTTCGATAAATTCGCCCAGATCCTGAGCGACGACGCTTGTCCAGCCCTCGCGGATGTGCCGGTTCAGCGACAGCGCCTTGTACTGCGTGAGGATATAGACGTGCCTGAGTTCGGAATTGATGCAGTTGGAAAGGGTTATGTCGATGATGCGGTAATTGCCGCCAAACGGAACCGCCGGTTTGGCCCGGTCACGCGTCAGCGGAAACAGCCGTTCACCTGCGCCGCCCGCCAGCAATACGCCCAGTGTGTCTCTCATGGTCTGTTCGCATCCCTCATCGTCTCTTCGGCTTCGAACTCAAGGCGGCAGAGCCTTTTGCGATGGACGCCCGCAGAGACGAGCGGATACTACCACAAACGCCGGGACGAGGGCATCAAGTCTTGATGAGCGACAGGGGTCTCCGAAAAATGCTTAGCGACGCTCTTCGTGTTCTTCGATGGAAATTCGCAGCGACTTCAGAAAATTCAGGTCCTGGGCCGTAAAGCTCCGGCTCCCGCTCTGACCCTCTTCGTCCGGCTCATCCAGCTGAGCCGGAGGCTGCTGCTCCAGCTCGTTCAAGCCGATCGTCGCCTCGAGCATCAACAACACATCGAACCCCTGCTTGCGAATGTCTTTCACCACCCCTGCGATCTGCTCCGATTCGGAAACGCTTTCGTGAATGGCTTCGCCAAGCTGCTGCACAAGGTTCCGCAGTTTCTGATTCAAAGATTCGCTCCATTTCCACCCCGGATTTCGCGAGGCGCACTTGCAGGTTTCCCTTACATTACTTCCGATGCGCGACAGAGGCAATTCGAATCGGAATCAGGCTGCTACACTTTGGTGTATGGAGCCGACTCGCGTTGGACGCAAACTGGGCATTGGCGTCCGTGTCGCCTCCGGAATCCTTCGTGACCGCGCCTCGCAAGCCGCTCATTCCATGCAGCAGGAGGCTCCCGCCTACGCCGCCCGCAGTGCCCAGACAGGACGCGCAGTAACTGCTGGCGCAAAAAATTTCGGCAAATCCGTTTGGGGGCCCTTTGCTCATGCCGGCGGCGTGCTCTGGCTTGAAATCACCGGACTCTTCTTCGCTCTCTTCGGCATATTCTTCGCCCAGGGCGCATGGCGCCTCCGCCACACCTGGTACTCCGGACCCAGCCACACCCGTCTCATCACCTACGCCGTTGTCGCCCTCATCTTCTTCTACTTCGCCTTCAGCTCCTTCTACCGCGCGAGGCGGAAAGAGAAGCTGAAGCGACAGACACAACAGCCGTGAGCGCAGAGGTATCCGTGAGTGACGAGCAGGCCATCCGCGACCTGATGGACACCTGGCTGCGCGCCACCACCGCGGGAGACCTCCAGACCGTCCTCACCCTCATGTCCGACGACGCCATCTTCCTCGTCCCCGGACAACCTCCGATGCACGGCAAGCGAGCCTTCGCGGAGGCATTCCAGTCAATGGTTCCGATGGTCCGCATCGAAGCCACGCACGAAACCCGCGAAATCCAGATCCACGGCGACATCGCCTGGTGCTGGAGCCATCTCTCCGTCACTATCACGCCCCGCAGTGGAGGCCAGCCCTCGCGCCGCTCCGGCCACACGCTGTCGATCCTGCGAAAAGAGCCAGCGGGAAACTGGGTCGTGATTCGAGATGCGAATCTGCTGACGGCGGGTTAGCTGACCACTGTTAGCCGGACCGAGCACACACCTTACTTCGTCGAAGGAGGATCCCACGGGCGCCCCACCAGATTGGCCCGCATGGATTGCCGGTCCAGACGGATATTGAAGTTGCCGAAGCAGAGCAATCGCAAGATCGAATCAGGACGGAGATACCAACTTGCCCAACTGAGCGGTGAGTCGCCATAGGCGTCTCGGGTGTCGACTTTCGCCCCATACTTAAGAAGCAACTCGATCGTGGCTTCATTCCCAAATGCGGCTGCACGATGGAGCGGCGCTTCGCCTTTGGTTCGTGCATCGCGCATAAAGCCTCCAGTTTCTACACCGCTCTTTGTGACTGCGTTGGGGTTCGCTCCTAACGAGAGAAGTACTTGAAGAACCCTGTCGTGCTGAACACGATCGGTAGTGCACAGCGCGCTGTGAAGAGGAGTCTCGCCAGTCTGGCTATCGGCAGCATTAGCATCAGCACCTTGTTCGAGAAGGAACTTGCATAGCCGCCAATGGCCATGAAAACAAGCTCCGTTCAGATCGAGATTCGGCCCTAGAGAAGCCAGCTGAACACCTTTGGAAAGCAGGAACTTTATCGCGCTCACATCTCCGTAATAGGCACACCAGCTCAGGAGCGAAACACCACCTTCATCTGGCCGGTCTGGTTCGAAGCCCGCTGTGATCAGCTCAAATACGAGATCAGTGCGCCCGTCGCCCAGTTCTCTTGCCATCACACCGACACTTTCCGCCATCTTTGCCTCCGAGCCGATGATAGCTGTTTGGCTTGCCCTCAGCGGACCTCTTTCATGGGAAGACCCGCAAAGCTTCTGTTCAATCGCTAAAATTACTCCGTCCATGCCCAGCGATTCCAAACCCGTCTACACTACCGCCGACCTCGACGCCATCGGCTTCGACCCCGAGCGCGACCTCGGATATCCCGGCGAGTACCCCTTCACGCGCGGCATTCAGCCCACCATGTACCGGGGACGCCTCTGGACGATGCGCCAGTACGCGGGCATGGGAGACGCAGAAGAGTCCAATCGCCGTTACAAATTCCTCATCGCCAACGGAACGGCGGGATTATCTGTTGCCTTCGACCTGCCGACGCAGATCGGTTACGACTCGGACGATCCCATGTCGCTCGGCGAAGTGGGCAAGGTAGGCGTCGCCATCGACTCCATCGAGGACATGACGCGCCTCTTCGACGGCATTGCCCTCGACAAGATCTCTACCTCGATGACCATCAACGCGACCGCGAGTATTCTTCTGGCCCTCTACGTTGCCGTCGCCCGCCGCACCGGAGCCGACGTGAAGAAACTCTCCGGCACCGTGCAGAATGACATCCTCAAGGAGTACATCGCGCGCGGCACTTACATCTATCCCATCCCACACGCCATGCGCATCGTGACCGACATGTTCGCCTGGGCCAACGACGAAGTGCCCGACTGGAACACCATCTCCATCTCCGGATACCACATGCGCGAGGCCGGCTCGACCGCCGCGCAGGAGGTCGCCTTCACCTTCGCCAACGGCATGGCCTACGTCCAGGCGGCCATCGACGCTGGACTCGACATCGACCGCTTCGCGCCACGTCTCTCCTTCTTCTTCAACGCCCACAACAAATTCTTCGAGGAGGTCGCGAAGTTCCGCTGCGCACGCCGCCTCTGGGCCTCCATCATGCGCGACCGTTTCGGGGCAAAGAATCCCCGTTCGTGGATGCTCCGCTTCCACACGCAAACCGCCGGCTCCACGCTCACCGCGCAGCAGCCCGAGAACAACATCGTTCGCACCGCCATCCAGGCCCTCTCGGCCGTGCTCGGAGGCACCCAGTCCCTCCACACCAACGGATACGACGAAGCCCTCGCCCTGCCCACCGAAGAGGCGGCGCGCATCGCGCTTAGGACACAGCAAATTATCGCGAGTGAATCTGGCGTCGCGCAGACCATCGATCCCTTCGCCGGGTCGTACTATGTCGAATCGCTCACCGCCGAAATCGAGCAGCAGGCCCGCGCCTACCTCGACCGCATCGACGCCCTCGGCGGCATGCTCCGCGCCATCGAGCAGGGCTGGGTGCAGCAGGAGATCCAGAACGCCGCCTACGAATACCAGCGCGCCGTCGACACCGGAGAAGCCACCGTCGTCGGCGTCAACCGCTTCACCCGCGAGGACGAGCCTCCGATCCCTATCCAGCGCATCGACGAATCATTGGAGCGTAAGCAGGTCGAGCGCCTCCGCGCCCTGCGCGCCCGCCGCGATACGCAACGTTGGCAGGCTTCCCTCGATTCAGTGAAAGACCGCGCCCGCA